>JBDTLT010000046.1:0-30376 GCA_039934635.1 Acidimicrobiales bacterium
GTCGATCCCGACTCCGAAGGGTTGCGGCTGGCCGCAAAGGCCGGCCTCGAGGCGAGCCCCGAAGGCGTCGACTGGCTGTTTGCGCAACCGGATCAACCGGCGATCGTGTTCGAGGCGACATCCGCGTACGTGCACGTGCGCAACGCGCCGCGCTATCTCGAGCGGGGAATTCGTGCGGTCGACCTCACGCCCGCGGCGCGCGGCCCATATGTGATCCCGCCGGTGAATCTGTCGCAGTATCTCGACGAGATGAACGTCAACATGGTGACGTGCGGTGGCCAAGCGACGATCCCGATGGTGTTTGCGGTTTCACGAGTCGTCGCCGTCGACTACGCCGAGATCGTCGCGACAGTGGCTTCGAAGTCCGCCGGCCCGGGCACGCGGCAGAACATCGACGAGTTCACCCGTACGACGTCGAACGCAGTCGAGGTGCTCGGTGGCGCGGACAAAGGCAAGGCCATCATCATCCTCAACCCAGCAGAGCCGCCCATGCTCATGCGCGACACGATCTTCTGCAATCTGCCGCGCGGCACGGATACGGCTGCGGTCGAGCGGTCGATCATCGCCATGGTGGCCGATGTGCAGCAGTACGTGCCCGGCTACCGGCTCACCGCCGAGCCGCAATTCGACGAAGGCCGCGTGGCGATCTTCATCGAGGTCGAAGGCGCGGGCGATTACCTGCCGGCGTATTCGGGCAACCTCGACATCATGACTGCTGCCGCGACGCGCGTGGGTGAGCAGATTGCAATGAAGCTGACCTTGGAGCAAACCCGCTGATGCCATACTCCGACCAACTCGACGTCCGGTTGACCGACACCAGCCTCCGCGACGGTTCGCACGCCAAACGCCATCAGTTCACCGAGGAGCAGGTGCGCTCGGTGGTACGCGGCCTCGACGACGCGGGCATGCCGGTCATCGAGGTCACCCACGGCGACGGTCTCGGTGGTTCGTCGCACAACTACGGGTTCTCGCTCGTCGACGAGCGCGTGCTCATGAAAGCGGCCGTCGACGAAGCTCGGCACGCCAAGATCGCCGCTCTCATGCTGCCGGGGCTCGGCACCAAAGACGACATCAAGGCGATTCGCGACATCGGCGTGTCGATCGTGCGTATCGCCACCCACTGCACCGAAGCCGACATTGCCGACCAACACTTCGGCCTCGCTCGTGAGATCGGGCTCGAAACGGTCGGTTTCTTGATGATGGCGCACACCGTTGCCCCCGAGAAACTCGCGGAACAGGCGCGCATCATGGCGAACGCCGGCTGCGAGTGTGTCTACGTCGTCGACTCGGCCGGTTCGATGATCCTCGACGAGGCCGCCGATCGGGTTGCTGCCGTGGTTGCGTCCGTGGGCAGCGACGCACAGGTCGGCTTCCACGGTCATGAAAATCTCTCGCTATCGCTCGCCAACACCATCTGCGCAATCCGTGCGGGCGCGGTGCAAGTCGACGGTTCGACCCGTCGTTTCGGCGCCGGTTCGGGAAACACGAGTTGTGAAGCATTCGCGGCAGTGGCCGAGCGTCTCGGTATCCGCACCGGTCTCGATGTGCTCAAGATGATCGACGTTGCCGAAGACGTGGTTCGCCCCGTCATGGACGACGAATGCCTGCTCGATCGGTTGGCGTTGACCATGGGTTACGCCGGTGTGTACTCGAGCTTCCTCAAGCACGCGTTTCGTGCCGCGGCGCGCTACGACGTGTCGGGCGCCGAGATTCTGCTCGAATGCGGTCGCCGCAAACTCGTCGGCGGTCAGGAAGACCAGATCATCCAGATCGCCGCCGGTATCGCAGCCGCCAAACGCGCCGCCGCCGAGAGTTGAGCGGCTCCGCACAGTTCTGAAATGCAGCCGCGCGAGTGTCGCGGTCTGACCGAAGGGGAGGCGCACGTTGGCGCGGTTCGAAGGCAAGGTCGTGGTCGTCACCGGCGCGGCGCAGGGACAAGGAGCCGCGCAGGCCACTCGCTTTCGCGACGAAGGGGCAACGGTCGTGTCCGCCGACGTCGCCACCGCGGCCGACGGTGCTCCCGGGATGACGCAACTGACACTCGACGTGACCGACCTGGCGAGTTGGGAGTCGCTCGTCGGCGAGTTGACGACTCGTTTCGGTCGCCTCGATGTGCTCGTCAACAACGCCGGCATCAGCCGCGGCACCGACGTGCGGGGCACATCGCTCGCAGATTGGAACGCCGTGCTGTCGGTCGACCTGACCGGTGCGTTCCTCGGCATGAAGGCCTGCACACCATTGATGCGCGATTCGGGTGGGGGAGCGATCGTCAACACCGGTAGCGCGATCGCATTCGCCGGCTTCTACCGGGCATCGTATTCCGCGGCAAAGTGGGGCCTGCGCGGGTTGACCAAGTCGGCTGCGCTCGAGTTCGCACCGTGGGGCATCACCGTGAATGCGATCCACCCCGGGCTCGTCGAGTCACCGATGGCGACGGAATCGCCGTTGTACAACGCCATCCTCGGTACCGTGCCCGTCGGCCGCTCCACGAGCACCGACGAGATCGCGAACCTGGTCCTGTTCCTCGCCTCGGCAGAGGCTCGCACGATGACCGGTGGTGACTATCTGATCGACGGCGGCATCGTGGCGGCCGGCGCGATGAATCACGTGGCCCGCACGATGGGGCTGTGGGATCCCGAACCGCCGGAGCAGCGATGAGCGGTGACATGCAATTCGGTGCAGTGCTGCCGCAGACAGAGATCGGCGCGGGACCCGAGGATATTCGCGCCTTCGCGGACGGCGTCGCGGCGCTCGGGTTGCGGTTCATCACCATGTACGACCACATACTCGGCGCCGACCGCGCGACGTACACCGATTGGTCGGGCCCTTACGATCACACACACTTGTTCCACGAACCGTTCGTCACGCTCGGCTATCTCGCGGCCGTGTCACCACTCGACCTCGCCACCGGCGTCTTGGTGTTGCCGCAACGTCAGACCGCCCTCGTGGCCAAGCAGGCGGCCGAGGTCGCGGTCCTCAGCGGCGGTCGACTGCGACTCGGCGTCGGCATCGGGTGGAATCACGTCGAGTACGAGGCGTTGGGCGAAGACTTCTCCACGCGCGGCCGTCGCATCGAAGAGCAGATCGTCGTGATGCGCAGACTGTGGACCGAGCCCGTCGTCGACTTCACCGGTCGCTGGCATCGCATCAGTTCGGCCGGCATCAATCCGCTGCCGCAGCAACCGATTCCTGTGTGGCTTGCCGCGGGCACGGGCGAGCGCGGGCTACGGCGCGTCGGTCGCGTCGCCGACGGATGGCTGCCGATGGTGCCACCGGGCCCCGCGTTCGACACTGCGCTCGGCGTGATCCGCGAGGCCGCGTCGGCGGCCGGCCGCGACCCCTCGGAGATTGGTATCGAGGGCCGCATCAACGTCGGTGACGGCGACCTCGACCGCATCGCGCGCACGGCCGATGACTGGCGCGGCGCGGGGTCGTCGCGCCTCGTGCTCAACACGCTCAATGCCGGACTCGGCGCCATCGACGCGCATCTCGAAGCGCTCGAGCGCGCCGTTGCCCGACTGGATGGTTAGCGCTGTCCCCCGCCATTCGTTAACGTATATGGAGCCCACTGTTACATTGTGAAACCAATCGACGGGCGGGTGGGGGAGCGAGAACCACGTGACAGCATCCGGCGCGAGCGCGCCTGTCTCCGAACGCGACGTCGACCTTGCGGGCGCGGCGATCCACGTCATGCAGCGCGGCGATGGGCCGATCATCGTCGTCCTGCATCGTTCGACAGGGCCGATGTGGACCCCGTTCCACCATCGCCTGGCCGAGCATTTCACCGTGATCGCGCCCGACATCCCCGGCTACGGACGATCGGAACGACCGGTGACCGCGCGGCACCCGTCGCATCTCGGCGTGCTGTTGCACCAGTGCCTCGACGTGATGGGCCACGATGAACTGCACGTCGTCGGTCTCGGATTCGGTGGCTGGCTGGCGGCCGAGATGGCGGCCATGCACCACAAACGTTTCGCGACGATGACACTCGTGGGCGCGGCGGGCATCAAGCCGCGCGACGGCTTCATCCACGACCCGATGACCGAGAGCTGGACCGACTACGCGCGTCAGAGCTTTCGCGACGACGCCGCGTTCATCGCGCATTTCGGCCGCAACCCGCCCCAGGAGATCATCGACCTGTGGGACTACAGCCGCGAGATGACGGCGCGGGTCACGTGGAAACCGTGGATGTGGAGCTTGCAACTGCCGACACTGCTGCGCGCGGTCACGACGCCGGCGTTGCTCGTGTGGGGCAGAGCAGATCGCATCGTGCCGTTCGATTGCGCGGAGCAATACGCGGACGTGCTTTCCCACTCGCAGATCGAAGTGGTCGACGACGCCGGTCATGTGGTCGACCTCGAGCAGCCGGATCGACTCGCGGAGTTGATCGTCAAGTTCAGCACCCGCGCGTAGGTCCCGTTCTGCGGGAGCCGCTCGGCCAGTTCGGAGGAAGACGTGTTTGTCGGATACTTCACAGAACGCCCGTATCAAGATCCGCAGGCTTCTTGGTATGGCAGCGCGACGCCAGTGATGGATCTCTCGCTCAGCAACGGCACGATCGATCCGGTACTGCAGGCAGACCTGTATCACCGGTTCTTGGACGAGAAGCTGTACGTCGAGGAGATGAACTTCGATGGTGTGATGCTGAACTCGCACCATTCGACGCCGTTCTGCATGGGTGGCGGTCCGATGAACGTCGAGGCGGGCATCTTGGCGCGCATCACCAAGAAGATGAAGATCGTGTTGCTCGGCAACGTGCTGCCGATCTGGGACGATCCACTGTGGCTCGTCGAAGAGCTCGGCATGATCGACGTGCTGTCGCGGGGGCGCCTTGTCGCGGGCTGGGTGCGCGGCACCGGACGCGAGAGCGTGTCGCACAACGCACAGTCGCCCTACAACTGGGAGCGCTTTCAAGAAGCGCACGACTTCATCGTCAAAGCGTGGACCACGCCGGGGCCTTTTCGCTGGGAGAGCAACCACTTCCAATACCGTTACGTCAACCCCTGGGTCCGCCCGTATCAACAACCGCACCCACAGATCTGGATTCCCGGCAACATCAGCCGCGCCACGGTCGAGTGGGCGGCCCGCCATCGCTACCCATACATCATGCTCGACACGCAATTGCATCTCACGGAGCAGACCTTCGAGATCTACCGCGAAGAGGCGCGGCGCAACGGCTACGAAGCCGGACCGCAACACCTCGGCTACATGTTCCGCGTGCATGTCGATGACAGCGACGAGAAGGCGTACGAGACGGGTCGCAAGCTGATCGAAGGACCGGGCAACGTGTTCCTGGACGGTAGCAACGGCAAGGCGAACATCTGGGCCATGAACCTGCCTGGTCTCAACACGCGCAAACAAGACGGCTACCTGCCCACCATCCAGTTCAACCCGGCGGCCGAGTCACGCGGTATCGCCACCGGTCAAAAGGTCGGCTCGGCGCTCGACGAGGAGACGTGGCGTCACGAGGACGTGACTGCCGAAGAACACACCAAGCGCCGCTATCGCATTTGGGACGACGTGCTCGAACGCCATGCGGCGATCGTGGGGACGCCCGAGAGCGTGATCCCGCGCATCCGCCACGTGCTCGAGACGCTGCGGCCGGGCAACGTGTTCTTCTGGCACGGCGACGGCGACATGACCCACGACGAAGCGATGAGGGGCATCCGCTACATGGGCGAGTACGTATTGCCGGCGGTGCGGCAGATCGGCGACGAGCTCGGTCTGAAGAGCGCCTTCGAGATCGACACCCACACCAACGAGCCCATCGCGGCGCGCTAGGCCGGGCGCGTCAGGCGGGCCACGCCGGAAGATCGCGAACGGGGCTCAGCGTCCACTGCGGGGGGCGGCGTTCGAAGAACGACGTCACACCCTCGACCGCGTCGGGTTGATTGCAGATCCACGGCAGAAGATCTTGCTCGCGCTTGACCATGTCCCATGCCGAGGTGTTCAAGCCGTCCCACAGCAATCGCTTGGACAGCGCGACCGAGACTGGCGCGGCATTTACGGCGACGTCATGGGCCCATGCTTCGGCCGCCGCCAGCACTTCGGTACGGGGTAGGCAACGGCCCGCTAGACCCATCTCTGCCGCTTCGGTGCCGGTGATCGTGCGGCCCGAGAGCAAGAGATCGGCCGCGCGTTCGATGCCGATGAGTCGCGGCAAGATCACATGCGATGCGAGTTCGGCGAGCACGCCGCGCCGTACGAACGCGAACGCCAACTTCGCGTCATCGGCGACGAATCGGAGGTCGCACTGCAGCGCGAAGGTCATCCCGACGCCGACCGCGTTGCCGTTGATCGCGGCGATCACCGGTTTGCGCAACGACCATGGCGGCACCAGGTGGCGCCAGTAGGTCGGATCGCGATAGCCCTCGGCGGTCTCGAACGCCTCCGCGTCCTGGAGATCGGCACCGACACAGAACTGATCGCCGGCCCCGGTGACGATGATGACGCGTGTGTCGTCGTCGGCATCGAGTTCGGCGAAGACCTCGTTCAGTTCGGCAGCCATGGTCGGTGTCCACGCATTGCGGCGCTGTGGACGGTTGAGCACGACGGTCGCCACGCCTCGATCTCGACGGCATCCGATCGCACTGAAGCGTGACTCGCCGATCACCATGTGAAGCAAGTTATCAAATAGTGTCGAAGCCATGGTGAAGTTGGGAGTAGGGCTGGAGACGTGGTCGAGCGCGACCGCGGAATTACCGATCGACCGCATCCGCAGAGCCGAGGCCGTTGGTTTCGATTCGGTGTGGTCGGCCGAGGCGTACGGAGCCGACGCGTTGGTGCCACTCGGCTACATCGCGGCGCGGACGCAGCGCATTCGGTTGGCAACGGGGCTGCTGCAACTCGCGGCGCGCCCGGCGACCACCGCCGCGATGTCGCTCGCCACGCTCGACCGACTTGCCGGTGGCGGTCGTGTCATTGCCGGCCTCGGTCTGTCGGGACCGCAAGTCGTCGAAGGTTGGTACGGCCAGCCGTGGAGTACACGCCCGCTTGCTCGGCTGCGTGACTACGTGACCATCATGCGCAAGACCCTCGAACGCGCCGAGCCCGTGCGCTACGAAGGCCCCGAGATCCAGATCCCGTATGTGGGTGCGGGTGCGAGTGGGTTGGCCAAGCCGTTGAAGTCGATCCTGCACCCTCAGGCGCCGGTGCCGATCTGGTTGGCGGGCGGCGGGCCGCAAGCAGTTCGGCTCGCGGCCGAGATCGGCGACGGCTGGCTACCGATGGGCTTTCACCCCGGATCGATGGCGCGTTACCAGCCGGCGCTCGACGCGGGTTTCGCTCGTCGCACCGATGGCATGACTCGCGAACGCTTCACCGTGTGGGCGATATTGCCGGTGGTACGTACCGATGACGTGGCCGCGACAATCGCCGCGCTCAAGCCGAGTGTCGCGATGTTCGTCGGTGGCATGGGAGCGAAGGGCAAGAACTTTCACCGCGAGCAGATGGAGCGGTGCGGATTTCCTGATGAAGCGCAGCGGGTCGAGGAGTACTGGCGTGCGGGCGAGCGCCAGCACGCGACCGACGCGGTGCCCGACGATTATCTCGACTCGACGCGGCTCATCGGTAGCGACCGTCGTATCGCCGAGCGATGGGCGGCGTGGGAGACGGCCGGCGCCGATGGCTACACCCTCTTCGTCAACGACGATGAGCTCATCGACCTCATGGCCGATCTCGCGGGGACCCGCGAGCAGGCGTCGTGAACTAGTCGTCGAGGAATGTGTTTTCGGCGTCGCCGCGCAAGACGTGCTTGAGCACCTTGCCGGTCGCATTGCGGGGCAACGCCTCGTCGAGCACCGTGATCGTGGTCGGTACCTTGAACGACGCGAGTCCTTCGCCAACCCACGCGCGCAACTCGTCGGGCGTCGGCGCAGTGTCGGCGCGCCGTTGCACCACTGCATGCACCGCTTGGCCGAGCACGCGGTCGGCGACACCGAATACCGCCGCGTCGGCCACGGACGGATGCTCCATCAGCCGGTGCTCGATCTCGATCGGATAAATGTTCTCCGCGCCGCGGATGATCAGGTCGGTCCGCCGGGCCGCGATGTAGAGCAGCCCGTCACGAATCCACCCGAGGTCGCCGGTGCGGAGCCATCGACCGTCGACGATGGAGTATGCGGTCGCCTCGGGGTTGTCGTAGTAACCGAGCATGATGCACGGTCCGCGCAGGTAGATCTCGCCCTCTGCGCCTTCGGGCAGGGCTGCGCCATCGAGATCACGTACCTGTACCTCGCACGTCGGTCGAGGGGCACCCACCGAATCAGGATTCGTGAGGACGGTCGAGCCGATGTTGACCGTGCCCATGCCCGAACTCTCGGTCAGACCGAACCCGAACGACATCGCCGGCACGACTTGCGGCAACTGGGTGCGCACCCTGCGCAACAACTCGAGTGACCATGCCGAGCCGCCTCCACCCACGAACCCGAGACTCGATAGGTCGTAGCGTTCGAAATCGGGGTGCTCGAGCAATCGCAACAATTGCGTGGCGACCACCGACCAGGTTGTGATGCGTTCCTCTTCGGTGAGCCGCAGCACGTTGCGCTCGTCGAAGCGGCCCAGCGGCCAGACGGATTTCTGTCCGAGCGACAGGCAATGGACCAGCGACCCGTGCAAGCCCGAGACGTGGAACAGCGGAAGCTGCGCCAGTGTGCACGGCGGGTACGCAGGCACGTAGTCGGGATATTGAGTGGCCGAACGCAGCTGATTGAACGAGGTGTTCGTGGCCAGCATCAACAGATTGCGATGTGAGCTGGTCGCCCCTTTCGGACGTCCCGTTGTGCCCGATGTGAAGAGGATCACTGCGGGGTCGTCTTCGCCGATGGGCTGGTCGGCGAGCGCGACATGATCCGCGCCGAACTCGGCGACGGTGTCTTCGAGTGAGGCAAAGGGGACCGCCAGCGATTGGGGACGCAAGCGTGCCGCGCGCTTGGAGTCCGCAAGGAGAAGTCGGGGCTGGGTCAAACTCAGCGCGTACTCGGCTTCAGGTGCGGTCCACCAACCGTTGAGTGCAACTGCCGTCGCGCCGAGCGTGGTGATTGCCCCGAAGGCGATGACCCATTCGGCAGTGTTTGCGCCGAAGAGCGCGACTCGATCGCCTGGGCCGATCTTGTGGCGCGTGGCCAAGCCGTGCGCGACGCCGGCGACCATGGCACCGTGCTGCGCATAGCTGATGCGGCGATCGCCGAAGACGAATGCCTCTCGATCGCCGTATGCCGTGGCTTGCTCGACGAGTTCGCGATACGACCGCAAGCGTTCGCGGAACACCATCGTCGTCTCGCCGAGGACGTTCTCTTCGACGATCTCGAACGGCGAACCCGGCCCGAGCATCGGATCGTCGGGCCAACGCAACGTCGTACCGTCCCAACGGCCCGTCATGGCAAGTAGCCGAACCGGGCGACCGGCTTGAGGCGCCGGCTCGGGCGATGCGCGAGTTCGATCGTGTCGAGCAAGGTATCTCGCAGCTCGGCGGGATGGATGACGTCGTCGTACGCGGCCTCGCTGGCCAACTTCCACGGTCCCGCGGCTTCGGCGGTCTCGAGCGCCTCCCGTTCGGATTCGTTCGACTTCGCGACCGCACCACCCGCCCGCGCCGGCATCACGCCGAGGGTGACTGCGGGTAGCGCGAACGCGTACGTGCGGCCGTCGTATTGGTTGAGCGCCATGATCGAACTGCCGAAGCCGAACGCCTTGCGCAAGGTCACGTGGATCTTCACGGTCGTGGCGCGGTGTTGCGCGGCATAGAGACGTGCCGCGGCGCGAAGAATGCCGGCGCGCTCGGATGCGCTGCCGGCCATCACGCCCGGGTTGTCGGCGAAGAAGACGAGTGGCAGATGGAACGAGCTGGCGATCTCGACGAAGCGCGCCGCCTTGTCCGTCGCCTCGGCATCGACCGCGCCGGCTTGGACGAGCGGTTGATTGGCGACGAACGCAACCGCGTGGCCGCCGAGGCGGGCGAATGCAGTGATGATCGAGCGACCGTGTTCGGGTGCGATCTCGTAGAGCGAGTCGCGGTCGACGACCTCACGCAGGATCGGTAGCACGTCGTACGCACGGCGCGCGTCGGGCGGCAAGAGCGACAGCACCGCATGGGTGCGGCGCCGGCCCACATCGGCGTTGCCGTCGGCCGGCCCGGCCCAGGGCGCGGATTCCCACGCGTTGGTCGGCAAGTACGACAGGTACTGACGAACCGCGTCGAGGGCGTCGTCTTCGGAATCGACGGCCAGGTGCGCGACGCCGCTGACGATCGCGTGCACTTGGGCGCCGCCCAGCGCCTGTGCGTCGATCACTTCGCCGATCGACGCCTTGACGAGGGGAGGGCCGGCCGTGAACAACGCGCCTTGCCCGCGCACGATCACGACGAAATCGCTCAGCGCGGCGGTCAGTGCCCCGTGTCCGGCCGATGGGCCGGCCACGACGGCGATCGTGGGCACAACGCCGGGTAGATCGGCCATCGTGGAGAGGTCATGGGGATGGGGGATGTAGCGCTCGAGCGCCTTGGAGGCGCGCGCTCCGGCGCCTTCGAGCAACAGGATGAGCGGCATTCGTTCGTCGCGCGCCATGCGAGCAAGTCGCTCTCGCTTGGTGGCGCCGGCGACCCCGATCGAGCCTCCGAGTGTCGTGAAGTCCTCGGCCCCGACGGCGACGGGCCGGCCGTCGATCCGGGCGTGCCCGCAGGGAAAGCCGTCGGCGGCCACGGGGCCCTGCGGCTCGTCGCCGCCGGCGAGGGCCCAGAGTTCGCGGAAAGATCCCGGGTCGCAAAGCCGGTGGATGCGGTCGCGCGCATCGAGGCGGCCGGCGTCGTGTTGGCGCGTAAGGCGCTCTTCGCCTCCCATTGCCCGAGCCGCCACCCGCCGTTGCTCGAGTGCCTCGGTCCAAGGGACCCACGCCTGGGCGGCGTCATCGCCGGTGGTCATAGAGCGAAGTCCCATTCAGTAGACAGGTAGGAGCCAGTCGGGCGGTCGCCGATGCTGGCATGCACTCACAATATGTGACAGATTAATCCACATATGTCGGGGGGCAACACTCTGGAGTCCGGGCCGCCTGCGGTCGCACCGGCCGAGACGCTCCTCGAAGCAGACCATTTATCGGTGTGGTTCGACACGCCGCGGGGCCAACTACGCGCCGTCGACGGCGTGTCGTTCGCGTTGCAGCGGGGCGAGACGCTGGGCGTTGTCGGGGAATCGGGTTCGGGGAAGTCGGTGATGGTCCGGGCGATCATGAACATCCTCCCGGGCAACGCCGTACGGCCACCGGGGCAGTCGCTGCGACTCGCCGGCCGCGACATCTTGGCGCTCACGCCCGCAGAGCGGAAGCGGGTGCTCGGCACCGAGATCGCGATGGTCTTCCAGGACCCGATGACCTCACTCAACCCGGTGCGCCGCATCGGTATCCAGCTCACCGAGTCGATGCGCCATCACCTCGACCTCAGCAAGGCCGAGGCCACGAAGCGGGCCGTCGACCTCCTCGGCCTCGTGGGCATTCCCGAGCCGACGCGTCGGTTGCGGCAATACCCCCACCAACTCTCGGGCGGCATGCGCCAGCGCGTCACCATCGCCATCGCGCTCGCCTGCAATCCCACACTGCTCGTGGCGGACGAGCCGACCACCGCGCTCGATGTCACGGTGCAAAAACAGATTCTCGACCTCCTCGATCGTCTGCAAACCGAGCTCGGCATGTCGATGATCCTCATCACCCACGACCTCGGTGTCGTGGCGGGACGAGCCAATCGCACCGCCGTGATGTACGCGGGCAAGATCGTGGAGATTGCCGACACCGTCGAACTTTTCGACAACACTCGGCACCCGTATAGCCGGGCACTGTTGGATTCGATTCCGCGGGTCGAGCGGCCGAGTCATCAAAAGCTCGACGCCATCGCCGGTCGACCACCCGACATGGTGGATCCCCCGCGCGGTTGTGCGTTCGCGCCGCGTTGTGCCTACGCGCAGCCGAAGTGCATCGCCGAAGAACCAGAACTCAGCGGTGGCCTCGGGCATCAGTGGCGTTGTCATTTCCCCGTCGGTACGCCTGCGGGCGACGCGGCGTGGCGCGCCAACCTCGCGGCGGGCGTGACCGCCGCGGGCCTCGTAACGGCGAGAGCGGTGAGCTGAGTTGGCAGGGATCGGTACTGCCCACCTCCGTCCAGCGAACGAGGCGCTCTTGCGCGTCGAAAATCTGGTCGTCGAATATCCCGCCGGCCGGGGCCGAGTCGTGCATGCCGTGTCCGACGTCAGCTTCGACGCACTGCGCGGTGAGACGATCGGTCTCGTCGGTGAATCCGGCTGCGGCAAGTCGACCACAGGCCGGGCGATCCTTCAGCTGGTGCGACCGACGTCCGGGTCGGTCGCGTTCGACGGCATGGAGCTCACCGGGCTCTCCGGTCGAGAGTTGCGGCGCACCCGAACCAGCCTCCAGATGATCTTTCAAGACCCCATCTCGTCGTTGAATCCGCGCCGCAAGGTACGAGACATCGTCGCCGAGGGTCTGACGATCTGGGGCTCACGATCCGAGTCGACGATCGCCAAGCAGGTCGACGACATGTTGGAGTTCGTCGGCCTCGACCCCTCGGTGGTCGGCGACCGTCGTCCCTCCGAGTTCTCCGGCGGGCAGTGCCAACGCATCTCGATCGCGCGGGCGCTGCTGATGGAGCCGAAAGCGATCATCTGTGACGAGCCGGTCTCGGCGCTCGACGTCTCGGTGCAGGCGCAGATCCTCAATCTGCTCGAGGAACTGCGGCGCACCTTCAGCCTGACGTTGATCTTCATCGCGCACGATCTCGCGGTGGTCAAGAGCGTCAGCGATCGCGTGATCGTCATGTACCTCGGCCGGGTCTGCGAGGTCGCCTCGCCCGACAGTCTCTACGCCGACCCTGCGCATCCGTACACCGAAGCGCTGCTCAAGTCGATTCCCGTGCCCGACCCGCACTTGACGATCTCCAAGTCGGCGCTCGCCGGTGAACTGCCGTCGCCGATCGAGCCACCATCGGGCTGCCGGTTCCGCACGCGTTGCCCCAACGCCGACGCATTGTGCGAGGCCGAGACGCCTGTCATCCGCGAGATCGCGGAGAGTCATTGGGTCGCGTGCCATCACCCGATCACGAAGCCCAACACGTCCTGAAATCCGGCGCGGGTCGGATCGTTCAGTCAAACAGAGAAATCAAAACGCAAAGGGAGGTCCCATGAAGGTTCGGAAAATGCTGGGAAGACGGGGTAGGAGTGTCGGCGCGGTAGTTGTCGCGCTGGGGCTACTTGCCGCGGCCTGTGGTGATGACGGTGGCGGCTCGGCCGCGACCGAGACCACGGTTGCCGGTGGCGGCACCGCAACCACCGTGGCGGGTAAGCCGACGCCGGGCGGCGAACTGCGCTATCTGCTCCCCATCGAGTCGCCCTCGATGGATCCGTGCGCATGGGCCTTCACCGGCCAAGGCACGAATGCGAATCGCGCGATCCCGATCTATGACTCGCTCATCCGGCTCAACAACGCGACTGGTGAGTACAGCTACCAGATCGCCGAGTCGCTCAAGCCCAGTGCCGACTTCAAGACGTGGACACTGAAGATCAAACCGGGCGTGGTGTTCAGCGACGGCACTCCGTACGACGCCGCAGCGGTCAAGTACAACTGGGAACGCCTCGGCGACCCGGCACTCAAGTGCACGATGGCAGGCCAGGTTTCCGGCATCGCGTCGATGACAGTGGTGGACTCACAGACACTTGACGTGGCGTTGAAAGAAGCATCGTCGAGCTTCAACGACATCGTGTCGTCGCGCATCGGTGTGATCGGTTCGCCGACCGCGATGAAGGCGTCCGGCGCCGACTTCGGCTCCAAGCCCATCGGAGCCGGCCCGTTCATGGTCGAGTCGTGGGTCAAGGACGACAAGATGGTCCTCGTGAAGAACCCGAAGTACTACCAGGCGTCAAAAGGCCTGCCGTACCTCGACAAGATCACGATCCGTCCGCTGCTCGACGAGAACCAACGGCGTGCATCGCTCGAAAAGGGTGAAGTCGACCTGATCTTCTCGCAGATCCCGACGACGATCGCGCCGCTCGAGAAGAACACGAGCATCACGGTGACCAAGTACAGCTTGCAGGGTGCCGAGAACATGTTGTTCAACGTCACCACCGCTCCGTTCAAGGACGTGCGGGCCCGCAAGGCCTTCATCCAGAGCGTCGACACCAAGAAGCTCGCCGAAGTGGTGTTCGCGAACGGTCTGCCGCCGGCAGATGGATTCATCTATGAGGGGTCCCCGTACGACAACCCGTCGGTGAAGTGGCCGAGCTACGACTGCGCCGCCGCGACCGCTGCATGGGCGGCTCTGGCCAAGGAGAACGGTGGCCCGATCAAGATCAACATCGGCGTGTTCAACCAGGGGCAACCGCCGTCGGCTGAATTCATGCAGGCTGCGCTGACACAGTGCGGTGGGAGCAACGTGTCGGTTTCGGTCGACGCGGTCGACGCGGCCGCCGCCGGTGCGAGGGTCGCGGCGAAGACGTACACGGTGCACGGCTGGGGTATCCAGTTCGTAGCTCGTCCGGATTCGATCCTGGCCCAGCTCCAATGCGCCAACCCCCGCAATACCACGGGCTTCTGCAGCACCAAGATGGACAGCATCTTGGCCGAGGCAAAGATCACTTCGGACAACGCCAAGCTGAAGACGCTGTACGGCCAAATCGAGCAGATCCTTGCCGACGAGGTACCGGTGTTCTTCTACAAGCGTTCGATCGTCGCGGCTGCTTCTACCAAGGCGGTCCAGGGTCTCACCATCTACGAAGATGGTGTCATCCCGGTCGAAGAGCTCTGGCTCAAGAAGTGACGTCAGTTCAGTAGTTGGTCACGCCGGCCGGCGGCCCTTAGTGGGTCGCCGGCCGGCGCGACTTCGTTCTCTCGGAAAGGAGGTTGGCGGTGGGACGTCTCATCGGTGCAAAAATTCTTCATCTTGCGATCGTCTTGTTGATCGTGTCGTTGCTCACGTACGCGCTGCTCGACCTCATGCCGGGAGGCATCGAATACAGCCTGTTCGGGCAAGATGCGACGCCGCAGCAGATCGCGAACGCGCGTAAGCAACTGCGCTTGGACGATCCGTTCGTCGTTCGCTATGGCCGCTGGCTGGGCGATGCGGTTCGCGGTGATCTCGGCCGATCGTTCCGCGACAACCGCCCGGTGACGCAAGACATCACGCCGCGCCTGCCGGTCACATTCGAGCTGGGTTCGCTTGCGATGTTGATCGCGCTGCTCGCGGCCATCCCCATCGGCACCTATCAGGCTTACCGTGAGAATCGGCGTTCCGACCGCATCCTCGGTGTCTCGACGATCACGCTCATCTCGATACCGCAATTTCTCACCGCGGTGATCCTCATCACGATCTTCTCGATCAAGCTCGACTGGTTACAGGTCTCCGGCTACTCGCGAATAACGAGTGACGGCATTGTCGCCAACCTCAAGTCGCTGACGCTGCCCGCTTTCTCGCTCGCGCTCGCGGAGATGGCCGTGCTGGCGCAAGTGTTGCGCGCCGACATGATCACGACGCTCAAAGAGGACTTCATTCTCTCCGCGCGCGCGAAAGGCATGTCGACGAGCAACGTGTTGTTCCGTCAGGCGCTGCGGCCCTCTTCGATTTCGCTGCTCACTTTGGCCGCGCTGAACGCAGGTCGCCTGCTCGGTGGCGCGGTGATCGTCGAGGTCTTGTTCGGTCTCCCCGGGCTGGGCAAGATGATCGTCGACGCCATCGCGTCCAACGAGGTGATCAAGGTGCAGGCCGGTGTGCTTGTCATCGCCACGATCTACGTCACGCTCAACGCCGTCACCGACATTCTCTACGGCTTCTTGGATCCGAGGGTGCGTCATGGCTCCGAATGACGGCGCCGGCGCAATGCCTCCCGTAGACCACGCGGGCGGCTTTGGGGTGGCAGCCGACCTGGGCGTCCACGCGTACCCATCGGCCGCGCCCGCGAGCCGTTCCGCCAAGCGCCGTGCGTGGTCGGGTCTGGGTGTCGGGTTCTGGCTGGCGGCGTTCTGGGTCACCTTGCTCATCCTGATGGCGCTGTTCGCCCCGTTGCTTCCCTTCCGTGACTACAAGGCGCCCAATTTCGACAAGACGCTGCAGCCTCCGTTCCATTCGCTGAAAGAGCCCCTCGGCACCGATGAGCTCGGCCGCAGCATGTTGTCGCGGGTGGTGTGGGGGGCGCGGGTGTCGCTCGCCGTCGGGGTGCTCGCCGTCGGCATCGGCATGGTGATCGGCACCGCGATCGGCGTGCTCGCCGGCTACTTCCGCGGCCTGTTGGATCGCATCATCACCGTCGTCGCCGATGCGATGATCGCTTTCCCGCCGTTGGTCTTGCTGCTCGCGATGGTGACGATCTTCGAACGCAGCTTGCGCAACATCGTCATCGCACTCGCGATCCTGATCGTCCCGTCGTTCATTCGGCTGGCGCGAGCGAGCACGTTCGTCGTCGCCGAGCGCGAGTTCGTGACTGCCGCGAAGGTGATGGGCGCGAGCCGCTTGCGCATTCTCACGCGGGAAATCATGCCGAACGTGTTGATCACGTTGCTGGCCTACGCGCCGGTGGTCATCGCACTGGCGATCATTGCCGAAGGTTCGTTGGCGTTCCTCGGGCTTTCGCTTCCCCCACCCACCCCGAGCTGGGGCAAGATGATCAACGATGGTCGCTCCAAGCTCGACACCGCGCTGCATCTCACGTATGTGCCGGGCACGTTCATGGTTTTGACCGTGCTGTCGTTCAACTGGATCGGCCGCGGGCTGCACGCGGTTTACGATCCGCGCCGTGGAGTCCTCTAGCGCACCGGCGCCGGCGCCGGGTTTGGGCATTCTCTCGGCATTTCGCGTCGTCGACCTGTCGACGGGCATCGCCGGTGGCTACGCGTCCAAGCTGCTCGCGGATGCGGGCGCTGAGGTGGTCAAGATCGAGTCGGCCGGCGGTGACCCACTTCGACGGTGGCGTATCGGCGGTGACGTGCCCGCCGGTGAAGACGGCGCGCTGTTTCGCTTTCTCCATACCAACAAGCGGGGTGTGGTCGGGGACCTGGCCGACGACTTCGTGTGCGAGTTGATGCTCGACGCCGATCTCGTCATCGAGAGCTTCGAGCCCGGTGTCATAGAGAGCCTCGATCTCTCTACGATTGCCCCCGCGCTCGTCGTGTTGTCGATCTCACCGTGGGGGAGAGGGCCTTGGCAACACCGGCCCGCCACCGAATTCACGCTGCAGGCCGAATGTGGGTCGCTCGGTCGCCGCGGCAACCCCGAACGTCCCCCGGTGCAGTGCGGCGGACGGCTGGGCGAATGGATCACCGGTACCGCGGCGGCGCTCGGCGGTCTCGCGGCGATGGTCGCGGCGCGGCGCACCGGGCACGGCGAGCACGTCGACGTGGCGGCGTTCGACACGATGATGCTCACGATGAACGGCTACGCCCACTTGCTCGGCAGCTTCACCGGCACTACGGATTCCGGTCTCGCTCGCTCGGTCGAAATTCCCTCGATAGAGCCGACAATCGATGGCTACGTGGGTTTCTGTACCGTGGCCGCACAGCAGTTCCAGGATTTCCTCGTCCTCATCGATGCCGGCGATTGGCTGGCTGATCCGACCTATGCCAACCGTGACACGCGGTGGCGTCATCGCGAAGAGTTCACGGCGCGAGTGCACACGTACACCTCGGCCCACACGACCGAAGACGTCATGCAAGAGGCCGCCGCGTTTCGCATTCCTGTCGCACCGATCGGCAACGGCGCGACGGTGACCGATCTCGAAGCCTGCCGCGGCCGTGAGAGTTTCGTGCGCAATCCGAACGGCGGCTTTCTCCAACCGAACATTCCGTACCGCGTGCATGGCACCTCGGTGGCACCGTTGCAACCAGCACCGGCACTCGGTGACTCGACGGACCGCATCGCGTTGCGGTCGCGGCCGCGCGCTGGCGTGCCGGCGGGCGCGCCGCGACCTGCGCCGCTCGACGGCGTGCGCGTCGTGGACCTGACGGCCTGGTGGGCCGGCCCGTTCGCGTCGCATCAACTGGGCGTGCTCGGCGCCGACATCGTCAAGGTCGAGTCGATACAGCGTCCGGACGGCATGCGATTCTCGAGCGCGAAAGGGCCGGCGGATGCGGCGCGTTGGTGGGAATGGTCGTCGATCTTCCACGCAGTGAACACGAACAAACGAGCCATCACCGCCGACCTTCGCCGGCCCGAAGGCGTCGAGATCGTGCGCCGGCTGATCGAGCGCGCCGATGTCGTCATCGAGAATTTCACGCCACGGGTGCTCGAGAACTTCGGGCTCGGCTGGGACGTGATCCACGCGATCAACCCGCGCGTGATCTTGACCCGCATGCCGGCGTTCGGGCTGACAGGGGAGTGGCGCGATCGCCCTGGTTTTGCGCAGACGATGGAGCAAGCGTCGGGCATGGCGTATATCACCGGTTATCCCGACGAAGCGATGCAGATCCCACGAGGTCCGTGCGACCCGTTGGCGGGCCTGCACGCGGCATTTGCCACGCTGGTTGCGCTGGAAGAACGCGAGCGCAGTGGAATCGGCCGCCTCGTGGAGGTCACGATGTTCGAGGCTGCGCTCAACGCGGCGGCCGAGCAGATCGTGGAGTACTCCGCGTACGGCAACACGCTCGAGCGAGCCGGCAATCGCAGTCCCGCAGCGGCACCACAGGGGGTCTACCGATGCGCGGGCGACGAACAATGGCTCGCGCTCAGCGTCGAGACCGATGCGCACTGGTCGGCGTTGCAACCGCTACTCGACAATTCGATGCTTTCCGAGCCTCGGTTCTACCGGCGTGAGGGCCGGCAAGCCGGGCACGACACCATCGACCGTGTCATCGACGAATGGACCGCGACGCGCACGGTGCAGGCCTGCGTCGACGCGCTCGTGGCCGCGGGTGTGCCCGCGGCCAAGGTTGCCGTCGATCGTTCGTTGGGTACGCATCGCAGTCTTGGCGACCGCGGCTATTTCGAAGCGGTCGAACATTCGGTCACCGGTACGCAGGCGCTACCGACCGCGCCGTTTCGTTTTGCGAGGCGGGACCAACGGTGGTTGTCCCGCCCGGCGCCAGTGCTGGGCGAGCACAACGTCGAGGTGCTCCACGAGCTCGGCTACGCCGACGACGAGATCACCGCGCTGCGGGTGGCGAAAGTGATCGGCGACCTGCCTGCGAACCTCTGAACGCACCGTTTGGCACGGGTTCGCGGGGGTGGTAGCACCCGCAAATAGTCGGCGCTGGCCTTCTGGTCTGATCGGCTGTCACCGACGAAACTGGTCGACGTGAGGCCAGTTGTCTATCGACTGCGTTGTGGGTTGCGCACCCGCTGGCGCTCGACGGTGGGCCTGACGCTGGTCGTCGCGGTCGTGGGTGCGATTGTGCTTGCCTTCGCCGCTGGTGCGCAGCGAACCGCAAGCTCGCCCGACCGCTACACGAGGGCGAATGACGCGGGATACGACGTGACGCTGCAACAAGACCGGGGGATCCCGCGGCTGGAAGAATTGCGGAACTTGCCCGCGGTCGAAGAGATCGATTCGGCCACGTTCGTGTTCGGTGGGCTCACGGGACCCGACGCCCTCGACGCGAACGGCAAGCTTCGCCCCGAGGCGATGGATTCAGCGCCGGACGCGATCGTCTTCGGGGGCGACTATCGGGCTTTGGCGTCGCGCTTGGTGGATGGTCGGGACGCGGACCCGGCCGTCCGAGGCGAGTTCGTCGCGACCGAGACTTGGCTCGAGATCTGGGGGGCGACGGTCGGTGACCGGTTCGTCTTCGTGTCGTACACGCAGGAGCACGCCGACAAGGCCGGCTTCAGCAGTGACATTCCCGATGGGCCGGTTTTCCCGGCGCAACTGGTCGGCATCATCGAGGGTGAGGCGGGTGACGAAGACCCCACATCGCGGTCCGAACCCGTCGCGATCTTCCCCTACACGCTGCTGGACGAACCCGAAATCGGTGTGGCCACGAGCATCATGGCGGTGAAGCTCACCGACGGCGCCTCGATGGACGATTTGCAACAACAAGTCGACGAGTTGGACGGCCGCGCCGCCTTCATCCTCGCCCCCGCGGTCCTCGTCGGCCCGTCGGTGCGTACCGCGGTCGAGGCGCAGAGCCAGGGTTTGTGGTTGCTGGCGGCCGTGTCGGCCATCGCTGCGGTAGCGGTGCTCGGCCAATTGATCACGCGCCAGGTTCGGCTGCCGGCCGCAGAGCGGTCGCGCCTGTCGGCACTCGGCTTCATCGACAAGCAGATCGTCGCCGAATCGGTCGGCCGAGCCGCAGTGCCGATCGTGGTCGGTTCGTTGCTCGCCATTGTCATCGCCGTCCTCACCTCCGGGGTGTTTCCCAGCGGTTTCGCGCGCCGCCTCGAGCCCGACCCTGGTATACGGATCGAGGCGGTCGTGTTGATCGTCGGCGCCATCGGCCTCGTGCTGGCATTGTTGCTGTGGAACGTGCTCGCCGTCGGCTCGGGGGACGTGCGTCCGGACATCGTTCGTCCGTCGCCGGTGATCGAAGGGATCGCGACGAAGAGCCCCAGCGCGACAGCCGCCACCGGTTTGCGTCTCGCTTTCATCCGCGGTCAACGAGATAGTGGCTCGGTGCGCACGTCCGTGGCGGGCTTGCTCATGACCGTCGTCGGCATCGTCGGTGCACTTACATTCGCCGCAAGCCTCCAGCGGTTGGTCACCGACCCCACTCGCTACGGCGAGAACTACGACGGGTCCTTCGGTAGTGGACAAACCACCGTCTCCGACGAGCTGCGATCCGCGCTCGAAGCCGAACCCGATGTCGATGGCTTGATGCTCTTGTCGGAGGGCCAAGCACGGGTCAACGACTACACGTTGCGCCTGATCGGGATGGAACCGGTCAAGGGCGACGTTTCGCCGAGGGTTCTCGCAGGGCGCCTTCCGGTCAGCGAGGACGAAATTGCACTCGGTCGGCTGGCGGCGCACGCGTTGCACGTCGGGATCGGCGACGAGTTGGCCCTCGAAGGAGTTGATGGCACCCGCACCTTCCGCGTCACGGGCCTGGCGGTCGTACCGTCGATCGGGTCCAACGAGGGCATCGGACAGGACGGATTGGTCACCTACGACGGTCTCCAGCAGATCGACCCGGAGGTAGTGGCGAACACCCCGATCTTCAACGTGCGACCCGGCACCCCCCGCAGCACGATCGGGCGCATCATGAGCGAGAACGGGGCAGCGGACGTCGGCGAATCGACCGTACCCGCGGCCATACAGAACCTCGGCCGGGTGCGTGCCATTCCGTATCTCCTCGCGGCGCTACTCGGCACGCTGGCGGTTTTGACAGTGGCGCACGTGATGCTCACGTCGATGAACAACCGGCGCCGCGACATCGCGATAGTGCGCTGTCTCGGGGCCGATCGCTCGTGGATCACCCGCGCCGTCCACTGGCAGGCAACGTCGTTCATCGTGCTGCCACTTCTCATCGGGACACCGGTAGGGCTGATCGTGGGACAAGTCGTGTTTCGTTCGTTTGCCGACAGCGTTGGCGCAGTGAACGGTGCGTCACGACCATTCCTGCTCGTGGCCGCCATCGTCGTGGGCTTGACGTTGCTGGCCAATCTGGCGGCCGCGGTGCCCGCTCGCCGGGCCCGCCGTCTTGCGCCGGCGACGCTGCTGCAGTCGGAGTAGCGCTAAGAATTTACTGGTCGCGGCCGATAGGTGCCGATGCGCATACAGCGGCGAGCGAAGGGTGTTGCGTCGGGGCGCAGCCGACGGTACCCGCTCGAGCGGGTGGCCGTGCTCGTGATCGTGCTCGCGACGGTCGGGGTTGCTGCAGTCGGTGCCATGGGGGCACGAACCACCCATGATCTCGGTATCGCGGCCGAGGAAACCGCCGTTCAACGCCAAGCTCTTCGTCACTACGAGACCGCGATGTATTGGCGGTCTGCGATCGACACCGGGATCCTGAAAGCTGCGGGCGGCGGTGCTGATCCAGTGACCGTCACCGCCGATGCAGAACGGCTCCGCAACGAGGTCGAGACCGAACTCACAGTCGCACGAGATCTCTTCGTCCAGGGCGACGCCGAAGCGCCGCTTCTCGAAAGCTATGGCGCCATGGTGGAGTCGATGCGGCTCTATGTGGCCGACGCGGTCGAGCTCACCGGGCTTCTGATCAGCGACCCGGCGGCGGTCCCCGCGCATCTCGAGCAAATGGGAGCGGATGCGGCTGAATTGGAACAACGTCAGTTCGCCTTCGGTCGCGAGGTGAACGCCGCAACGGTTCAGGACCGTGCCAACGCTCAGTCGTCGGTGGACGCCGCACACACTCGCCTCTTGTGGGCGACGGGCAGTGCAGTGCTCGCCCTTCTCCTGCTCGCCGTCGCGATGGATCGACGAATACGCGTGACGTTTGCGGCGAAGAACGCCGCGGAGACGGCGACTCGCGAGACCTCTCTTCGACTTGTGGATCAGCTGAAGCGGCAGGAGTTTGCGGAGGAGTTACGGGAGGCCCTCGACGGTGCCCTCGACGAGCGGATGACGCTCGATGTTGTCGAGCGGGCGCTCCTCGAGCTTCCGATCTGCGGTGTGGCCGAGGTGCTGCTCGCCGACTCGAGCATCGCTCACGTCGGACGCGTCGCGGCGACCAACGATGCGCCGGGCTGCGACGTTGGGTCACCGAATGACTGTCCCGCCGTGCGTCGTGGCCAGGCCCTTACATTCGTGTCGAGCGGCGAACTCCGTGCGTGTCCGCACTTGCAGGGCCGGGTTGGTGGGCCGTTGTCCGCAACATGTGTGCCGTTGTTGTTCAGCGGACGCGGCATCGGTGTGCTGCACGCGACCGGCCCCGACGGAGAGGAACCAGACTCGATCACGGTGTCGGGCCTGCGGGCGATCGCAAACGATGCTGCCATGCGTATCGGTACGCAGCGGGTCATTGCGACCACGCAATTCCAGGCGAAGACCGACGGACTCACTGGCATGGTCAACCGTCGCACGTTGGAGGGTCGTCTTCGCGACCTCATCAACGCGGGCACGCCGATGACATTGGCGATGGTCGATCTCGACAACTTCAAACACCTCAACGAGACATACGGCCACGAGGGCGGCGATAGGGCGCTGCGAGTGTTCTCGACGGTCGTCCACGACGCACTTCGTGCCAGCGATATCGCCGGACGTTATGGCGGGGAAGAGTTCGTGCTCGCGTTTCCTGGCCTCGGTTTGACGGAGGCCGTTGCTGTCATCGAGCGCGTTCGCGAAGCGCTCCGCAACGCAACAGAGAGCGGGGCCTGCCCGCCGTTCACGGCTAGCTTCGGCGTGGGGGAGTGGCACCGTGACATGACGGTGGACGCGTTGTTGCGCATCGCGGACGTGCGCCTCAGAGAAGCCAAGCGACTCGGCCGCAACCGTGTGGTCAGTGTCGACATCCCGGTGATGACGTAGTTGCGTTCACGCTGAGCGACACCCGGCGACTGCCGTGCCGTTGCGCGGTCAACAAACGCTCGGCACCTACACGAATTTCGTGAATCTCCTCGATCTCTGTGCGCTGACGATGCCCTCCGAAGCCGGCACCTCCGATCATCCTCCGTTCAGCATCACGTTCGTCGCGCCCGCGTGGCACGACGCGGCGCTCGTCACGCTGGCTCGGCGGCTGCGGCTCGATACGCGCGCCACCCACCGAAGTGGGTGATCTCGGTTGCGGCTTCGAGCGCGATCGGTTCGCACAGGAATCCTGAGATATCGCTTCCGTCGGACAGCTTGATCTGGCCGATGCACATGGGCGTCGGCACCTGCGCCACGAAGTCGCCGAACGCGGCGGCATCGAGCTGCCACACCTCGAGGGCGATCGCGGCGCCGCGGGTGTCGTTGGTCTCGACGCGGACCAGGGCCGGCTTTGGTGGGTTGACCGCCAGCGCGTAGAGCCGGTAACAGGGCGCAGTCTCCGTCGATCGCACCAGCTGCGCGCCACGATCGGTCAACTGGTGGTTGAGGGGTTGACCGTGCAGATGGGCGCCGACAACGGCAAGGTGGAGTTGCGTCATGGCGCTCGAGACTATTCTTCGAGTCCTGCAGCCGCATGCTTCGCTTTGGCGCGTGCAGCTCAGCGCCACCCGATTCATCTCATCGAGTTGTCGATGTTCGATCAGGTTCCGGCAGTGAAGCTCAGCACTACTTTGTCGTAGATCTGGCGCGTATGAGGGGACTCGACATCGCCGCGAATCTCGACGATGTAGAGCATGGCTCCGTCGACGATCACTCGTACGACCGCAACCGCGGTAGTGGTCCGCACGAAGGCTTCGAATGCCTCGCCGGCGCGGGAGTCGACCGCCCGCAGGTTGTCGACGCGACCATTGAGCGCCGCCGCGCGCTCTTCGAGGATCGGTCGAACCAATTCACGGCCTTGACTCGGCCCGTTCTCGGCGTACGCGCTGACGGTGATGCCGGTCTGTTGGATTCGCACTTCGAGTTGATCACCCGAGCCGGCGACGGTGTCGACTTCTCGCGCCTGCGGTTTGTCGGGGAGCGAGACGTGGAACGCTCCCGATGGGGCATCGACGTTGCGCCATGGCAGCAGCTCGACGGGCGTGGTTGCCGTGACGTTCATGAGTTGGGAGCCCCCGCCGCGCTCGAGGCCGAGCGCGACCGCGACGATCGCCAATGCCGCCACGACCAGCGGCCACCGCCGCCGCTTCTTGGGTGCGTCGTCATCTCTGGCTCGGGTGACCACCGCCCGCTCGACGGCCAAGGTGTGCTGCGCCCTGTGCCAGACGTGGAACGAGGGCATCATCCCGCGGATTTCGTGGGTCCCGTCGCCCGCGGGCGCCGGTGTGTCATCTTTTGCGGCGGTCTTCGGAGCGTCGGTTGCAGCGTTCATCGCCCCGTAGTTATCGGCACCCCGCGGCGAGCCTTGATCGAATCCGGCCGCTGACACCATCAATGGGTCAAGTCGGGGGGACAGGACGTCGAACATCAAATGGGAGCGAGATCCCCTTCGCGAAGGGAAGTCGGTAACGGTGCGGGAGTGCAAATGACGTCGGTGTTTGTCGTGGACGACCACGAGATGGTGGCCGACAGCCTCTTGTTGGCGCTCGACTCGGTGTCGGATCTCCGCGGCGTCGGTCGAGCGGGGACCGTCGAGGAGGCGCGAGAGGTGTTGGCGTCGCAGCCCGTCGATGTCGTGATCGTCGACTATCGGCTGCCCGATGGCACCGGCGTCGAGCTCGTGGCGCAGTTGCGAGACACCATGCCCGGTGCCGGGTTCATCATGATGACGGCTTTCCCGGACCCCGGCGCGTTGTCGGCGGCACTCAAAGCCGGCTGTCGCGGCTTCATCTCCAAGGAAAGCGGCGTCAACTCCCTCCTCGGAGCCATACGGCGGGTGGCCGACGGCGAGTTGGCCGTCTCGGCACAATGGCTGAACGAATTGGCCGACTACTTGAGTTCACGCCAAGCGCGCACGTCAGTAGCGCTCTCGAGACGAGAGCACGAAGTGCTGCACGAGTTGGCGGCGGGCGTGTCTACCGAGGACATCGCGGCGCGGCTGTTCGTGAGCGTGCACACGGTGCGCAATCACGTTCACAGTGTGCTGCAAAAACTCGACGCCCACTCCCGTCTCGAAGCCGTGAGTCGAGCACAACAACAGGGCCTTCTCGATCGGCACTGACGCGCGTTGCACCTACGGACGTCGCGCGGAGAGCAGATCGTCCAGTGCATCGAGGAGCTCATCCGACGAGAACGGCTTGGTCAACAACCGGTGCGGCAGCGGTGTTCCGTCGTCGATCACCGCGTCCGCGAAGCCCGATACCAAGAGGACCTCGACCGAAGGAAACTGGCGCCGGGTCAGCTCTGCGAGATCAACGCCGTTGATTCCTCCGGGCATCACGATGTCCGCTACGAGTACGTCGGGAGGGCACAGCGCGATTGCTTCGAGACCGTCGTACGCGTTTGCGGCTTCGATGACTTCGAAACCACGGTCGCGAAGCAGGCGCGCCGTCGGCTCGCGTAGGTCGTCATCATCATCAACGAGGACCACCCGCCCGACGCCGGCAACGCGTGTCGGCGCGTCGATTGTCGGCAAAGCGATTGTCGGCGCTAGGGCAGGCGATGGTTCGTCCTCGGCCGGGAGGGTGACCGTCACGGTCGTTCCGCGGCCGATCGTCGAGGTGAGCGCAACATGGCCACCCAGCGCCGACACGATGCCGTGCACGCTGGCGAGCCCGAGCCCCGATCCATTGCCTTTCGTCGAGAAGAACGGTTCGAACACCTTGCCGATGACGTCGTCGGGTATCCCGACTCCGTTGTCGGCCACTGTGAGTTGTACCCATTCGCGCGCCACTGAGCCCGGAGGAATCTGACCGATACCCCGTGATGTCGAGACACGGATCTTGCCGCCGGCGGGCAGTGCCTCACGGGCGTTACAAACAAGGTTCAGAAGCAGGCGGTCGAGATCGACTCGCGCCGCCCGTGTGCTACACGGTAGACCGTCCAGATCGACTTCGATCGAGACGGTGGAACTGATGGAGCCGCGCAGCAGAGTTTCGATCTCCGTAACGGCATGATTGATGTCGACAATGCAAGCCTCGCCGAGATCGCGCTTCGCAAATGACAGCAACTGCCGCACCATCTCCGCGGCGCGCCCGCTGGCTCGCTGGATCACGTCGAGGTAGCGCTGCGCATCTGGCTCGACGCGAGATGCGAGCAATTCCGTGTTGATGTCGACCGCAGCCAGCACATTGCGAAAGTCATGTGCGATGCCACCGGACAGCCGTCCTAGCGATTCGAGGTGGCGAACGCGCTCGAGCTCGTCTCGCAGTGCGCTCTCGCGGTCGCGCTGTTCATATTGCTGCGTGACATCAGTGAAGAACCCGACGCAACGGTGGTGAAGCCTCACTCCGGTACCACGGAGGGCGGCGACGCGTAAGTGCATACGACAGCGACGGCCATCGGCGGCGACTGCCCAGAATTCGATGTCATTGTTGTCTTGTCGGCTCGGACTCGACAGCGACGACCACCATGTTTCGAGTGCGGGGTCGGCGGCGGCGATCGAAAGCAGAAACCCACTTCGTTCGAAGAACGCCGCCTCGTGGCCCAGTAGCTCGAGCCGATTCAACAACCGGCACCGCTCTCGCGCTGGTTCCAGGAGGGCAACGGTGTCCGGCGTGCTTTCGAGGACCGCACGAAGTTGGGTGTCGCTGACCTTCAACTCGGCCTCGACCCGCTGTTGGTGGGCAAAGGGGCCGTCGAGCAACTGATCGTCGCGGTAGAGCGTCAACCGTTCGCGGCGCCACCTGATGGCGCTGCGACAGGTGGTCGCGAGAGCCGCCGCGCAGAGCGCGGCGAGGACAGCCGCAACCGGCGCGTCGTGACCGGTGGGTTCGCCGGGTCCGCTCACCGTGAGCGCGACGGGCTGCTCGCCGATCGTGAGGGTGCGCTGCACGGTGACGGGACCGAGCGCTGCGGCCGTACGGGCGACCGTCTGCCCGACGCGCGGGTCGAGCGCGGTGGCAGTGAACGCGGTTCCGGCGGGCAGGCCTTCGAGCGCGTTGCGGTCGATCGTCAACTCGATGTAGATCGTCGCGTCGCCGCTGCCAGCATGGCTGACGAACACGAGTCGATCGCGGTCACCATCGGATTGCGTGAGTACGAGCGCCGGCCTTCGTGCCGTCTCGCTCTGCGCCGCGCTCGACGGGATTGCCCGCTCGATCGAATTTGATTCACGGTTGGTCGCGATCACGGTGCCCGCGGCGTCGACGATCGCCACGGCGGAGACCAACGAAGGCGTCTCGGTCACGGTCGCGACCGCCGCGCTGAGTTGCGTGGGATCCACAGTGACCGCCAGCGACCCGTCGAGGAGTAGGGCGGCTCGCTGCGCGTCGGCATCGATCGACCGAACGGCGGCGGATACGACGTCGGCGCGCGCCTCCAGCCGTTGCTGCACGGCAACGTCATGGCGGCGCTGCACCGCAAGAAGTGTGCACGCGCCCACCACGACGGCTATTGCCGCCGGAAGGACGGCGGTCCGTGCCGCACTTCGAAGCCCGCGGATCACGTCGGTGGTCTCGCATGCGCCCGGATGCGCAGGATCTGGTGAAACCAACGGATCCACCACTCGCGGGCCCGGGTGTGGCGCAGCCAACGAAACCAGGAGTAGGCGACGACGCCCGAGATGATCAGCGCCAAGAGCAATACGGTGATGAGCCAGCCCATCCAGCCTCGTCCGATCGGTGAGAGCGCGCCGAAGACCAGCGGCCGCCGCGGATCGGGGCGGGCAATCCGGGCGACCGATACCGCTTCACCGGATGCAGCCGCGGCAACCGCCTGCGAGGTACTCGGCGAAATTGTCTCCGTGGTCGATCTCGTTGTGCGCGGCGTCGTCGTGGCCGATTCGAGAGCTGACGACTCGGCCACGGTGCCATCAATGGGCGGCGGCGCGCCGGGCGTGACCCCGTTCGTTGCGATCGTGGTCGTTGACGTGGTGGTGTCGGCCCCCGACGTCGTCGTCGGAGCGGTCGAGGCAACGGTCGTCGTCACCCCGGCGGGTTGGAGGGTCGTCGACGGCGGGGGCAGCGCCGCTGTAGTCACCGTGAACGTCAGTGGCACATAGGGCAGCGGCACCAGATCTCGCGTACACGTGACGACGATCGCGTGAAGTCCTTGCAGTGCGCCGGCAGGAACTACGAATTGCGCGGACCAGATCCCGCTTGCCGGCACCACGACATCGATGCTGACACCGAGGGTCGCAATGAGCACCCCCGCGTGCGACGGATTGATGAGCAGACCCGGTGGGCAGGCCGAGCCACTCACCGTGACCGCGGTACCCGCGGCGCCGCTCGTAGGGTCGATCGCGACGTCCGTGAGCGCGGCACTCGCGCCCGTGGCGAACAGCGACTGCAGTGTCACGAACGTACCCAGGAGGACCGTCGTCGCGATCGTGTGCTTCAGCGCGGGGCGCCGCGCTGTCCTCCAAGCCATGCATTCCGTATCGTCTCGATCGCCGAAAAGGTTGAGCGATGGCCCTGGGCGAGCCCGGGTGAGCTGGTCGCGTGGGACGTGGGCGTGTCCGCCGGACTCCCTCATGGACGTTGGTTTCCCCACGAAGGCAATGGGGTAGCACGTAGCCACCGTGCGCGCCCCGCGCCGAGGAGGTGTGTCTTCATGGACACGTGGATCTGGATAGTCGTCATTGCGGTCGTGGTCGTGGTCGTCGCCGCAATCGTGATCACCAAGACCCAGCGGTCTCGTCGGCGCACTGAGCTGAAGCACCGATTCGGAGACGAATACGAACGCACTGTCGAAGCGATGGACAGTCGTCGACAGGCCGAGATCGATCTGCGCAACCGCGAAGAGAATCACGCACTGCTGCGTCTCCAGCCGCTCGCTCCGGCGGCGCGGGATCGTTATCAGGCTCGTTGGGCCGAGATGGAATCTCACTTCGTCGATCGGCCGCAGGTCGCGGTCGCCGATGCCGACAGCATGATCACGCAGGTGATGCTCGACCTCGGGTACCCGGTCGACAACTTCGAGTCGAATGCGTGGCTGATCTCGGTCGAGCACGCGGGCGTTGTCGCGAAATACCGTGAAGGCCACGACATCTACCTGCGCACGGTTGAAGGAACGGCAACGACAGAGGATCTGCGTCAAGGGGTACTCGCGTACCGAGCTCTGTTCGCGGAGTTGATGCGCGAGAGCGTCGATGCCGATCAACATTCCTGAGTAATTCGGTACGACCGATTGCGCGAGCGGCGCGAGCGCAGCGCTCGCGCCGGCGCGTGCATCCGGGCCTGCCCCGAGTTGACGCGCGACCTCGCAACCGTCAGTCGTCGTCGAGGACGTAGCGAGGGCCCGGACCGCGCTGGGCGGCTCGGTCGTCGGGGTTGAGCAGCTTACAAAAGCTGAGGGACAGGCAACCGCAACCGATGCAGCCGTGCAATCGATCGCGGAGGCGCTCGAGCATGGCGATCTGGTGGTCGAGCCGCGGGCGCCACGACGACGAGAGGCGTTCCCAGTCCTTGGCGGTGGGGGTGCGGTTCTCGGGGAGCGACGCGAGCGCGGTCCGTATTTCATCGAGGGTCAGACCGACTTGTTGCGCGACGCGTACGAACGACACGCGGCGCAGCGTGTCGCGCCCGTAGCGGCGCTGGCCACCGGGTGAGCGGCTTGAGTGGATGAGGCCCTCGGTCTCGTAGAACCGAAGGGCCGAGGGCGCGACGCCCGTACGTTCGCTCAATGCACCGATCGTCAGTTCATTTTCCATGCCGGAGAATTCTAGGCAGATACCTTGACTTCAAGTGAACTTTAATTTGTACGGTGCGGCGGCGGGCGAGAGTCGCCCCGAGCAACCGCGAGGAACCAACATGGACAAGTCAGGGCCGATCAGCCGCCGAATCGCCGACGAGGTCACTTCGTGGCCCGGCGTCGAGGTCGAT
>JBDTLT010000047.1:0-30109 GCA_039934635.1 Acidimicrobiales bacterium
CCCCATCGGCCCGACGACTTCATCGCTCGCCGCGACGACCACCGTCGGCAAGGTCGGGTACACCGCCGCAGAAGTTTTGCAGCACGCGTCCACCACGAGTTGCTGGCTCCTGATCGACGGACGCGTCTACGACGTCACGACATACCTGCGGAGCCATCCGGGCGGCTCACGAACCATCACCCCGTGGTGCGGCAAAGAGGCGACCAAAGCGTTCGCGACCGAAGACGGTCGGGGTGAACACTCCCCGAGCGCGTACCAACTCCTCGACGACTACTTCCTCGGCAACCTCGTGGCCTGAGTGAGCGAGTTGAAGGACCGATCGGATGATGATCGGCCTCAGCGGGCGTTGTCGGCGGCGTGTCGCGCGGCGATGAGGATCGCATCCCACACCGGCGAGAAGGGTGGCGCGTACCCGAGGTCGACTTGGGCGAAGTCGTCGACGGTCATCTCGTTCCAGATGGCGACCGCGAGAGCGTCGATGCGCTTCGCCGCTTCTCGCCGTCCGACGATTTGGGCGCCGATCATGCGGCCGGTGCCGCGCACGGCGACGACCTTCACTGTCATGGGCTCGGTATCTGGGTAGTAGTGGGCGCGGCTCGAGCTTTCGACCACGCCCGCGACAGCGTCGAACCCGACTGCTGCTGCTTCGCGTTCGGTCAGGCCGGTTCGTCCGACCTCGATGTCACACACCTTTGTGATCGCCGTTCCGATGACGCCGGGGAACGTGGCGTGGCCGCCGCTGATGTTGACACCGACAACGCGTCCCTGCTTGTTCGCGTGGGTGCCGAGGGCGATCGACGTCGGCCTCTTGGTGACGCGGTGAAAGCTCTCGGCGCAGTCGCCGGCGGCCCAAATGCCCGGGACCGAGGTCGACATGCGCGCGTCGGTCGCGATGGCGCCGCTCGGCCCGATCGTGATGCCGGCATCGCGGGCGAGGGCAACGTTGGGACGCACGCCGAGCCCCAACACGACGAGGTCGGCGGTTACCGGTCCGGCGTCGGTGGCGACCTCATGAACCCATCCGTTGGCGTCGGTTACGAAACCTTCCACACCGACGCCGAGTCGGAGATCGACGAGATCGCGCAACGCGGTTGCCACGCGGCCGGCCATGTCCGCGTCCAAGGTTGTCATCGGTTGGTCGAGCTTCTCGACGACGGTCACCTGGAGCCCGCGCAGCAGCAGCGCCTCGACCATCTCGAGTCCGATGTATCCGCCGCCGACCACGACGGCGGTCCTAGGCGATCGCGTGCGAATCAACTCGTCGAGCGTCAACGCGTCGGGGATTGTCTGGATGCCGCTGATGCCTTTCGCGTCGATGTGCGGAAACGGCGGCCGTATCGGCGATGCTCCAGTCGCGATGACAAGTTGATCGAACCGTTCGCGTCGAGTGCTGCCCTCGTCGAGCGATCGCACTTCAACTTCGTGGGCAATGACATCGATCGCCGTTACCTCGTGACGGACTCGCACGTCGATGCCGTTCGCTCGGTGCTGCTCGGGAGTGCGGGCCACGAGACTCGACGAGTCCGCCACCAACCCGCTCACGAAGTACGGGAGCCCGCATGCCGCAAAGGACGTGTAGGTACCTCGTTCGAAAACCACGAGTTCCGGACGCGCATCGCCGCGGCTGGCTTGCGCCGCCGCGGACATGCCCGCCGCATCGCCACCGATGATCACTACTCGCGGCACAGGGGGCCTCCCAGAAATACCTGTCGCAGGGTCACGTCCGCCAACTATCGCAGGAGGTCGACGGAGAGGGTCAGAGGCTTACGTCCCGACGATACCGGCGGGGGTTTACTTCTGATACCCCATGGGGTATACTGGCGGGGTCGCTCGAATGAAGGTGATCAACAATGGAGCTCCCAGAAGAGACAACTGCAGACTTGCACCGTCGCTTGCGGCGGATCGAGGGCCAGGTGCGTGGCATCCAACAGATGTTGGATGCCGGTCGCGATTGCCGTGACCTCGTCACGCAGATTTCAGCGGCGTCGAAGGCGCTCGAACAAACGGGGTTCCTTCTCGTTGCCGCGGGCCTCCGTTACTGCCTGGCGGAACCCGAGCAGTCGAGCGCCGAGGGCTACGACCTCGAATCCGTCCAGAAGATGTTCCTTCGGCTCGCCTGAGTCCCTTCATACCTGAACCGTTACCCCGCCCGGATCGGGCAAGGAAAGACACCATGGCCACCGTCCACATTCCTGTTGCCGAGCAATCGTCCGCTGAACCCCCGCCGCCGGCCCACGGCGACGGGCCTCATGAGGCGTGGTTCGCCCGCCTGGCGAGGTTCTCTGCTCGTCGACGGCGGCGCGTCATGCTGGCCTGGTTGGCAATCACGCTGATTGCCGCGCCGCTTGCGCTCACGTTGAACGCGGCGATGTCGGGTGCGGGTTGGGAGGCGCAGGGCTCTACCGCGCAGAAGGTTCGTGATGAGTTGCGCCGGGACTTTCCGAACGTCGGCGCCGAGGCGGCGGTCGTTGCCTACTCCCAGCAGACACCGATCGCGGACAACCCCTCAGGTCTTCGTTCGCTCGTCAACGCGCTGACCGACTCGCCCGGCGCCGCATCGGTCGTCGACCCGCTTTCGCTTCCCGCAGAAGCGGGAATGTTCTCGCCCGACGGCAAGACCGCGCTGGTCCTCGTCGAGTTGGTGGCGAAGGACGATGCGCAGCGACCGGAGTCGGCCGGTGAAGTGATGGCAACCGTGAACGCGGTGTCGTTGCCTGCTGGAGCAACAGCGGACGTGACCGGTGAGTGGGCGGTGTGGCACGACTTCAACACGCTCAACGAGAAGGCGCTACACAAGGCCGAGTTGGTATCGGGTCTGCCGACGATCATTCTGTTGTTCGTGGCGTTCGGTACCGCGATCGCTGCCGGATTGCCGTTGGTGCTCGCGTTGGCCGGCATCGCTGCGGGGTACGCGTCGCTGCATCTACTCACGGCCGTGACACCGTTGTCGGTGTGGTCGATGAACTTCTCGATGATGATCGGCCTCGCAGTCGGCATCGACTACAGCTTGTTCATCGTGTCGCGCTACCGCGAAGAGCGTGAGGACGGCAAGAACGCGGAGGACGCGATCGCGGGCACGCTGTCGACCGCGGGTAAGGCCGTGTTCTTGTCAGCCCTCACGGTGGTGTCGTCATTGGCCGCGGTGTTCGTGGTGCCCGTCATGGTGTTTCGATCGATGGCCCTCGGCATGATCTTGTCGGTGGTCGCGGTGTCGATCGCATCGCTGACGCTCCTGCCCGCGATCCTGGTTGCGCTGGGCGACCGAGTACTCGTCAAGAAGGGCGAAACAGATCCCGACCGTGCCGCCGAAGGACGGTGGGCTCGTTGGACCGGAGTCGCATTGCGTCGCCCTGCGATCACACTCGTTCTCGGCCTCGGGTTGCTCCTCGGCCTCGCCGCACCCGCTGTCGGGATGCGCCTCGGTATGCCGGGCGCTCGGGTCGTCGACACGGGCCAGTCGAGTCGCGACGGGTACGACGCCGTCACCGCAGCGTTCGGGCCCGGTGCGGCTGCACCCCTGTTCGTGACCGTGCTTGCGGTCGACGCCGAACGTGTCGTGTCGATTGCCACGGCTGATGCCGGCGTAGCCGCGGCGCAGATCGTGAGCGAACCCGCCTCGAGTGGTCGTCTCGCGGTGCGTATCACGCCCACGACCGCAGTCGACGACCAAGCGACGTCCGATCTCGTTGGCCGTCTCCGGTCGGCGCTGGGGACGCAGGTTCCTGGAGCGGCCCTGGGTGGACCGGGCGCGCAGAACCACGATCTGACCGGTGTGCTCGTCGGCCGCGCGCCGATTGCCATCGGGCTGATCATGCTCGTGGCCTTCGTACTGCTGTTGGTGGTCTTCCGTAGTCTGCCGATCGCGGTTCTATCGATCGTGTTGAACCTCGTGGGCGTTGCCGCGAGCTTTGGCTTCGCCACGTTGGTCTTCCAGCACGGCTTCGGAGCGAGCCTGATTGGTATCGAGCATCAAGGCTTTGTCGATGCATGGGCGCCCCTGTTCTTCTTCGCTCTGCTGTTCGGCCTTTCGATGGATTACCAGCTGTTCTTGCTCGCCGCGATCAAGGAGCGTCACGAACAGACCGGCGACGCCGCCGGTGCCGTACGCGACGGGATCGCCCGCACCGGTCGACCCATCACGAATGCTGCGCTGATCATGATCGTCGTGTTCATCGCGTTCGGCGTGACCGGCCCGATCCCACCGACCGAACTCGGGCTGACACTGGCGCTCGCCGTGTTGCTCGATGCCACCGTCATCCGCATGATGCTCGTGCCGTCACTGCTCGGAATCCTCGGCGCACGCGCATGGTGGGTGCCAGCATGGCTCGACAAACGACTGCCGAGAGTGGAGTTCTCCCACTGATCAACCGTGGGGTGCCCTCCGAATCGCGGACTACGCAACCCGTCGACCGGTGATCTCGTTGGGCACGATGCGCACCCAGATATCGCGTTCGACGGCCCGTGCCCACGGTTGCAGGGTCGCGGCCTCCACAACCGCGGCATCGTCCGCGTCGACCTCGTGTGCGGTGCCCTTCACCAGGACACTCCAGCCCTTTTCTTGCGCCGCGTTCCAACCGTCGATCTCGAATGCGACGGGCTTGTCCATCATCGCGGCGTCGGACTTCTCGCCGAGCGCGGTGCGAAACACGATCGAGCCCCGCACGTAGCGATAGTTGACCGGAAGGATGACGGGTTCCCCGTTGACGAACAGGCCGATGCGGCCGATGATGCCGGCCTCGAGCAGTTCTTTGCATTGCTCGAACGACAGGATCTCGATTCCGACACGATCTACTGACGACGACGATGTGGTGGGCGACGAAGGGTCCATGACCGCAGCGTGCGCTCATTGTGGCCGCCCGAACAGGGACCTTCGTCCTAAGACGGTTGCCTTCCGGGCGCGCTCGCCTCATCCGTCACGGCGCGAATTGGTGCCCGGCGTTGACATCGATCACCGCGCCGGTGATGCCCGACGCGAGGTCCGACGCGAGGAACAAGATGGCGTTCGCAACCTCGTCGTTGGTGACGATGCGGCGTAACGCCATCTCATGGGTGTGCTCCGCGAGGATGGTCTCGTAGGTCACGCCGCGACGATCGGCGAGGGCGCGGTAGAACTGCTCGAGGCGATCGCTCCATATGTGGCCGGGTGCGACACAGTTGACGCGAATGCCGTGTGGGCCCAGCTCGTCGGCGAGCGCGTGCGCGATCAAGTGTGCTTGTGACTTGCCCGCGCCGTAGTCGCTGCGTTCGGCGTAGCCGATGCGGCTCGACATCGAAGTGACGTTGACGATCGATCCACCGCCCGCCGCCACCATGTGGGGAGCGACGTAGCGGCAGGCGAGCAGCGTGCCGAACCCGCCGATCTCGACGGTGCGCCGCCAAGACTCGAGGTTGTCGGTATTCATGTCGAGCAACGCGCGGCGCGGCGAATTGGGGAAGGCGGCATTGACCAACACATCGACGCGACCGAAGCGTTCTATTGCGCGTTCGGCCAGCCGGGCGGCGTCGTGCGGATCGGAAATGTCGGTCGGCACGAGCAACGGTTCTCTGCCGGCGGCGAGCAGGGCGGCCTTGGACGCGTCGAGTGACGCATCCGAGCGCGCTGCGAGAACCACATCGGCACCGGCTTCGGCGAAACGACGGGCGAGCGTTGCGCCCAAGCCGCTCCCCGCGCCGACGATCATTGCGACCTTGCCCTCGAAGTTCATCGCCACCCTGCCCATCGATCGAGTACTTCCCGGCTCGGCCAGTTTTCTCGAGGCGCCGGTGGTGTACCCAGCGGCTTGGGGGAGACGACGCGAGCCGAGACCTCACCGCCTCCGGTGATGCGTATCGATGCACTCATCGGGTCGTATTGCCATCCTTGCGAGCAGATGTGCATCAGTTGCCCGGTCTCCCAGCGGACCGTGACGAACCAGCCGGGGCAGCCGCGGGAGATACATGGTCGGCGAGCACCGGTGGTCCGGCCTTCGATGGCGCCCGACAGACTGCGAACGATCAAGCCTTCTCTGACGTTCTCGTTGACCAACACGGGGAACGCCGCGGGCCACGGTCCGGGGTGGCGGCTTGTAGCGGTCTCGAGCATCGCCCGACGCTAGCGTCCTCGAGTCATGTCGTTGTTCGGCCCGTGTCGCGAGTGTTGTCGCGTTCGAGGTCGGTGATCTGTGCGACGCGGCGGGCATGGCGTCCGCCGTCGAACGGCGTGGCCAAGAAGGTTTGCAGGATCAACTCGGCTCGGGCGGCGGCGATGACGCGCCCTCCCATTGCGAGCACGTTGGCATCGTTGTGGCGGCGGGCCATCTCGGCCATCCACTCGTCATGGCACAGCGCGGCGCGCGCACCGAGGACTTTGTTGGCGGCGATCTGTTCGCCTTGCCCGCTGCCACCGAGGACCACGGCCAGATCGGCTCCGCCGTCGACGACTGCCCGCGCCGCGGCGGCGCACAACGGCGGGTAGTCGACGGGCTCTTCGGACGAGGTGCCGAGGTCGATCGGCTCGTGACCGGCCGCGATCAACCACTGCAGGAGGTGTTGCTTCAGTGCGAAGCCGGCATGGTCGGCGGCGAGTGCGACTCTCATCCGTGTCATGTCGTCGCGCACTTCGGACGCCTACGCGGGCCCGCCGTGGTAGCACCAATCGAACGCTGCCCGGTCGGTGAGGATCGACTCACCGATGCGGGCGATGGCCGCGGAGATCTGGGGCGTGACGCCGTCTTCGGCGCTTGCGCCGAGCTTGCCCTTGCGGATCATCGCGCCGGGGTCGAGGACCGGCACCGAAGCCACGCGGCACAACTCGAACTTGCTTTCGTGCGCCTTCATCCAGGGAAACGAGGTGTACTCGAGGATCGCCGGCCACTGCGCGTCGGGTACGTCGAAGCCCAAGAAGTCGGCGATGCGGTGGACAGATGCTTGTGGCTCGCGTTTGAGGTCCGCGTAGTGCACGAGCATCACGTTCGATTCGTGCCGCAAAGGCCACCAGGCGGCCATGAAGCCGAAGATCATCGGGATGAGCATGTGGCTTCCCATGCCGGCGAAAAACGTCTCGAAGTCGGGCGCGACGACACCGTCCTTCGGCATGTGCCACAGGTCGAACCACGCGTCGGAGTGCGCCGCGATGAACGGAGGAAACGAGGCAACGGCCTCGTCGGGATTGCGGGCCACGATGACATAGCGCACGTCGGGGCCGGCGGCGGGGCGTTGGTAGGGCAGAGTGGGCGGCGCGGAATGGCTTTTGAACGCGCGGCGCCGGTCGTGCCCCATTGCGTCGAAGCCGGCGACGAGATCATCGAACGAGGCCTCCGGCCCCGGGACGAACTCGAGCCACGGCACCTCGTTGTAGATGTCGACGAAATGGGGGTCGCCGCCCGACCGGAGTTGATGAACGATGTTCATCGTCCAGGTCGTGCCGCTCTTGGGTGGCACGGAAATGACGATGTCGCCATCGCGCCACTGGACCTTCTGTTGGATCTCGTCGTTGATCCACGGTGGTGGTCCTTGCGGGGGACCACCGTGTTCGACTTCGGTCGCTGCGCTCATTCGTTCATCCTCCACGTCGAGGCGACGCTAGTACCAGAGATGCACTACCGGTTGGCGACGTACTTCTCGAGTTCGGGCAACACTTCATTGCCGAGAAGTTCGATCGTCTTCAACTTGCTCTCGGCGGAGTGATGCCCGAACTCCACGTAGCAGATGAGCTCGTCGACCCCGAGGTCCGCGTAATGCTTCATCTTCTCGAAGCAGCGTTCGGGATCACCGACGATGATCATGTCGCCTTCGTGGAACTGTTCGACCGGGATGTTGCCCTCGTAGAGGGGCTTCAACAGTGGGAACACGAGGTCTGCTTCTTCGGGCGGAATCTCGGGCAGTTCGTACTGCAGGTTGAACTCGGCGATCTTCTGGTACCACCACGCGACGGATTCCCAGATGTTGTTGGCTTCGGCTTGCTCCATCGACTCGGCACAGTGCACCAAGGTGTACGCGGCGACCTTGTCAGTAGCGACGTCGCTGATCGGTTTGGCGTCGGGGCTGTACCACGCGTCTCGGTAGGCCTTGATCTGGGCTGCCATCTTGTCGAGGGGCTGCATGATCGAAAAGGACAACAAGCCGAGTTGGTTCGAACCGGCGACCGCGGACGAGCCTTCGGATGTCGCCGCCATCCAGCACGCCGGATGCGGCGTTTGATACGGCTTGGGCGTGATCATGCGGCGCGGGAACTTGAATGTGGGGCTGTCCCATTCGAAGTATTCCTCGCGCCACATCGCGCAGATGATCTCGATCGCCTCGGCCCACTCCGCACGCGAGCGTTCACGGTCGACGTGGAATGCGGCTTGCTCCATCGGCGTCGATCTGCCCGTGCCCCATTCGACTCGGCCCTTCGAGAGGATGTCCGCAGTGGCGACTTTTTCTGCGACCCGGGCGGGGTGCGTGAAGCCATACGGCAACAGCGTCACACCGAAGCCCAGCCGCAGGTTCTCGGTCGCCTGGGTCAAGGCGCCGAGCACGACCTCGGGCGCCGGACAATGAGAGCGCCCCTCGCGGAAATGGTGTTCGACGAACCATGCGACGTTGAAGCCGAGCTGATCGGCCAGCTTCACTTGGTCGAGCATCTCGTAGTACGCCCGCTGCTCGCGCGCTCGCTGCCCGTCGGGATGTGCGCCGGCGTCCCATGGGCGCGGCGCATCGATTTCGTAGAGCAGATCGAGCTTCATGAAGCGCCCCCCGGCAATCAATCCTTGGCTGCGGCGAGATCCTAAACGGGCGAATCGTTGGACCCCTAGCGAAAGTCGAAACCCGCGGCAATCTCGATGATGAGAACCGCCGCGACGACCCAGTCGACGGTCAGACAAAACGGCGGCCACCATCGGGTGTTCTCGACGAAGTGTGTGCGGTGCTGCCAGAGATCCTTGATTCCGTGGCCCGCATAGGCGGCAACGAGTAGCCACGCAGTCCCGGTGATTGCTGCAGCGGCGAGCATCACGAACACCGAGGCGACGATGCTTTCGACGACGATGACAGTGGTGCGCCCATCGGCCACGGCAAAGCCGATGTAGACGCCGGCGATCAGCGGTATCACGAGCGCATACGCCGTCGACGGATCGAGCCACGCCATTGCTATCGGCGACAGCGCGTTGAACGCGCCGAATACGACACCCCACGCGACGGGCGGCCACGACCACTTGAGACTGGGTGTCATACTCGCGTCCGATCAGTGGAGACAGGGACCCGCACGCTACTCAGTGCGAATACCTACTCCGGGCTGGGGATGACGCGACGAAGCGGCAGCAAGGCGTTGAAGCCTCGCTGCCGCTCTCGCGTCGTGCTCGACTATGCGGCGGGAAGGACGACTTCCTCGATCATTTCGTCGTCGAACGAGTGCGGGTCCGCCGCGAGCGTCATTGTTTCGTCATCCTCTGCGGCGCGTGCGGGCAGGTAGCGCCATGCTGCGACTGCCCCGACCACCGCGACCAACGCAGTCACGATCGATGCTCGGGACATGGCGGCGACGAATGCCTCTTGCGCCGCGGACACGAGCCCAGCGCCGTTCGTGCCGAGCGCAGTGCTCGCTTGCAGTGCGCTGCCGATCGAGTCGTGCGCGGCGGTGGCGACCGGAGCAGGAACGTTCTTCGGCATCGAATCGGTGAGCCGGCTGCGGTAGATCGACGACACGATGCTGCCCACGATGGCGACGCCGAGCGCCCCACCGACTTCGCGAGCGGTGTCGTTGATTGCGGAGCCGACGCCGGCACGATTGCGGGGCAGCGACCCCATGATCGACTCGGTCGCGGGTGCGCCGGCCATGCCCAAGCCGGCGCCGAGCATCAGCATGGCCACGCCGAGCCGCGGGTAGCCGGTCGTCGTGGTCATCGTCGATGCGAGTAGCAGACCGGAGGCGAAGGTCAACATGCCGGCAACGACCACGCGCTTGGTGCCGAAGTAGTCGACCAACTTCGACGAGAACGGGGCGATGGCGAGCATCGCACCGGCGAACGGCAGCGTGCGCACACCGGCGGCCAGTGGTGAGTAGCCGAGCACGAACTGGAGGTATTGCGTCGACAGGAAGACGAATCCGAACAGCGCGAAGAACATCAGCATGATGTTGGCGCTCGCGGCGCTGAAGCGCGGATTGCGGAAGAAGCGTACGTCGAGCATCGGTGCTTCGACCCGGCTCTCCCAGACCGCGAACACGGCGAGCGTCACGACGGCAAGCCCGAAGAGTGTGAGCACGAAGGGGCTCGTCCAGCCTTTGCTCGGGCCTTCGATGATCGCCGACACCAGTGCGACCAGTCCGACGACCGACAGGGTTGCGCCGAACCAATCGACTCGTTGTGCGTCGGAATCCTTCGACTCCGGCACCAACAAACGGCCGGCGACGATCGCAGCAACGGCGATGGGCACGTTCACGATGAACACCGAACCCCACCAGAAGTGGTCGAGCAAGAAGCCGCCGGCGACCGGTCCGAGCACGACGCCGACACCGACGACGCCGGACCAGATGCCGATGGCCAGCGCCCGCTCACGAGCATCGGTGAAGACATTGGTGAGGATCGACAGCGTGGCGGGCATGATGAAGGCCGCGGCCCCGCCCATGACGGCGCGTGCCGCAACGAGTTGGCCCACGCCACCGGCAAACGCGGCTGCAGCCGACGCCACCGCGAACATCCCGAGCCCGAAGGTGAGCGAACGGCGGCGCCCGAAGCGATCGCCGAGCGCACCGGCGAGGAGCAACAAGCCCGCGAACACGACGGTGTACGCGTCGACGACCCATTGGAGCTCGCTCACGCTGGCGCCGAGCTGGCGCACGAGCGTGGGCAGGGCCACGTTGACGATGGTGTTGTCGATGACGATGATCAGCAGGCTGATGCAGAGCACCCCCAACGTGAGCCATCGACGGCGATCCGCAGCGGCGGTCGGCTCGACGGCCTCGACCGTGGACGATTTGGTGAAGGGGGCGGATTTCATGCGAACACCTCGGTTGTGTCGTTGGCCGGGTCGGCCATGACCCCACTGTCGGGCTAAGGCATGGTTCGCCGCATCGGGCGCGACCCCTCAGATCCCTGCCGAGTGCCGCGATACTTGGGGCCTCATGCCTGATCTGTCGTCGACCACCGGATTCGTAGGGCGCGGCCGGGAGCTGGCCGCCATCGAGCGCGCCGTGGCCTCTGCCCGCGACGGCGTGCCTACGGTGCTGTTGATCGGCGGCGATGCGGGCATCGGTAAGTCGACCCTGGTCACCGCGGCGGCACAACGCTGCGGGGTGGATCTGATCGTCGGACGCTGCGTCCCGATGGGCGGTGAGACGATCCCGCTCGCGCCGCTGGCCGAGTTGCTGCGCAACGTGCGCCGAACCCGGCCGGAGCTGTTGTCCGAATCGCCCGAGCTCTCGCCCTTACGCGACTGGCTGTCGGCCGAATCGTCGCCGCAGGGCGGGCGCTCCGGTGGTGGCCTCTTCGGGCCGGTCCTCGAACTATTGGCCACACTTGCCGGTGACGGTGTGATCATCGTTGCGTTGGAAGATCTCCATTGGGCCGACGCCGTGACGTGGGACCTGGTCCACTTTCTCGCGCGCAATCTCGTCGACGAACGAATCGTCCTCGTCGGCACCTACCGAGCCAACGAGGTGGCGACCAAGCCACAACAACGCCGTCGCCTCGGCGAGCTGACGCGGCTGCCCACGGTGCAGCGCCTGCAACTCAGCGGACTCGATCGTGCGGAGATCGCGTCGAAGGTCGACAACCTGATCGGCGGGCCGGCGCCCGCCAGTCTCATCGATGCGGTCGTGGCCCGTGGCGAAGGCAATCCGTTCTTCACCGAGGAACTGGTCGCGGCGCACCTCGCGGGTCAAGCCATCCCTGCCGTGTTGTCAGATCTCGTGGCGACCGACCTCGCCGAACTCGATGATGTCGGTCGGTGGGCGCTCGGGGTCATCGCGGCGGTCGGGCATGACACGGACCACGGTCTCTTGGTGCGTGTCGCCGAATTCGACGAAGACCGCCTCGAAGCGGCGATGCGCTCCGCCATCGACGCGCAGCTCGTCGTGGTCGATCGCGAGAACGACGCGTACCGGTTTCGTCACGCGCTGATCGGCGAGGTCGTCTACGCCGAGCTGTTGCCGTCCGAACGCGCCCGGCTCCACGGACGCATCGCCGCGGTTCTCGCCGAGCAAGCGCCCCATCTGCTCGCCCGCGCGGACCGCGCCGGTGAGCTCGCGTTCCATCTCGATCGAGCGGGCGACACGAGAGCCGCCTTCGTGGCGCTGCTCGCGGCCGCGGATGCCGCGGAGACGATCGCCCCCGCTGCTGCGCTACGCCATCTCGAGCGCGCCTTCGAGTTGTGGGACAGTGTCGGTGACACCGCCGCGGAGGCGAAGCGGGGCGATCGGCTCTGGCAAGCGGCCGAACTGGCCAGTGCGGCGGTTGGCAACGAACGAGCCACCCAACTTGCCCGCGACGCGTTCCGTCAGGGTCCACCGCCACGCGGGGCGGCGTGGGGCCACGAACGCATCGGTCGCTATCTCTGGGCATCCGGACAGCTCGAGCAGAGCGCAGCCGAGTTCGAACTCGCGGCCGCACTGCTTCCCGAAGGGTCCGGACAAGGAGGAGCGCCAGTGTTTGCGGGGCTCGCGCAAGCAGAGCTCATGCTGGCCCATTACGGGGCCGCGGAGCAATTGGCGCGGCGGGCACACGGGCTGCTCTCCGATGCCTCGGTTGATCCACCGCATTGGGTCATGGCGCAAAGGGTGCTCGGCATAGTGGCGAGCCATCGCGGCGCGCCGGCACTCGGCATCGATCTCTGCCGTGAGGCAGCCGCCGTGGCGCCGAGCGCGCATACCAAAGCACTTGCTGTTCTCTACCTCGGGGTCGCCTTGCTCGATGCCGGTCGCTATCAGGGCGCGGTGAACGAGATGCTCGATGCGTGCGCCGACGCGCACTTGACGGGCGTCGACACGAGCTTCAGCGGCTACATGGATTCGCTCGCCGCCGACGGATTGCTTCGGCTCGGTCGATGGAGCGAAGCTGAAGCGTTGCTCGCGCGGCACGTCGTTACCGAGAACTTGCCCGTCGGCGGTATCCGTCTCGCATCGATTGGCGCTTTGATCGCGGCGCGCCGTGGCGACCGTGATCGCGCGCACGCGCTGCTCGCCGATGCCAACGCGTTGCCCGTCGATCCCTTTCACCGACAATTCGTCGACCAAGTCGCCGCCGATGTCCACCTCACGTTTGGCGAGTGGGCGCTCGCCGCCGCGATCACCGCTCGAGCCCTCGACCACAGTGCTGACGCGGCGCTGTGGCAGGCGCGCTTCGTCATGTTCGACAGCACTGCGCAGGTAGAGCTGGCCCTCGACGCGCGGGCAAGGCGTGAAACAGTTGACGCCGACGGCATCGTCGCTCGACTGCGATCGCGCGTCGACGCGATACGCACCACCGCGACCGAGAACAACGGCGGCATCCTCGCCCTCGAGACCGCCGCCTGCGTCGCCCACGCCGCTGCAACGATCACGCGTCTCGGCGACCCTGACCCCGAGGCGTGGGCCACCGCCGTCGCGGGGTGGCAACAGCTGGCCGATCCGTACCGCACCGCGGTGGCTCGCCTGCGCGAGGCCGAGGCGTGCGCGACGCAAGGAGCGACGGCACGGGCGGCCGAGGCGCTGCAGGACGCCCATCGGATTGCGAGCGAGCTCGGCGCGGACCCATTGCTCGCCGACATCGACGCGGTGTCCAAGCGCACGCGGCTCAGTGTCGCGGCGCCGACTCGGGTCGTCCTGGTCGACGCCGCGATCGACCGCCTCGGCCTGACCGCGAGAGAAGCCGAAGTGCTTTCCCTCGTGGCCGCGGGCCGCACCAACCGCCAGATCGGCGAGGCGCTCTACGTCTCGGAGAAGACCGCCAGCGTCCACGTGTCGAACATCTTGCGCAAGCTCGGCGTCACCAGCAGAGTCGACGCTGCCGCAGTGGCACAGCGCCTGGGCGTGGCCTGAGCCAAACAGCACTCGCGCAATCTGAGGGGTCACGCCCGATGCGGCCATGACCCCCTTAGGCCGATGCTGAGCCCATGCCCAGCACCGCCGAAACGACCCTCGGCAACCTCGAGGTCCACGGGACGCTTCCCGCCGCACTCTCGGGTCGGCACCTGCAACTCGCACCCAATCCGACCAACGCCATGATGCACAGCCTCATCCTGGACGCGGGCCGCGCGGTCGGGTTCCAGACCCGATCGATCGCGACCGGCGCCGCCGATCGCATCATCACCTTCGGCAACGTCACCTTCGTCTTCGGTGATCGGGGCGTGACCTACGTGCTCGACGACCTCGGCACCGCGCGCCGCGCCGACCTCGCCGGCGCCAACCGCGGCATGTCCACGGTGCCGAAAGTCGATCGCTTCACGGGAGAACTGCACCTCGTCGCCGTCGACGCAACGGCGGGCCAACTGCACGTCACGGTTTCGCCCGGCGGACATCGGCGATCGGTGTGGCCGATCGAAGGGGCCCCCGAGCGCGTCACTGATCTCGCCGTCAGCTACGACCATGTCGTGCTGTTGGCGGGCGGATTCCTCGGCGTGGCCTCACGCGCCGGCGACACCGATCGCGTGATCTGGATCGCTACTGACAGCGTCGCGCCGCAGCTGGCTACTGCGTACGACGACGGCGACTCGATCGTCGCGTTCACCGCTGGCCCCGCGCTCGAGCGACTCACGTTGCATCCGGCATCCCGAACGTCGCGGCGCGAAGTTCTCGACGCGACACCGCAGACATTCGTCGGCAACGACGCACGCTATTCGAGCGCCTCTGTTCGTCACTTGTCGACGGTCTCCGAGAGCGCCGCGCATGCCTATGACCTCTCCGCCGGCACCCGGCGCGATCACGATTTCGGGACTGAGCGTCACCCGGGCGCCTTGCGCTTCGTCGTGGATCCGGGGCGCGAACACGCGGACGACGGCGGCTGGCTTGTCGGATTCGTCCGTGACGAAACCCGAGACGAATCGGACTTCGTCGTGCTCGATGCACAGGCCATCGATCGGCCGGCGATTGCGACCGTCCGCATCCCCCGGCGCCTTCCCCGCGGTCTCCACGGCGCGTGGATCCCTGCCACCAAATGACCCACCAACGAAAGGCAATCCGATGATGCCGAAACAGCCGAAGCCCAACGACAAGAACGCGTTACATCTCGCATGGAACCGCGAAATGCTTACCGCTCGCAACGCACGCTCCATCGCCGACACATCCACAGAGTGGAGCCATCTCGAGCGCGCCCACATCCTGAGCCAACCACTGCCGCTGACGCATGTGCGGACGCACGCCGCCATCTTGGGCTACGGCATCCGCGGCCGGGATCTTCGTGAGATTGGCGGACAGCTCGGGCGCATGCTCGTCGCTGGGCCGGGCTCGCTCACCGGCCGTTACCCGCTCGGCAACACCGGTGGGGCCAACGTTCCCGCCACGGAGGTGATGCCGATCCCGGATGATCTCCAGATCGTGCTCGGCGCCGACTGATTACCGTTACGGCTTTCCTCCGCGGTCGCGCTCGGCGTCAGTGACGTCTTCGACCTGATCGAAGCGAGAGACCGCATTGCGCACGTGCCGGGCGTCGGTGAGCGGTTCTTTGCGCTCCTTTGTAAAGGCAAAAGCTGACGCGGGTAGGTCGTTCTTCTTGGCGGTGCTGAGAGCGGCGGACTTGCTCCTTTTCTTCCTCGTGGAAGTAGCCATGTGCAACTCCTGTGACGGATTTCGATGGTCGATACCCAGTTGAAATATCGGGAAACGGTGGGCGAATTCGTCGTTGCCTCAGACGGGTGACCCCAACGAGGTGCGCCCTTAGAGGTAGACCGAACGCACCAATTGCGCGTTGTCGAGAATTAGCAACGGCGCAGCGATCGTGGGCGAACGAGTTGACGCATGGTTCACCTCATTCGGGCGCGCGGCGATCGACGTCGGTCTCAACGGTGTCACGTTTCTCGATGCCGCGTCGCTGAGAGTGTTGTTGGCAGCGGTGAGGCGCAACCCGAACCCGCGGGTGGTGCGGGTAAGCCCGGTTGTGCAACGGGTGCTCGATTTGACGGGTACCACCGGCGCGCTCGTCGGCACGGCGAACCGAGGGTCTGTGCGACGACTGTTTACCTCTGGTTGACGCGCGGGTGCGTCGGTCCGTCATCAAGGATTTGGATTGCGAACAAGATGATGTCGTCTCGTGGCGTGCCCCCTTGGAAATCGAGTACCTCGGTCAGAGTGGCGTCGCAGAGTTCCTGCGCCGATCGCGTGTGACGCGCGATCGTGTCGGTGAGGCGCCCCTCGCCGAAGAACTCGTCACCGTGTCGACCTTCGGTGACACCGTCGGTGTAGATCACTATCGTGTCGCCGGAATGTAGAGAGATCTTGCTGTCGTAGAGCCTCGGTGAATCGAACACACCGATGAGGTTGCCGGGTCGCCCAAGCGCTGTCGCTGAGGCGTTGTCGCGCAGGAGTAGTGGTGGTGGGTGCCCGCCATTGCAGACCGTTGCAGTCCATCGACTCTTGGATTGGCGAAGGCGAATGATCGTGGCGGTGCAGAATCGGTCGGTTGTCGTGTCGCGAAGTAATACGGCGTTGAGGTTGCTCAATATCTGCGCTGGCGATCGTCGTCGGATCGCGGCGCTATGGATGGTGTAGCGGGCGAGTGCGGTGACCACTGCGGCCTCGGCGCCTTTGCCGGCGACGTCGCCGACGCTGATCAACCAGTCGCCGGCACCAATCTGGGACACATCGTAGAAGTCGCCGCCGATTTGGTGGCCGTCTCCCGCCGGCCGGAACACGACGGCAAGGTCGAGGCCGGTGATGTTCGGCAAGGAGGGAGGTACCAGCGTTGTTTGCAGAGTGCGGGCGAGTTGACGCGCCCGCTGCTCCGATGCTTCCGCCTTCTGCTTGGCGAGCAGGAGTTCTGTCTCGTATCGGCGTCGGTCGGTGGCGTCGAACACGGCAGTACGGATCAGCCGTGCTCGGCCGTCTGGTCCGCGCTCGAGGATCGAATTGACCAAGACGGGCAGCCGTCGTCCGTCGGCACAGATGATGTCGAGCGCGATCTCGCGCGCAACTCCTTGCATTTGCAGCATGGGCGCGTAGTGCGTCTCGTGGTAGATGCGACCGCCGGCGGTCAGCAACGATGCGAATGTTCGTCGGCCGACGAGTTCGTCGACTCGGTAACCGGACAGCGCCGCCAGCGTCTCATTGACGCTGACGATTGTTCCCTCGGGCGTGGTCGACAGGTAGCCACACGGCGCTCGTTGGTACAACTCGGCAGCGGCCTCGAGGGCGGCGCGGAGAACCTCGGGCGACTCCTCTCCATCCACCATGGTCCGTCAGCGATCGACGAATGCCGCGATGGCGGCGGCCGTCTCTTCGGGAGCGCTCAGATTCGGGCAGTGACCAGTCGCCCTCAGCATCACCAACGAACTGTCGGCGATCGCGTCGCGTACGTACTCGCCGACGGAAACCGGCGCGATGGCGTCGTTCGTGCACTGCACCACCAGCGTCGGTGTCTGCACACGGGCGAGGTCAGGCCGGTTGTCCGACATGAATGTCACCGTCGCGAAGTGGTGGGCAATTGCGGGGTCGGACCGACAAAAGCTGGCGGTCAGCTCGTCGCCCAGCCCTGGACGGTCTGGATTGCCCATGATCACCGGGGCCATCGCGCTCGACCAACCGAGATAGTTGCTTTCGAGCGAACCGAGCAGCTCGGTGATGTCCTGCTCGGAGAAGCCGCCGATGTACGAGCCGTCGTCGATGTACCGCGGCGACGGGCCGACAAGCACGAGTTTCGCAAAGCGCCCTGGCTCGGCGATCGCCGCCAATACGCCAATCATCGACGACACCGAGTGGCCGACGAACACGACGTCTTCGAGTTCCAGTTCGTGACAGATATCGAGGACGTCCCTGGCGTAACCGTCGAGGGTCGCGTAGCGGGCCGGATCAAAGGCGGACGCGTCCGAATCACCTGAGCCCACATGATCAAATAGCACGACCCGAAAGCGGTGCTCGAACTTCGGTGCGACAAAGCGCCACATGTGCTGATCGCAGCCGAATCCGTGGGCAAACATCAGTGGTTGGCCGTCGCGGCGACCCGAAATCTTGACGTTGTTGCGCTCGACGATCGTCATGGGGCAACAGTACCCGTCGCATCGCGGGGCATCGATGGGGGGAGACCGTCGGCCCGACCAGGTGATCGGGATGGGGAGATTCGAACTCCCGACCCCTGCTCCCAAATCGGCGTCGACACAAATCGCCGGCCTGGGGATATAGGTGAAATGGCTGGTCGGAGCTCGTTTCCGGGTGTGCGTGAGAGTGCGCGATGGTGCACGGTTGCGCAGTGCTAGTGGGGCGAAGGTTGCGAGCGCAATGAACTGCGCAGCCCCGACCGAGTGACTGGCGAAGCCGCGCACATCATTGCCGGTAGGACGTATACGTCGATCGTCGACGCGAAGCGGGTGCATGCCCCGGTAGCCCTTCCCCTGCTCCACGAGTGTTGCGGCCAACTCATTGAGGGCGAGACTGCAATTGTTGTACCGACAGGCATCTTTGATCAGTCGAGGTGTTCCGGGGGAGACGCCCGGGGCGTTGCAATGGTTTGCATGCCCCGAAGCGGGGTGCGTTGAGCGTGACTACAACGACATCGGGATGCCATGCCCGGTGCATGCGAGCGTCACGATGAAGCCAGTCGATCGGAACGCTCGACAACATAACGCGCTGACGTCGCGGCGGGCGGCGTTTGGCTTCGACAACTCGGTCTGCGATGGCAACAAGTGTCTCTCCGTAACCGCGGGCTGTGGCGACCGTCGCCCTGGAGCACAGGACCGCTGTAGCAGTCGCGACGAGGGTAAGTGCCACCGTCCAGCGGTCATCGGCGAGCGCGATGGCGGCATGCACGGCGAGCGCCATGTACACGCACGAGGCTGCAGTACATGTCGAGCCTCGTTCGCTGCATGTTATGTTCCACGCGCAGGTGATCCGGTCACCTGGGTATCTCGCGGCGATGACGAATCGTTCCCCGTTGAGCAACTCGTCGCGGGCGCGCCCGTTGAACGACTCGATCGACGCGTTCTGCCGGGGAAAAGGATCCAGCGTGTTGCATCGCGACTGCTCGGCCGTTGGGCGAACGACACAGACGGCGCCGCGGTCGGCTGCATACGTGGATTAGCGGGTCGCGTGTCCTTCGGTGGTCGTAGATCCACCGGTCGTTCTGACGGGCACGTAGCAGTTGTCGTAGGCGGCCTGTTCGTCGCGACTGCTCGCCGGTATGTCCTGGACCTTCAGCCAATTGCGTGTAACTAGAGCGGCGAGACCATCAGCCAGATGTGCGCGTTCTGTTGGTGGTAGGTGATGCCGGATCTGCTCAACGGTGGTGGCCAACCCGGCGAGCCACAGCATCTCGACTTGGAGGTAGTAATAGTTGAGATCCTCTTCCCGAGGTACGTACTTGGCGGAGCCGCTCGTTGACGCGTCACGATCAAGACCCCAGTACGGTGACGACACCCCACGCAGGCGGCGCGACCCTTGCCGATAGACGCGCACACCTCGTGTGGCTCGGCTTGCGAGGACCGTCGGTGTCATGCGGCGATGCCCGTTGCAGAACCCGCAGCGTCGGCGTAGGCGCGCTCCTGCGATGCTCGCTGTCGGTGGCCCTCAGCAAGCCGCTGCGCGCATTGTGCCAGCAAGGCGTCGCCCAACGACTCAAAGAAGTCCGCGACCGCCGAATGGAATTCGGCGGTGCGATCCTGCACGGCGGCGCAGTGCACATGGGCGGCGCGACGGCGTTGCTCAATCAAGTTCATCCTGCTGCGTTAGCCGGGCGGGCATGGGCCGAAACGCAACACAACCAAATGCCTTCATCATGTAACACTCAGAAGGGGGCCGGGGGCCACGGCGCCAGCTCGACGGCAGGATGCCACAGGTCAGCTCCTACCGCGCCGCATTCCATTGCCATCGAAGTTCTTTGACCGGCGACGAATTCGCTGACGACATCGTGGCGTTCGCCTCCCTGTGACATTCCCGCCACGTAAAATCGTCCCTTCGAGATCTGGCAGGACGGCCAGCGCAGCGACCCCCCGATGACTCAAACAGCGTGACGACAGCGGGTCGGACTGATCCACTTGTATCGGTGTCGACGCCACGGCACCGGCAAGCGCCTCCAACCAGTGGCGTTATGTCGGTGTACGCAGGCAAACCGATCGACTAGCGGACCGGGTCCCACAGATGACCGCGCATCGCATCAACAAGTTTATGCGGCTGCTATTTCGCTGCGTGGGGCGGCGAGGGCGCGTACGAGTCGATCCGCTGGGGTTTCAATGTCTTGTCGGCGAACGAGTCGGAACGCTCGCCGAGCTGAGCATCCGCTCACGGCGATGACGAGTTCGGCGAGACGAATCTCGAGTAGCAGTTCTTCCTCGAAATCGACGTCGTGGAACTCGGCGTCGGTCGGTCGTAGCAGAGTCGCGGGCATCTTGACCTTCTTTGGCTCGGACAGCATGCAAGGATTACCCGCACGACACGGGTTCCTATCTAGGCCGTTCGGCCGGTTGTGGTTTGACGCTCGATTAGCGAGGCGCTCGTTCTCGTCGCCGAGACCGGCACCAAATTCGCGGCTCGTGGCGCGTGGAGGCCGTTGCGCAAGTTCGCGCGGTAGTCGTCGTCGAATCGCCGCCTGCTATCCGATGGCCAGGCGAACCAGGGATTAGTACGACGGCGGTGATCACCGCAGAGACAAGTAGTGAGCCGAGGCAACCCAGACGACGGGAGAAGAATAGGAACACATCTGATGCTTCCCCTTGGTAAAGGATCGAAACCGTGCACCGTGGGCACAGGTGCGAATGCAGTTGGTTCCCGCCGCGATGACAGTCCTGCATCGAAGCTTTGTTGCGGATCGCCGACCGGGGTGGCTCTATACGAGCGCTCGTGACGAGCCCGCGGGTCTTGCCCATATCCACGGATGGGCCACTGGCTCGGGCAGCGGTTTTGTGTGGACATGAACTGCGGTGGGCGCTGCCAGAGGAGCCGACCAGCCAAGTCGCGGTCATTCGCTGCCGGACGCGATTTTCGGGAAGTTGTTTGGTGCGTACGCCACCGCCACTGAAGTCGCGCACGCGGTCACCGCTGTGCTCGACGCAAGGCCTACCGCGGAGTGGCGCAGCGAATCGCGGCGTCGATAGAGGCAAAGCCCTCACCCCACGATGTCGCTGCCGCCCTCGAACGGCTCGCGTGAAGCATTGCGGACAACCACCCGCCGGCGATGAAGCCGCTACGGATGGAGTGCAACGCCAACTTTCGCCTCGCGGCGGGGGCCTTGTTCAGACTGAGCGACGTTGTCGCGCAGCGGTGTTCGCTTCAAGTGCGGGGCGCTTGGAGTCGTCGGTGAGGAAATGTCTTCAGGCAGAATACGCCGTAGGCCACGAAGCCGATCGCAACGATCGCTACGACGAGGCGGCCCCAGGGTTGCAATGCGACACGGCGCAGTGCGCCGTCGAGGCCGGTCGCGTCACTCACTGTGTAAGTGATCGCCGCCCGCAAAAGGAACAAGCCGACGAGTCCGGTGGCGGTTCCGCGTCCCAATTCTCCGACGACGCCAAGGGTCTTCGTTAGACGCCGGTTGTGCTGCGACATCCCGGAGAGGTCGAGCTCGTCGGTCACGTCGCGTTTCGCGGCGCTACGGAGGCTGTAGAGCCCGACAGCGATGACGATCAACCCAAATACGCCAACGACGAATTGCCCAGCGGCATGCGACATGATCCTGCCCGACAACGTGGTGACGCGCGTGTTGCTGTCAGTGGACGTCGCGTGAGAACGCGACAGCGACACCGCAGTGATCGCGAGCGCAATGTAGATCGCTGCGGTGATTACAAAGCCGATGCGCTTAATCATCGTCATCGCTGCCGGTTCGCCGGGCATCACCGCCGAGACAAGGCGCCACGCGGCGTAGAGCAGCAATCCAAGCGCCAGAATCCACAGCAGTACGCTTCCGCCTGGACCGTCGCTGACGGTTTTCAGTGCTCCGAGCGGACTCGCCTCGTCCTCGTTGACCGTCGACCAGCCGAACGACCTCAACGTGATGATCATGGCCAAGATCCCCGCAATCACATAGACAACTCCCGCCGCGGCAAAACCCACGCGCCCAGCCGTAACGACCCGGGGATGGTCTGCCGCAACGCGACGCGCTCGCTTCGAGCCCACTACAGCACGCATAACACTTCCAGCCGGTCACGCACTCTTGCATCGATCACCGAAGCTGCGTTCCCGCGCCCAGCCGCTAGCAAACCCTGCACGCGATACGGCTCGTTCACCCGAACGAGCCGCATTCGAGGCGACGGCGTTTCGCACGAACCAGAGGATGAGAAGGAGTGATCCGCTAAACCGGGATGATGTGGGCGTCGATGGGATCAGAGCCCACTTCCCCGGAGGTTCTCATGTCGAATCGCAGCAGAGTTGACCCTGTGTCGTCAGGTACGTGTTATCTCGTGACGACGATTGAGAACCGCCCTCCAGAGCGGTTGGACGACTTCGTGATGGACGACGTGGTGACGCTGACTGTTGCATCGGCTCACCAGGTAGTGACGATCGAAGGCTCGTCCCGACTCGATGGCGACTCGATACTCGTCTATGAGAAAGACGGCGACGGCAAAGACGTCAGGACTTGGCGTATCAAGCAACAGCACGGCCGCTTCGAAGCATACGAACGCTCCATGTACTGAGCGGGGCAGGCGACAACGCAAACGGATCTTGTTTGCCTCCGATATTTGCACCGTGCCGACTCGCGGTACCCAGGGCATCGGGGCGCCGAGGGTTGCGCCGTAACGGGCGCCGGCATTGTGGTGGTGGCGATGCCGGTCGACATGTCAGTCGTGTTCGGGACGGTGGTTTTGCCGTGATTTTGTTCAACACGGCAGGCATCGGTCGAATGCCATCTGACAGTGCGCACGCAAGGGGCAAAACAGTCAGGTCGAGCCGCCCCAGATACCCTGATTGCTCTGACTTTCGATCAGGAGGCTCGAAATGGCGGAACCGTCACTGAAGCGCGGCCATCAAAACCCACGAGATTGGGTCGAGTACGCGCAGAAGATGTTGAACCACGCGCTCGCCGGAGGGATGCACATCGATATCCCCGAGAACGGCGTGTTCGACGAAGAGATGGAGCGCGAGGTCATGGCCTTCCAGTCTCATCACGGCCTCAACGACGACGGTGAGATCGGGCCACAGACGTGGGCGGCCTTCCATTCCGCCGCCGACGCGCGGGCCGCGGCGGTCACGGAGCCGGACAGTGATACCGGCGCCGCGACGATGAACCCGCAGCACGACGTCGAGCATCAGATCGCGCCTGGGCACGGGCCGAACGACGAGATCTACCACACCCACCAAGACGAGCACGGCAATACCGTGATCGACTACGACATTGAGCCGGAGTACATCAAGGCTGGCGCGCAAGGCGACTGGAACACCGTTGTCGCAACGATAATCGGAAGAGCCGAGAACAACATTGGAGAACAGATCCCGTACGTACTGGTCGCGATAGACGAGTTCCGACAGTCGAGCCACGACAAGATCGCTCAGTTCGTCCGCGATGCACAGGTGTTCGAGCAGGAGGCCCACGTCGCGTTCCCGTGGGGTCTGCTCGTCGACGCGTTGGACAGCGGCCTCTCCGCCGCATTCACACTGGAGGGCCCCGGCGGTTGGATCCTCGACAAGGTGAAGGGAGCGTTCACCAGTCAGCTGGTTGGAGAACTCGAAGCGCGCGCCAGTCAGGTACCTGGGCTGCAGGCGCAACTCGACGCGGGCGTCGCGGCGCTGAGCGCGAGTGCGAGGCGGGACTCGACCACGGCGGTCGACGCGGTCAAGGCCGAGATCCGTCCGTACATCGAGCAAGAGATGAGAGCGTACGACCAGGTCTCCAACCACCCCGAGTGGATCGCCGAGATGGTGGCATGGTTGGGGTTCCCGCCCCGCAGCGCCGCCAACGTGACCCAGCCGATCCTGTCGTGGCTCAACCAGCAGTTCGATGCCATGCTGCGAGACGCGTCCGAGCAGCTAGTCCGCAACGGATGAGCTGAACCGTGATCGGTCCTGCCGTCAGCTCGATGCGGTACGCGCCAAGGTGATCGTGGAGAAATCCTCAGGAACTCGTGTCCGCGATGCGCCGTGAAGGCCCGCGTCGTCCTCCACAAAAAACCCGCGCCCGCCATCATCGACGTCGCCGCCTTCATCAGTCGGAACCTTCCATGTTCCTGTCGTCGCGCGATCGGGAATGGACTGCTTCGGTGCAATCAGCTGAAAGACAGCCACGTCGTCATGTGGCAGGGCGGGTCGAGGACAGCGTCGACCGACTACTCGGTCGGTGGCTGCGCCGACGGGGCTGGTTGCCCTTGGTCACCGCGTCTACCGGCTACGCGGATCACGATGGCGTGCACGTCTTCATCAGGGTGCTCCTCGGGCCTCCGCAGCGCCGTGACCGTGAGAGCGGGCACCGACGGCGCTGGGCGCGGGCGACGCGCCGCCCTCGACCACCCCGCGGCTGGCGCGCTCTGATCGCGTTGCCGGCGGCAGGTACGACGGTGACGATAACGCTCGGTGACGCTCTGCACACGATGACGGCGCAGCACGGGGGATACGTCCATGCCGAGATACCGGCCGTGCTCGTGCCGGGATGGCACGACGTGATTGTTGCGGTGGACGATCGCGAACCCACTGCCTGTCGCGTTCGCGCCGTCGACCCACTGGGATCACGCGGAGTGGTGAGCGACATCGACGACACGATCCTCGTGACCTGGGTTCCGCGCCCGCTCCGGGCAGCGTGGAACACGTTCTTCCTTCGCGAGAAGGCTCGGCGCCCCGTACCGGGCATGGCCGAACTGCTGAGGGCGCTCGCCGGTGACGATGATTTCGTTGTCTATGTCTCGACGGGCGCGTGGAACTTTGCGCCGCACCTCGAGCGATTCATGACCGAGCATGGTCTTCCGGCCGGACCGCTTCTGATGACTGACTGGGGGCCCACTCCGACGGGCTGGTTCCGTAGCGGCGCAGCGCACAAGCGAGACATGCTCGAGCGCCTTCGCCGCGAGCATCCGTCGGTTCGATGGACGCTGATCGGTGATGATGGACAACGGGATCCTGAGATTTACGCAGCCTTCGCAGAGCAGCACCCCGACGCGGTGAATGCGGTTGTCATCCGTCGCCTTTCGTTGACGCAACGGGTGCTCGCGAGTCCAAAGTCCGTGACGCACCCGGTGAGCCCGGCATCGCTCCCTGCGGCGCTGCCTTGGGTGATTGGCAGTGACGGGTTCGAGCTCATGGATGGCCTCAGGCGGGCAGCTGTACTGCCGCAACGCTGCGATGAGGCGGCTCCGACAACGACGCCGATTGGTACGAGCCCTATCGCCGCTTGCGACTCCGAGACGATTACGTGAGGTGAACCGCGTATGCACCACGTGGAAGAACACCCTACGAGTCTTGAAGACGCGCAAGTCTCGCTGCGGCGGCTGCGGCCACACCCTTTCGCGCCTTGTGCTTGGCCTCATACGCCAACACGGCTTCAACGGCAGCACGATCATGTAGTCGACCAATTCTACCGGCTATTTCTTGCACGGTCAGCGTGTCGTACCGCTTGATAGGGAACTCGCTTTCAACCGTCACCGGTGACGCAGCGCGACGGCGCGCCGAGTCGGCGAGCGCTTGTGGGACGCCATCCACTCGCTCGTCGCGTTCATTGTTTCCGGCGTCGGCTGAGGAAGCGACCAACGAGCGCCTCGGTTGCGGATTGCGGCTCTGCGCGGTGGGCGAAACGCCCATCGCACCGAGAAGACGTGCCGCAAAGCGCTTCTGACTTTCGAAGAACGTGACCCACAATGCGTACGTCGCAGTCACACTCTGGCTCGCGATAGAAGTCAAGTTCGTCAGCGCGGTTGTCGGCCACGCGATCGCTGAGTAGGTGAATGGTGACTGCTCCCGATCTCGGGCGGGCTGATCCGTGATGGTGGCGCTAGAAGCGCGCGTGTTGGACATTCGTCCTCCTTGACCGCAGCACCACTGCCCACCACGAGGCGAACATAAACGCACTGATCGGGTCATCCAACTTGCGCGCTCGTCGCCGGAGGCTCTGCGGCTAGGCGAATCGGTGCGCCTGCCACCGGTAACACAGCGTCACGCCGTGCATGATCGCGTGCGTTAACGGCGGGTTGACGTGCGTGGCATTCTCTGCGAGCGCTGTGGGCACCTTGTTCCTTCGTCGCCACGGACGACGTGAGGGATAATATTCGCACGGCCAGATGTAGCTGCTGCACGGCGTCAGCGACCGTCGGCGCATACCTGATGACACGAGGTATTGATGTTCGAGGCGGCATTGTGGGGTTTCGTCGGTGGTGTGGCACTCGTCGTCGGCGCGGTGATCGGGCTCATGGCCAAAGCGTCGCAACGCGTGATCGGTGTGGTGATGGCATTCGGCGCGGGCGTTCTCATAAGCGCCCTCGCGTTCGAGCTCACGGACGAAGCCTTTCGGCGCGGGGGTAGCGACGCGGTCGCGGTCGGTCTCGCTGCGGGCGCGCTGTCGTTCTTCATCGGGGATTTGTTGATCGACCGACGCGGGGGCAAACACCGCAAGCGTTCGAACGGCGATCAGAGCGACGGTACGGGGTCTGCGATCGTTGTCGGCGCGATGCTCGACGGCATACCCGAGTCGATCGCGATCGGCGTGAGCCTGCTCGGCGGCGGGGGAGTGGGCGTCTCGGTCGTCGCGGCGGTGTTCCTGTCGAACATTCCGGAGTCGATGTCCGCCGCCACCGGTTTGCGGAAAGCGGGGAGGTCGCCGACGTGGATCCTGTCGTTGTGGCTCGGCGTCGCGCTCATCTCCGCCGCGGCTGCTGCGCTCGGGTATGCATTTCTCGGCGATGCGTCGGCCAACGTGATCGGGTTCATCCAAGCGTTCGCCGCGGGAGCGATCCTCACCATGCTCGCCGACACGATGATGCCGGAAGCGTTCGAGAACACAGGCGACTACATCGGCATGGTGACCGTTCTCGGCTTTGCTCTGGCATTTCTGTTGTCCAAGTCCGCATGACGATCGCCATCTCCGGGTGGTCCGTGATCGTCGGGAGGAGCAGTGGGCTCTCCCCGAACGCGGCAAGGGTCGCCTCATCGACGTCGGTGTGCAACAGCGCAGGGAATCAGTTGACGATGCCGCGGTTGCGCCCTACGGCGCAGAGACACCCGTCTGGTAAGCGTTGACGAGCAAGCGACCGGTTGCGTCGGGCACGAAGTCGAGGCGCACGTTTTCAGTGGACACGGTCCCGTTGGTGCGCGTGTAGCGGAGCGTCGCCCAAGCCGTGCGGCCTTCTGCACGCGCGCTGAGCACTTCGACGCGATCGATGGTCCGCCAGAAGCCTTCGTACGACGAACGGACTGTTTGCTGCTGGTACGCAGGACTGAGCAATGACCAGCCCTCATCGATGCGCCCTGCGTCCATCAGCGCGTAGTACGAACGCGTTGCTGAGTCTGGCGTTGCCCTCACCGAAGCGGTTGTCGTCGGTCGCGTCGCGGTCGCCGTCGGAGCCGCCGCGACTGTGCTCGTCGAGAGCGCTGTCGTGGCCGGTGCGGTCGAGGCCAGCACCGTCACCGCGGTCGCCGGGCCTGTCGTGGTCACACTGGTCGTCGTTCCGGACGACTCGGTGCCGGACGGTGCCGTCGTCGTGTCGTTGTGGCCGTTGCGGAGCTGTGTCAGAGCGAGCGCGGTGAGCAAGATGGCCGCGGCGACGGCGGCGCAGACAATCAGCGGCGCCCGTCTTCGCCAGGCGCCCACCGTCTGCGGCGAGCCCGGGATGGGTTCCTTCGCGATGGACGTGGCAGCAGCAGCCGGTCCACCTACACCAACGACTTCGGTTCTGACTCGCGTCAGGTGTTCCGTCTCGATGGCGGTGGCAGAAGCAGTTGGTCGCTTCCGGGTCGCGGTGCGGAGATCGACGGTCTCGAGCGCATGTCGCAGTGCATGGGCGGTCGGGTAGCGGTGCGCAGGGTCTTTCGCCATCGCCCGCTCGACGACCGCTGCTAGCGCCGCGGGCACGCCCGCGGCCTTCAGGTGGGCGGGTTCGTCGGAGAGCACGCGCATCGCAGTAACCACTGCCGGCTCGCCATCCACCCTCCGGAAGGGCGCCTCGCCTCGAAGCGCGGCGTGCAGAGTCGCACCGAGTGAGTACACGTCCGATTGAGGGGTCGCCGGCTCGCCCTGCAGCACTTCTGGAGCGGCGTAGGCAACCGTCGCCGCGAAGCCGGTGTGCGTGGCAGTGGAGTCGGCGAATCGCGCGATGCCGAAGTCAGCCAGCTGCGGGTCGCCGTACGCGGTGAACAGGACATTCGCTGGCTTCACGTCGCGATGCAACAGGCCGATTCGGTGCGACGCCGCCAGTGCATCGGCGAGCGCCCGGCCGATGCGCACCACCTCTGGAGCGTCAAGTGGAGCGGAGCGGATCTTGTCGTCCAGCGTTCCTCCCGCAAGCAGCGGCATCACCATGTAGCCGCGGCCATCGACCACGCCTGCGCCGTAGATCGGGACGACGTTCGGGTGGTCCGAGACGGCACCCATCGCCCTAACTTCGCGCCGGAAGCGGCCAACCACAGCGGGATCGGTCGTCGGCTCGAGCACCTTCACCGCCACGTGACGCTGGTACTCCGGTTGCCAGCCGCGGTACACGACGGCGAAGCCACCGCGACCAACGGGCTCAAGCTCCTCTACGCCCGGGATCGACGGTGGGGCCACCCGCGACGACTGCTCAACCATGCCGTCCACATACCCCGGCAGCGCGGCGCGCATGCCTTCTCCCTAAAACGATCCGCGCTTCGACCTCAACGGGCACCTGATGCGGGCACGACAGCGGCCGCGCCGACCCATCGACCAGACAAGCAGGCCCTGGACGCGTAGCTGCGCAGCCACTCATCCACCGTCTGACGGGCCACCCCCGCACTAGGGGCGACGTCAGTGACCGTCGCACCGTCGTTGCGGACTTCGAGCCCGCCTGATAACGCTGTTCCACCACCTAACTCCACCAACACGGCGGCCTACGACCATCGGTGCGCGCTACACGCGTTAGAAGGCCTGGTACGTCTCGATGAGCGGGGATTGTGGTACCGAGAAGAGCAGTCGATGCCACCAAATCGTGACAGTCCCCGCGCAAGATCCGCATCCATGAGCGCGAGTCTTTCTTACGCCATCCGACCGCGAAACGCAGCAAGGCGGCCGCAACGCGCTGCATCTTGAGATCATCGACTTTGAGGAACGGGCGGAGGACAACGCGCTAGCCGGGTTCTTCAATAAGGCACAAGCCGAAAGCCAAAGAGGCACATTGGGCAAGCACCATTGGCAGCCCGGCTCCGATAGTCACCGATTCAACATTTGGATGGCGGCGGCCCGAGCGACTACGTCGTAGCGCCGTCAAATGCTGTAGCTGCCTGCGTGGTGTTCTCGCCTGCCGAGCCCTAAACGAACCTCACGACTCCGAGGAGAAGCAAATGTTCCAACTCACCCAGAACGCCGCATCGACGATCGACGAAGCGCGACGCCTGCGCGATGTGCCGATGAACTACGGCGTGCGGTTTTCGGGTCTCAAGGCGCCGTCGGGCGAAATCAACTTGCAGATCCATTTTGTCGAGGCGCCAGCACCTTCCGACATCGTCGCCGAACAGCATGGCACCCACGTCTTCATCGCCGAGGACCTTGCCGGACCGCTCTCCGACGCCACGCTCGATGCAAGTCCTGCCGTTTCTCACGACGGCTCGACGCCAGCAAACGAACTCGTACTACGACCGCAAGAACCCACCGACGACGCCTGACTCCTATTGGCTTCTGCTTTGAGCTCAACGGCAGAGTTCACCGCTGCGTTCGAAATTGTTAGCCTGTATCGGCGATCAGAACCCATTGCAGAACAGATCGTAGGCTTGGCTCAGTCGGCGACCGCGGCGATGCCGATCTTCCCCGCCGTGATCGTTAAGCGCGCCGCGGTGATCGAGTAGCGGGCTTCACGGCTGCGAAGCACAGCGACCGTTGCCTCCCATGGCGGCGGGCACCCGATGGTGTCAATTGCGAATTCGCTGAAGCGAAGCGTGCCGCGCTCGGTGTCGATGTGG
>JBDTLT010000048.1:0-29761 GCA_039934635.1 Acidimicrobiales bacterium
CGCCGGAGGCGGCGGCACGGTCGGCACGGTGAAGTTGGTCGACGGTACGAACGTGTACATCACCGACGCCAGCGGCAACCTCGTCAAGGTCACCACGCAACCGGGCCTCGTCGTCACCGTGAACAAGGAGGGCTCCGTCGCCGACCTCGCCGCCGGCGAAAGCGTGATCGTGACCGGCACTGCGGGCGCCGACGGTTCTATCGCGGCCACCGCCATCCGTTCGGGCACCGCGCTCGCCGGCCTCGGCGGACAGGGCCGCACCGGCACCGGCGCCGCGGGCACGGGCGGCACCGGGGCAACGGCCGCACCAACCACCTCTCGCTAAGGTTCTGGTGGTGTTCGATACGTGTCGACACGTATCGAACACCACAAGAACGGTGTTGAACGGGTGTCGGGGGGTTGGCGATGGTGGATCGAGCGGATCTATTGGTGCGCGGCGGCACAGTCGTCGACGGTACGGGTTCGCCCGGGCAGCGCGGTGACGTGCGCGTGCGCGACGGGGTGATCGTCGAGGTCGGACCGAACCTGCGTCCCGACGGCGAGGCGCAACTCGACGCGGCGGGCGCGACGGTCGCACCGGGATTCATCGACACGCACACGCACTTCGATCCGGTGCTGTGGTGGGATCCGTCGGCCGACCCGATGGCGCTGCACGGCGTCACCACCGTCGTCCAGGGCAACTGCTCGCTGTCACTGGCACCTCTGCACGCGTCGGATCGCGCCGCGATATCCGACGTGTTCTGCTTCATCGAAGACCTGCCGCTCGTCGCGTTCGAGGAACACATCCCGTGGAACTGGTCGAGCTGGCAGGAGTACCGCGCCGCCTTCAACTCGCGCGGGGCCGCGGTCAACGTGGTCGGATTGGTCGGGCATTCGGCGCTGCGGTGGTTCGTCATGGGCGACGAGGCGTTGCAGCGCGCCGCGACCGACGACGAGCGCCGCGCGTTGGCGGCCGCGCTGGCCGATTGCCTCGCGGCGGGTGCGCACGGGCTGTCCACCTCGTTCGCCGATCGTGATCGCCACGGGCGCAAGGTGCCGAGCCGGTTGGCGGACGACGATGAATTCACCGCGCTGACCCGCACGTTGCACGGCGCCTCGCGCAACGTGTTGCAATTCGTCCCCGAGCCGCGCCAGTTCGAAGCCAAGGTCGAGGACATCGAACGCGTGCACCGCGTCTGCGCGGGCACCGATGTGCGGGGCACGTGGGTGCAACTCGCGACCGGAGGCATGTCGGCCGAACACGTGCCCTTCCTCCTCGAGCAAGCGGGGCGCACGCAGCGCGAAGGGGCGGGCGTGTTCCCGCAAGTGTCGCCGCGCCGCTTCGACGTGCGCGTCGACCTCGATCGCACGATGGGCTTCGCGTCGATGCCGCTGTGGAATCAATGGGCGCAGTCCGACCGTTCGGCCAAGATGGTCATGCTGCGCGATCCCGACTGGCGCATCCGTGCTCGCGACGAGTGGGACGCCACCGGCTTTGCCACGTTCCCCAAGGGCCGCATGCACAAGTTGCGCATCGTGGCCGTGTCCAATCCCGAGTTGAAGCGCTACGAAGGCGACTACTTCCCTGCGCTGCAGAACGATCATCCCGACCAGCACGAGTGCGACGTGTTCGCCGACTTCGTGTTGGCGAACTCGTGCGACGTCGGGCTCGCCACTGTCGGCCTGGCCAACGAAGACGTCGACGGTCTCGCCGAATTGTTCCGCGATGGGCGCACCATCGTCGGCGCCAGCGACGCGGGGGCGCACCTCAACAGCTTGTGCGGCGCCGGCGACACCTCGCTGCTGTTGCAACGCCACGTCCACGAACGGCGTGACTTCTCGCTCGAGCACGCAGTGCACATCCTCACGCAACGCCCGGCACGCATGTTCGGCGTGCACGATCGCGGTGTGGTTGCTCCGGGCTACGCGGCCGATCTCGTGGTGTTCGAGCTCGACCGCATCACGTGGCCCGACGACTACCTCGTCAACGACACGCCCGGCGGTGCGCCGCGGCTACGCCGCCCGTGGGGTGGCTACCGCAGCACGATCGTCAACGGCGCGCCGACGCAGATCGATGGTGTCGCGCAACCGACGATGACGGGTCGCATGCTCGACGCCGCGGCGCGCCCCCGCTCGTTGTGATGGTGGCGCTCTGATGGCGGCGACGGCGAGGACGTCGGCCGAGCTGCGGGCCGAGCTCGGCCATCCGGTGATCGACTGCGATGGCCACATCATCGAACCGGCGCCGCTCGTCGCGGAGTTCTTGCGTGACCTCGTGCCCGCGCGCGTCGTCGACGAATTCTTGGCCCAGCGGCGCGTGCACCCCCGCGATCGTGAGGTGCAGGTTGCATGGTGGGGACCGCCGACCGATGCCCACGATCGAGCGGCGATCTACGCGCCCAAGTTGTTGCACGAGCGCCTGCCCGAGCTGGGCTTCGACTTCTCGATCGCCTACCCCAGTCTCGGCCTCGGCATGGTGTCGCACCCCGACGACGATCTACGGCCGGCGATCTGCCGCGCCTTGAACCAATACAACGCCGACTCCGTGCGTTCACTGGGCGATCGCCTGACGATCCCGGCGTGCATCCCGATGCAGAACACGACCGAAGCGCTCGAGGAACTCGACTACGCGGTGAACGTGCTCGGCATGCGCAGCGTGATGTTGTCGGGCACGGTGCGCGGCAGCGGCCGGCCGGTGCTCATCGGCCTCGACGCGCAACCCGACTACGACGCGGTGTGGCAACGCTGCGTCGACCTCGGCGTCGCGGCGACATTTCACGCCGGCACCCTCGGTCAGGGATCGCGGGTCTCCGGGCTCTACGTCTACAACCACATCGGTGCCATCGCCGCGGCCGGCGAAGCAATCGCGAAGGCGTTGGTGATGGGGGGTGTCACCCGGCGGTTCCCGCGGTTGAACTTCGCGTTCCTCGAGGGAGGCGTCGCGTGGGGAGTATTGCTGCTCATGGACCTCGTCGCGCACTGGCAAAAGCGCGGCGGCCGCAACATCGAGATGCTCGACCCCGCACGCGTCGATCGCGCGGCATTCGCACAGCTGCTCCAGCGCTATGGCGGCGCGCGATTCGACCCGGCAGTGGCGGCGACGATCGACGGGTCGCGCGATTTCGCGCCGGACGAGCCCGACGACTTCGCCCGCGCCGGCATCGACAGCGTGGAGGATCTGGTCGAGCGGTTCGTTCCCCCCTTCTACTTCGGGTGCGAGGCCGATGATCGCGCCAATGCCTGGGGTTTCGCGACGCAGCTCAACCCCGGTGGGTCGAGGCTCAACGCGGTGCTCGGCTCCGACATCGGTCACTGGGACGTGCTCGACATGCGCACCGTGCTCGTCGAGTCGCGCGAGCTGGTCGAGTGCGGCGCCATCACGGATGCCGACTTTCGCGACCTCGTCTGCGACAATGCGATTCGTCTCCACGCGGGGATGAATGCCGGCTTCTTCGCCGGCACGGCAGTCGAGTCGTATGCCGCGACATTGATGGAGAATTAGATGCTCGATTGCAAGATCGTCGGAGGCACCGTCGTCGATGGCACCGGGGCGCCTCGCGCCCGTCACGACGTCGGCATCGTCGACGGGCGCATTGTTTCGGTGGGTGTGATCGATGACGACGCCCATGAGACCATCGACGCCACCGGCCGCATCGTGGCGCCCGGTTTCGTCGACTCCCACACCCATCACGATGCGCAGATCCTGTGGGATCCAACGGCGAGCCCCTCACCGTTCCACGGCGTCACGACCGTCGTCGGCGGCAACTGCGGGTTCACGATCGCACCGCTCGGGCCAGCCGCGGCGGGCAACAACGCGGTCGAATATCTCCTTCCAATGCTTGCTCGCGTCGAAGGTATGTCGATCGACGCGTTGCGCGCCGGCCCCTCGTGGGATTGGACGTCGTTCGCCGACTACCTCTCTCGCATCGATGGCCACACCGCCGTCAACGCGGGGTTCCTCGTCGGCCACTCGGCGCTACGGCGCGTCGTGATGGGTGACGGTGCCGTCGGTGATGCGGCTGACGACCGGCAGGTGGCGGCGATGTGCCGGTTGCTCGCCGACTCGATCGACGGTGGCGGTCTCGGTTTCTCGTCGTCGCTGGCGGCGACGCATCACGACAACGACGGCAACCCCATACCTTCGCGATTCGCGCAGCCGGCAGAGTTGCTGGCGCTCGCCGGCGTATTGCGCGATAAGCCGGGCACATTCCTCGCGCTCAACCCCGGTATCACGCCCTTCGGTGACGACGACATCGAGTTGATCACGGGCATGGCGCTCGCCGCCGGTCGCCCGTTGACGTGGAATGCGCTGCCGATCGAGGCGCACCGGCCCGACGTCGTCGCCAGTGCCCGCCATCTCGCGCAGTACGCGGCAGATCGCGGTGCGACCGTGGTCGCTCAGGTGATCCCCGACCCGCGGCTCTTCTACCTCAGCTTTGCCAACGGTTTCCTGCTCGACTCGCTGCCCGGATGGGCGAAGTTCTTCGCCATCCCGGCGGGCGAGCGCATGCGCGCGTTGCGCGACGACGAGCAACGGGCGCGTCTACGGGAGGGAGCGATGAATCCGCCGCAGGTGCTGCGCCGATTCTTCGGCTGGGAGACGATGACGCTGGCATCGACGACCGCGTCGGAACACACCGCGTTCACCGGCCGCACCCTTGCCGACATCGCCGGGGCGTTGGGTCGTGACGTCTACGACACATTCTTCGATCTCGTAGTCGCGGGCGGCATCGACACGAGCTTCATACCCAAGCCGTCGGGCGATGACGACGCGAGTTGGCAGCTGCGCTCCGAAGTATGGCGCGAACCCAACATGCTGATCGGCGCGTCCGACGCCGGCGCCCATCTCGACAATGCCTCGTCGTTCACGTATACGACGTCGTTGCTCGGCCGGGCCGTGCGCGAGCGCCACCTCCTGTCGCTCGAAGAGGCCGTGCACTACATCACCGATGCGCCGGCGCAGCTGTGCGGTATCGGTTCGAGAGGACGCATCGCCGAGGGGTTCCACGCGGATGTCGTGGTGTTCGACGAGGCGACCATCGCGCCGGGGCCCATCTCACTGCGCAGTGATCTTCCCGGCGGCGCGCGCCGGCTCTACGCCGAGGCCATGGGCATCCAGCACGTGTTGGTCAACGGCACCGAGATCGTGCGCGACGGCACGTGGACCGGCGCGTTACCCGGGAGCGTCCTGCGGCCCTTGTCCTAGCGGTGGTGGCGGTGGCGGCGGCGCGATCGTCGCCAACGGTGCCGCGGGGCTCGCCGGTGGGGGAGCCGCGGTCTCGCTTTCCATCTTGCGGGCCATGGCATCGAACACGCGCATGATCTCGAACGGCAGCGGGAACACGATCGTCGAGTTCCGCTCGACGGAGATCTCGGCCAGTGTCGCGAGCGTGCGCAGCTGCAATGCCGCAGGATGTTGTTCGAGCACCGACGCTGCTTGCCCGAGCATCTCCGACGCTTCGAACTCACCGCGGGCGTGGATGACCTTGGCTCGCCGCTCGCGTTCGGATTCGGCCTCGCGCGCCATGGCCCGGCGCATCTGCTCGGGCAACTCGACGTCTTTGATCTCGGCGGTGGTGACCTCGATGCCCCACGGCTCGGTTGCCTTGTCGATCAACCCCCGCAATAGCCCGCTGATCGACTCGCGGTCGCGCAACAGGGAGTCGAGGTCGTGCTCGCGCAACACCGCGAGCAAGGTCACCTGCGATTTCTGCGCGGTGGCGAAATGGAAGTCGCGCACGGTGAGCACGGCCTTGATCGGGTCCCGCACGACGTAATACGTGACGCCGTTCACGCGCACCGTGACGTTGTCCCTCGTGACGAGCTCTTGTGTGGGTATCTCGAGCGCCACGGTGCGCAAGCTGACCCGAACGATGCGGTCGAGAATCGGCCACACGATGATCAGCCCGGGGCCCTTGGCGCCCTTCAACCGGCCGAGCCGGAAATGCACCGCCCGCTCGTATTCGGGGATGATCCGTAGCGATCGCAACATCACCATCAGAGCGATGAACAGGAGCGCCGCGATGACGATCAGTAGGGCCACCATGGGTCACCGCCTCTTGACGTCGACGTACGACGTCCGCCCCAGTCAACCACGGCTGTCACCCGCCATGGGGACGAGTACCGTGGTCTTGTGAGCAAATTGACATCGGCGAGCATCCGCGAGGGCCTCGACCATCCGATCATCGACGCCGACGCGCACGCGGTCGAAGCGACCCCTGTCCTTCTCGACTACCTCGCCGATGTTGCCGGGGCGGCGATGGTCGATCGCTATCGCAGCGCGCCGGTCAAGCGCCAGTTCCTCCTCGATCCGGCCGATCCGTATTGGACCAAGGACTCGGGTTCGTGGGTCTGGCCCACGCGCAACACGCTCGACCGCGCGACGGCCACGTTGCCGTCGCTCTACGCGCAACGCCTCGACGAGTTCGGCATCGATTTCGCGCTCGTGTATCCGAGCGAAGGCCTCTTCGCCAACCAGCTCGCCGACGACGAGCTACGCGTCGCGTGTTGCCGCGCCTACAACCGCTACATCGCCGACTCCTACCGGCCGTTCGCCGATCGTATGACGCCCGCCGCAGTGATCCCGATGCACAACCCCACCGAAGCGATCGCCGAGCTCGAATACGCGGTGCGCACGCTCGGCCTCAAAGTCGTGGTGTTGCGCAGTCACATCACGCGGCCGCCCCTCAACGGCAGCGGCCCGCCGCGCCTCGATCTGCTGGCCCTCGAAAGTGACTACGACTACGACCCGGTGTGGGCCAAATGCATCGAGCTCGGCGTGGCCGCCACTTTCCACAGCAGCGCCATCTATGGCAGCCGGGCGCAGTTGTCCAACTACAGCTACAACCACATCGGCGTGCTCGGCGCAGGCGGCGAGGCCATCTGCAAGGCGCTGTTCATGGGCGGCGTGACGCACCGGTTCCCCAACCTCAACTTCGCATTTCTCGAAGGTGGCGTCGGGTGGGCGGTCTCGCTCTACGCCGATCTGATCGGGCATTGGCAGCGGCGCAACGGCGAGCGCATCAGCGACTTCGACCCGGCCAATCTCGACACCGACCTGTTCATGCAACTGGTCGACCAGTACGGCGACGACCGTACCCGTGCGCACGAGGCAACGCTGCGCGAGATGTTCAGCCGGCCGCAGCCGGCGGTCGACAATCCCGACAACTTCGCCGCGGTGCCGATGCAGCACGCGTCGGACATCGTCGAGTTGTTCGTCGATCGCTTCTGGTTCGGCTGCGAAGCCGACGACCCCGTCACGGTGCATGCGTTCGATCGGCGGGCCAATCCGTTCGGGGCCGCGCTGCGCGCGGTGTTCGGTTCGGACAACGGCCACTGGGACGTGCCCGACATGGCGCAAGTCGTGGCCGAAGCGTGGGAGCTCGTCGAGCACGAGGTCATGGGCCGCGACGATTTCCGTGCCTTCATGTTCGCCAACCCCGTGCGCTTGCACGCGGGTATGAATCCCGAGTTCTTCACCGGCACCCGCATCGAGCAAGCCGTACGAGCCGAGCTCGTTGCGTCGCGCTGACGCCGGGCCAACATCAAAGGGGAAGCAGTGTTCGATCTCGCAGTTACCGGAGGACTCGTCGTCGACGGCACCGGCGCGCCTGGCCGTCGCGCCGACATTGGCGTGCGTGATGGCCGCATCGTGAGCATCGCCGCGCCGGGCGCGCTCGGTGAGCCGGCGCGCGACACCATCGACGCGGACGGCTTGGTGGTCGCGCCCGGCTTCGTCGACATCCACACGCATCTCGACGCACAGGTCTTCTGGGATCCGTGGCTCACACCGACGTCGCTGCACGGCATCACGACGGTGGTCGGCGGCAACTGTGGATTTTCCATCGCGCCACTCACCGATGCCGACGGCGACTACGTGATGCGCATGCTGGCGCGTGTCGAAGGTATGCCGCTCGAATCGCTGCGCACCGGCGTGCCGTGGGGGTGGAGCTCCACGGGCGAGTATCTCGACGCGGTCGATCGAGCACGGCCCGCACTCAACATGGCGTTCATGGCCGGGCATTCGACGATGCGACGCGTGGTGATGGGCGATGCCGCCGCGCACGATCGCGCAACGCCGGCACAGATCGAGCAGATGCAACAGCTGTTGCGCAACGCGTTCACCGGAGGTGCGATCGGCTTTTCGTCGTCGTGGACCGCGTCGCATGTCGACGGCGACGGCAACCCCGTGCCGTCACGGTGCGCCGACCAAGATGAGATCTTGGCCCTGTGCGCGGTCGCGAGTGAGTTCGAGGGCACGCAGGTCGAGTTCATCCCGTGCGGCTTCCCTGACTTCCAAGACAGTCACCGCGATCTGATGACCAAGATGTCGCAAGTCGCGGCGCGGCCCGTCAACTGGAACGTATTCCTGGTGCAAAGTCGCGAATTGACCGACGAACGCTTGGCGATGAGCGACTACGCCGCGCAACACGGTGCTCGCCTCGTGGGGCTCGCGTACCCGGGCCTCATCGCCGGTCGCTACACGTTCGTGAGCAGCGCGTTCGACTCGATACCCAACTGGTCCGAGGTCATGGCGCTGCCCCCCGACGCCAAGCTGCGCGCACTGGTCGACCCCGCGGTCCGCGACCGGCTGCGCGCCGGCATCCAGAGCCCGCAAGGCCAACGACGCGAGATCGCGTTGATCGATCGCCACACCGTCGTGCAGGGGTTCTCGCCCGCGAGCAAGGCCATCGAAGGGCGCCGGCTCGGCGAGGTCGCAGCAGAACGCGGCGTCGATTCGCTCGACTTGCTGCTCGATTTGATGGTCGCCGACGAATTGCGCACCGGCATGGCACCTCGGGCGGTCGGCGACGACCCGTCGTTGTGGCCGGTACGCGAGCAACTGTGGGCCGATCCCCGCGTGATGATCGGCGCGTCGGATGCGGGCGCGCACCTCGACATGTTGTCGACGTTCGATTACGCCGCGACGTATCTCGAGTTGACCCGCGACCGCAGTGAGATACCGCTCGAAACCGCGGTGCAGCGCCTCACCGACGCGCCGGCACGCTTCTACGGCTTGCGCGAGCGAGGTCGCCTGGCCGAAGGATGGTGGGCCGACCTCTGCATCTTCGACGCAGCGGCGGTTGCGCAGGGCAAGGTCAACTGGCGCGCCGATCTGCCGGGTGGCTTCAGTCGTCTCTACAGCGAACCGCCCGGCATCGAGCATGTCGTCGTCAATGGTGAAGAGATCGCGCGTCACGGCAAACCGCTCGAGGCGCGCCCGGGTCGCGTGCTGCGCTCGGGGCGCGACACCATGACCGTGCTGCCCTAGCGGTGCCCGGAGAACTCACCGAGATAACCGAAGTCGCGACCGCACTGGGCATGTTGTGCCCGGACCTGGCGACTGCAGTGGCCAAACGTCCGACCGAACTACGCAACGTGCCGCCCCTCGTGTGGGATCGCCTCGTCGAGGCGCACGGGCAAGAGAAGTACCGCGCGTCGTTCACGAGCGCGTTCGACAACGGCCGCGCGTTTCGCCAGGCCGTCGCGGGGCTGCGCGGTCGCCGTCCGCGACTCGTCGAGTGGAAGGGCCCGCATCGCCCGCCGGGCGACGATGTGATCCCGGCGGATCTGCGCATCGACCACGTCTATCTCGTGAGTTGCAAGTACCTGTCGCGGGTTTTGTTGAACCCCGGCCCGGCGCGTCTGTTCGAACGGTTACTCGTCGGTGACGAACGTTCTTCGGAGAACTGGTTCGCCCACACCGCGCCACAGGAATTTCAGGCGTTCTACGCCGCGGCCGCCCCCCGTGTCGAGGGTCTCCCCGCCGATGTGATGGATCTGACGCGGCCGCAACAGCGTCAACTCAAAGCGGCACTCGTCGAGCGCAATCTGCCCGACGAACTCCGCGATCCGTGGCAGGCGATGTGCACCGCCGTGTCCGGCCGTTCGGCGGTCACGTGGGCCGAGGCGATGGCATCGCCGCGCGATCGGCTGCGGCTCTTGTGGCGACTGTTGCGCATCACGACCGCGACGTACTTCGTGCTCGGCACCGACGCGACCGCGCACCTGCGCCTGCGCGTCGATTCGGCGTGGGATTGGATGCAGGCCTACGACCTCCGCTCGCTCGAGGTGGCGCCGCGCCCGGCCGGGCAGCCCGAAGTGGCGTGGCAAGCGGTCGTGCGGCCGCGGGCTTCGTTGTTCGACATCGAGGTCAACGGGCACGTCGAGATCCGCTGGAGTCACGGTCGTTTCGTCGGATACCCGGAGGCGAAGGTCTACCTCGACACGCCGCACACCGAGGTCCCCGGGTTTCACCTACTGCGCTGATCGCCCGCACATAGCCGTCAGGGGGTAGCCGGTCGTTAGTCCCTTGCCCGTTCCTGTTGGGTCCCGTACTGTCGATCCCGCTCGACGCACGGCTTGATGGGACGAAGCGGATGCCTGCTCTGAAGCGGATCGGAATCACCGTGGATTGTCCCGACGCGGAGCTGTCGGCGGCCTTCTGGGAAAGCTGCCTCGGCTATACGCGCCGGTCAGGCGCGCCCGGGGGGCCGTACGTGACGCTGGAGAGAGGGGACGGCAGCCCCGACGGCCCTCCGGTCCTCACCTTTCAAACCGTGCCAGAGCCGAAGACCTCCAAGGCTCGAGTTCACCTCGACCTCTTCGTCGAGGCCGCGGTGCCCCTCGTCGAGGAGATGCGAGCGGCCGGCGCTTCGCTCCTGTCTCGCACGGAGGCAGGCGATTGGACCACGCGGGTGCTCCAGGACCCGGCCGGCAACGAGTTCTGCGTCATCGGACCCGACTGACCCAGAAGCGGTGCCGAGCCGGCGCGGTCCAACGACGGTCCGACTCCGGGGTGTGCCCTCGTTGTGCCGCTCGATGGCGACGCACGAGGCCGCCCCATGGCGAACTCGACGTCTGCTGGCCCGCTTCGCCGTTTCCGCGCTGATGCTCCGTGCGGGCCACTGGTTCCCTATCCTGACGCCCCGTGACGCGCCAATTACGCCCCATCATGGAAGTCGCCGCCGGACTCGGTCTGGGGCCCGATCTCGCCGAACCGTACGGGCGGCATCGGGCCAAGATCTCGCTCGACGCCCTCGTGCCGCCGGGCGGCCCTTCGAGCGGAAAACTCGGCCGGTACATCCTCGTGAGTGCGGTGACGCCGACCGCGGCCGGTGAAGGCAAGACGGTGACATCGATCGGCCTGACGATGGGCCTCGCCACGTTGGGCCACCGAGCGGCCGCGAGCTTGCGGCAGTCGTCGCTCGGCCCGACCTTCGGCGGCAAGGGCGGCGGCGCGGGTGGCGGCAAGGCGATCATCGCTCCGCTCGACGAATGCCTGCTCGGCCTCGGCGAGGATCTGTTCGCGGTCGAGAGTGCCAACAACCTCTTGGCGGCGGTGGTCGACGATCACGTGCACCGCAACGGCTCGCCGTCGATCGATGCGCGTTCGATCACGTGGCGGCGCGCGGTCGACGTCGATGACCGCGCGTTGCGCCGAGTGATCACTGGTCTCGGTGGGACGATCGATGGCGTCCCACGCGAGACCGGCTTCGACATCACCGCGGCGAGTGAAGTCATGGCGATCCTCGGTCTGTCGAGCGATCTCGCCGACCTGCGGCGCCGACTCGCCGAAATCGTCGTCGGCTTCGGTCGCGACGGCACGCCGGTCAAGGCGTCGTCGTTGCACGTCGTCGGCGCGATGGTGGCGTTGTTGCAGCGGGCGCTGCAGCCCAATCTGATGCAGTCCGCCGAAGGTGATCCGATCTTCGTGCACACCGGCCCGTTCGCGAACATCGCGCACGGCAACTCGTCGGTCGTGTCCGATCTCATCGCCTTGCCCCGCGTCGACTATCTCGTGACCGAGGGCGGCTTCGCCACCGAGCTCGGCGCCGAAAAGTTCTTCCACCTCAAGTGCGCAGCAACCGGGTTCGCCCCCGATGCATCGGTGTGTGTCGCAACGGTGCGCGCCCTCAAGAGCCACGTGCCCGGAGCGCCACTCGACAGCGAAGATGTGGCGGCGTTGCGCGTCGGCGCGGCCAACCTGCGAGCCCACGTCGCCAACCTCCGCCACTTCGGCGCGCCGGTGGTCGTGGCCATCAACCGATTTCCGACCGATACGCCGGCCGAGCTGGTTGCGTTGCGCGAGGAAGCGCTCGCCGCGGGTGCCGTTGCGGTGGCCGCCCACGATGCCTTCGGGCAGGGCGGCGCCGGTGCCACCGAACTCGCGCAAGCGGTGGTCGATGCGTGCGACGCGTCGACCAAGGGCCCGGTGCTGCGCCTCTACGAGCTCGACGACGATCCGGTCGAAAAGGTGCGCAAGGTCGCGACGACGCTCTACGGCGCGGCCGACGTGCAGTGGGAGCCGGCGGCATCGCGTGCGCTGGCCCGCTTCGTGAAGGCCGGTTACGGGCGGCTGCCGATCTGCATCGCCAAGACCAACCTCGCGCTGTCGCACGATCCGACCCATCGCGGCGCGCCGACCGGCTACACCTTCCCCGTGCGCGACGTGCGCTTGGCCGCCGGTGCCGGTTTCCTCACCGTGCTCGCGGGCAGCATCGTGACGATGCCCGGGCTGCCGCCAGGGTCGCGTTACACCGGCATCGACGTCGGCGAGGACGGTCAGGTCGTGGGGTTGCGGTGACGGTTCCGTCATTGCGCATGTTGCGCACACCGGATGGCGTCGACATTGCCGTGCGCGACTTCGGTGGTTCCGGCGAGCCGGTGCTCTTCGCACACGCGACCGGATTTTGTGGTGCGATGTTCGGGCCACTCATCGGGCATCTCCCGTCTCGCTTTCGCGGTGTCGCGATCGACCTGCGCGGACACGGTGACTCGGCGCCGCCGCCGCAGCTCGACTTCGATTGGCGGGGGTTCGCCACTGACATCCTCACGGTGATCGACGAGCTCGCCCTCGAGCGCCCGTTCGTCGTCGGCCACTCGTGTGGTGCGACGTCAGCCTTTCTGGCAGACCAGCGCCGACCCGGCACCTTTCGCGCCATGTACTGCTACGAGCCGGCGATGGGCTTCGGCGGCCGCGGCGATGTGCCGGTCCCGAACATGATGTCCGAGGGCGCGCGCCGACGTCGGGCGAGCTTCGCGTCGCGCGACGAGTTGGTCGCGTACCTGCAATCGAAGGCACTGTTCGCCCGCTTCGATCCGGCGGTGCTCGACACGTATGTGCGGTACGGGTTCGCGCAGGAAGACGACGGTTCGTGGCGGCTCAAGTGCCTGCCCGAATACGAAGCCCGCACGTTCGAGAACGGTGGCAGCAACGACGCGGTCGAACGCCTCGGTGAAGTGACGTGTCCGGTCGCGCTCGTCTACGGCGACGCCGCGGATTCGTTCGCACCCGAGATGGCGCAACTGGTGCTCGCCAGATTACCGAACGCCGATCTGCACGTCGCCAACGGGCTCGGTCATCTCGGCCCGTTCGAGAACCCGGCACAGGTCGCGGCCGACATCGCCGCACGATTCTCGTCAACCTGACGAACGAAGGCGGCGGATGAGACTGCTGGTGTCCCACCGCGCGCCGCCCCCGTCGACGATCTCCCCGTAGTAGCCGTCGATCACCTTCGTGATCGCCAGTGCCGCCCCGTTGCGCTGCGCTTCGTCGAGGCAGATGCCGAGATCCTTGCGCATCCACTGCACGGCGAAACCGAAATCGAACTCGTCGCGCACCATGGTCGATCCGCGGTTGTCGAGTTGCCAAGAGCCGGCCGCTCCTTTGCCGATCACGTCGATGACGGCGTCGATGTCGAGCCCGGCTCGCATCGCGAAGTCGAGCGCTTCGGCGAGACCCTGCAACACACCGGCGATGGCGATTTGATTGACCATCTTCGTGAGCTGTCCGCTGCCACTTGGACCGAGCAACGTGCACGCACGGCTGTAGGCGGCCATGAGTGGCGCGACCGAGTCGAACGCCGCGGGATCACCGCCGCACATGATCGTGAGCGTGCCGTTCACCGCGCCGGCCTGACCACCCGACACCGGAGCATCGACGAAGCCGACTCCGCGCGCAATAGCGGTCGCGGACAACTCGCGCGCGAGCGTGGCTGACGCGGTCGTGTGATCGACGATAGTTGTGCCGGGTGCGAGCGCGCCCAGCGCGCCATGAGGACCGAGCACGACAGTGCGCACATCATCGTCATTGCCGACACAGATGAACACGGCATCGGCACCGTGGGCGGCCGCCGCGGGGCTGGCCGCCACCACGCCGCGGTGTTCGGCGAGCCACTCGTCGGACTTCGATGCGGTGCGGTTGTATACGCGCACGGCGTGACCGGCCGACGCGAGATGACCGGCCATTGGCGCCCCCATCGCCCCGAGCCCGATGAACGCCACTGTTGCCATGGGTCGAGGTTACGGTTGCCGCAGCACCGACGTAAGGTTCGGCGATGGACGGGGATATTCGATTCAAGATCGCGGCAGCGCGCCGCATTCTGTTCGGCGCCGGCCTCGACCGCGACGACATTGCGGGTCAGGTCACCGCTCGTGTAGCCGGCGAAGACGCGTTGTGGACGACGCCGCTCGAGCTCTTCGACGAGACGCTGCCCGATCACGTCGTCAAGATGCCGTTCGGGGCCAAGGCGACCGAGAACCGTGTGATCGAAATCGACGGCGAAGCGCGCCCGCTCACCACGGCGTCGCGCTGGGTCGAGGCGATCTATCGGGCCCGCCACGATGTGGCGTGTGTCATCCACACCCACGCCCCCTACATCGCCGCGGTCGCATCGACCAGCGAGACGGTGCAGCTCTACAACAACCGCTCGCTCGTGTTCGTCGGTGAACAGGCGTTCTACGACGACGACGGTTTGAAAACCGATTCGCCCCAGCGCATCGTGGCCGCGCTCGGCGACAAGAGCATCCTGATCATGCGCAATCACGGGGCGGTGATCGTCGGTGAGTCCGTCGAGATCGCGACGGCCCAGGCGGTGTTGCTCGAGAAGGCGGCGCAGATCCATGTCCTGGCCAAATCGATCGGTGGCACCGCGTTCGCCGACGACCCCCGCCTGATTCAGCGCGCTGCGCCGCACCGTGCCAATCTCTGCCTCGTGTGGGACGCACACGTGCGTCGGTTGCGCCGTAGTGATCCCGAACTCTTCGCATGACAGGAGAATGAAGAAGATGGGTATATGTGAGGGACGTACCGCGATCGTGACCGGGGCCGGGCGCGGCATCGGCCGCTCGCACGCGCTGGCCTTCGCTACCGAGGGCGCGAATGTCGTCGTGAACGATGTCGACCGCGAGGTCGCGCAGTCGGTCGTCGACGAGATCGTCGCCAGTGGTGGTGCGGCGACGGCCAATTCCGACGATGTCGGATCGTGGAGCGGTGCCGAGGCGATGGTGCAGACCGCCATCGATACGTTCGGTCGTCTCGACACGCTCGTGTGCAACGCGGGCAACCTGCGCGACCGCATGCTCGTCAACATGACCGAGGAAGACTGGGACTCGGTCATTCACGTGCACTTGAAGGGTCACTTCGCTCCGCTGCGCCACGCGGCCGCGTACTGGCGCGATCGCAGCAAGGCCGGTGAGCAAGTCAAGGGGCGAGTGGTCTTCACCACGTCGGGCTCTGGTCTGTTCGGCAACATCGCGCAGGCCAACTATGTGTCGGCCAAGGCCGCCATCGCGATCCTGGGTCGTTCGGCGGCGGCCGAACTCAAGCGCTACGACGTCACGGTCAATGTCATCGGCCCCGTCGCCCGCACGCGTATGAACGACAGTCTCGAGCGCTACAAGAAGCCGACCGAGCCCGTTGCGTTCGATGCGCTCGACCCCGACAACGTGTCGCCGTTGATCGTGTGGTTGGGCAGTGACGACTGCGATGTCAGCGGTGAGATCTTCGAGATGACCGGTGGCCGACTCGGCGTCTTCGAAGCGGCGCGCCGCGGACCGTTCGTCGAACGAGAGTCGCGCTGGACGCCGGCCGAGGTCGGCCCGGCGGCGCGCCGTCTCGTGGCCGAGCGCTACTTCGTGCCGGTCGCGGGCACGCCCGAGTTCGCGGCATGGCACCCGATACCGATGCAGATCGACGCACCGAAATAGGGCCTCGGTCCATGCCGAAGATCTCGCGCAACGGTGTCGATCTGGCCTACGTCGAGCAAGGCGCGGGCGAGCCGGCGATCCTCCTGTTGCACGGCATGGCGTGCGTACACGAGCACATGATGCCGTTGGTCGACGCGTTCGCGCCGACGCACCGCTGTGTCGCGTTCGACCTGCGCGGCCACGGTGAGAGCAGCGCGCCGCACGACGCGTATTCCGCCGACGACTTCGGGGCGGACATTGCGTTCTTCATCGACGAGCTCGGTCTCGATCGACCGATTCTGATCGGCCACAGCTTCGGCGGGTCGGTGGCGCTGATCTACGCCCGGGCCCACCCGGAGCGCGTTCGCGGGCTGGTGATGCTCGACTCGGGCCTACGGTCGAGGGCAACGATCGGCGCCGATCTCAATCCGTTCTACGACGCGTTGCGCGCCGCGACGCCTGAGCAATACAAGGTGATCGTCGAAGACTTCTGCATGACGCGGCTCTTCGACCCTGTCGACGATCAGGTCGTCGCCCGGCGCATCGCGCAGCAGATGGCGCAAGTGCCGGCGCACGTGTTCCTCTCGATGGCCGCGACGGTGACCGCGTTCGACAGCGCCGACACCGCGCGGGCGTGCACGGTGCCGTCGTTGATCATCCAGTCGTGCCAACCGTTCGTTGATCCTGTCGAGCTCGCCACGCTGCCGTCGAATTGGCACGAGGGACGCGTCGTCGGCGCGGGGCACTTCATCCAGCTACTTGCGCCCGATCAGGTGATCCCGATGGTGCGACGGTTCCTCGAACTCGCGGGCTGACCCGCATCACACAACCAGTCGTTACGCAACCAGCACGGTGGCGTTGTCGATGACGTCCCAGTCGATGGTGATGCCGAGGCCGGCGCCGGCGGGTGCGTGTACGTAACCGTCGCCGTCGGGCTCGATCGTCGTCGCCATACCGAAGTCGAGCCAACCCTTGGGTTCGGGTACTTCGAAGAAGCGACAATTGGCGGCGCTGAGACTCCAGTGCAGGTGCGCCGCTTGCACGAGCGTCGAACCGTAACAACGCGGTTCGAGGCGGCGCGAAAACGATTCGACCATCGCGCCCGCTTTGCGCAACGTGGTGACGCCTCCCTGCACGTCGGCCGCGCAGCGCACGATGTCGACGGCGCCGTGGCGCACCAACTCGGCGTAGTCGCGCAGGCCGCGCACGCGCACTTCGCCGTTGGCGATCGGCACGTCGAGGGCACGGCAGAGCTCGGCGTAGCCTTCGACGTCATCGTCGGGGAGCGGCGCTTCGAACCATTCGAACTCGAGCTCGTCGAGGGCGCGGCCGACGCGCAGTGCACCCTGCCGGTCGTAGCTGTTGACCGGGTCGAGGATCAGGGCGAAGTCGGCGCCGACGGCGTGGCGCATGGCGCGGCACGACTCGATGTCGCGCGCCGGCACGTCGAACGTGTGCAACTTGTAGCCGTGCATGCCGCGCGCCTTTGCCGCGAGTGCGGCCTCTGCCGCGGCCTCGGGCGATGGTTGCGCGAGGCCCGATGCATAGGCAGGGATCCGTGAGCGGTGCTCACCGAGCAGTTGGTACAGCGGCAGGTCGACCGACTTGGCCGCGAGATCCCACAGCGCGATGTCGGTTGCGCTCGCCGCGGCGCGGATCGACGTGAAGTAACCGAGATGCTGGATCGACTGCCACAGCGCTTCGCGCTCGGTGACATTGTGGCCGACGACGATGGGGCGGATGAATTGCGTGATTGCATCGGCGACCTCGTGGCGTCCGCCGGGTAACCACGTCGACGCGTAACCCTCGCGACCGTCGGCGTCGACGACCCGCACCAGGTTGATGACCGCTTCGAATTCGGGCAGCTGCGCGTTCCACTTGAGCCGTATGTCGGGGACGACCACGACACGGACATCGACGGTGGTGATCGGCGGGGTCACGTCAACGGCCTTTGAACGATGGGGTCCGGCGCTCGACGAAGCTCATGAGTCCTTCACGAGCGTCTTCCGTACGTGCGTTGGCGGCCTGGTAAAACGCTTCGAGTTCGAGGCTCGTGTCCAGGTCGACGGTGAGCGAGCGGTGTATCAAGGCCTTGGTCAAGCCGATGGCCTGCGTCGGTCCGGCGGCCAGTCGATGGGCGAGGGCCTGGGTCGTTGCCATCAGTTCGGCGCCGGGCACCACGCGATTGACGAGACCGATGCGTTCGGCGTCGGCCGCGCCGAGATCGTCGCCGAGGAACAGCAATTCCTTCGCGCGGTTGAGGCCGACGAGGCGCGGTAACAAGAAGGCCGCACCTCCGTCGGGGACGATGCCGCGCCGGGCGAACACCTGCACGAAGCGCGCGTCTTCGGCCGCGACGAGAAGATCGCACGCCAGCGCCATCTGCACGCCGACGCCGGCGGCCACGCCGTTTATGGCACCGACGATCGGCTTGTTGCAGTCGAGCATGGCGCGGATGAGGTCGTGGGCGCCGTCGGCCATCGAGCGGGCGGCCTCGAGCGGTTCGGGCGGGGGACCGTTCGTGCCACGGCTCGAGCGCAGGTCGGCGCCCGAGCAAAAGCCGCGACCGGCCCCGGTCAACACGATGGCGCGCGTGTCGTCACGGGTCGAGCATTCGGTGAACAGCGCCTTGAGTCGCCGGCGGTTGGCGACGGTGAGCGCGTTGAGCACTTCGGGCCGATCGAGGGTGATCCACGCGACGTTCTGCGCGTCGATCTCGAAGCGGACCTCGTTGTCGTTCTGTGCGGTTTGCGGCGTGGCGGTCATCGTCAGCTTTCGCCCCCCGGGCCGCTTTTGCCGCCTTCGGCGGCCTCGGCGCGCTTGAGCTCTTCGACGAAGATCGGCAGGCCCACCGTCAGCGAATGCACGCCGAGCACGCTCACGAGTTGGAACACTTCCATGATCTCCTGGCGGGTGGCGCCGAACTTGAGCGCTTGGCGGATGTGGGCCCGCACGCCGGGCATGTACATGTGCGTCACGCTGGCGTTGAGGCCGATGGCGATCAGCTCTTTGGTCTTGGGGTCGAGCGCGCCGTGATGCCAGGGCACCGACGAGAACTTTTCGTACTGCTCGAAGAAGTCGAGATCGAGGCCGATGATCTCGTCCCACACCTCGTCGAAATAGCCGCGGCCTTGGCGGAACGCTTCCTTCAGGGCCTCCTTACGCTCTTCGAAGGGGAGATCTTCGGTGTTCGTCATCGGGTCTCTTTCGTTCGGCGGGTCGTCCCGGGCGGCTGTTCGCCCCGCATTCTTGGCGGCCCCAGCCGTTGTTGCCACCGCCAACGGGATGCGGGTACGTCGGCGTGCATGCCAAACTTCACGCAATGGGGTTTCGTCGCGTCGCACCACAGGTGGTTGAGCACTCTGACGGCTACCGCGTGCAGAGCGGTGGCCGGCTCCATGTCGACTACCTCGAAGGCGCTCGGACCGCGCGAATCGACGTTGAACATGGCCTCGACACGATCTCGATGTACCCCAGATCGATCCGATGGATTGCTCCGATCGAAGGCGCGCTGACCGACGCAGAGGGCCGTCTTGTGGTCGATCGCATTCGCGCGGGTCTCGAGGCCATGGGTAGTCGTTGTGATGTCGCAACGGCGGCACAGGAAGCCCACGGACCAACCGTCATTCCCAGAAGCGAATACCGCGCCCCGCGCGCTTAGACGATCAGGCCTCGGACCTGGCGTCGCGAAGCGCCGCGTTGTTGCTGTCGAAGTACTCGCGCCACGCAGTGATCTTGCCGTCGCGGAACTCGGTGACGCCGACGATCGGCAGTGGACCGACGCGCGATCCGTCGGGACGCACCAGCCAGTCGATCCGCTCGGTGCAGACGATGTCGCCGGCCGCGACGACATTGCGAAAGTCGATGTCGACGTTGACGAAGCCCATTGCGCCCATCGCGTTGAACAACTCGGCGGCTTCATCGGGCCCCGTCGTCGTCGGAAAGCCGGTCTGTTCCCACACGCAACCCTCGGCGAAGTACCTGCGCGTCGCGGCCTTGGCCGCGTCGGCACCCTCGCCCCACGACTCGAGCACCGCGCGCATCACGTCTTCGTTGGTGCCGGCCACGTGGTTCTCCTCGAACGCTGTCTCGATTTGCTACGGCAACAGGGTGTGCAACTCGATGGCCGTTTCGGTGGGAGGTGCGGTGAATCCGCCTTCGATGCCGGCCTGCATGGTGGGGATGAGAACGCCGTCGCGGAACTTCTCCCAGCTCTCCTTGGAGTCGTGGACCGCCATGATCGTCCAGCCGCCGTCAGACGGGCCGGCCGCGTGAAATATTTGGCCGGCGGGCAAACCACCTGCGGGGTGAACCGCCGCGATCGATGCCTCGTACTCTTCCTTCGTTCCGCCCGCGAAATGATGCACGATTCCGTACGACACGATGGTCTCCCTCTGTGCGCGTTATTGCGTGGCGGAGACGGTACCTGTTGCAGTCGCGCCCGTCCCGCGCGAACGCCGAAGCTGATCGCCCGACCAGAGCACGTCGGGCGCCCCAACCTATCGCCTCAGGATACGGCTGCGTTTGGTTCGACAACCTAGCGAGCGATCGCAATCACGGCGGTGGATGCCCGCGGTTGCCGCGTGCCCGAACGGCTCGAAGGCTGTACGCCGTCGGTGTCAATCGTGTGGATGTTGCGCATCCACACCACGATGTCCGCTATTCGTCAGCGGCTCAGGTGAGCACAGTTCGCTTGGTCGCGGATGTCCTCGATACGTGCGACGAGATCAGGTTGCGTGGACAGCGCGTGCCACCTGGTTCCCACCATAAGTCTCCGTGCGACGATGGAGTCACGCGCCGGCAGGAGTCTTGGGCGCTTTCGTGCGAGGAGCTTGGGAGTTGCCACTTGCGGCAGTCCAAGCTCACGCAGCAGCCTGTAGAGGCGTTCGGCCGCGCTTCCCCGGCCGAGCATCTGATCGAACTCGGATCGCGTCATCGTGCGTAGCGCGCGATCGACGGAGATGTGGACGAGCAGTGGATCTATGTCTTCGCTTCGAGTCTGCATCGCAATGATGGCCTCTGGTGTGATGGCACCGTTGGTATTGCGACGGACGCGATCGACAATATTGTGACTGCGATCAAATCGTCCGAAGTTATCTTGAGGGGATCGACCCGCGATCGCCGAGGGATCGAACTCCGCACCGGCGAACCCGTCTGCGAAATAGCGCTTGAGAACCGCGACCGGATCATCCTTGGCGCCGAGACGACCCGTGAGTTCGTTCGCTAACCGCGGCGCAAACTGTGCGGAGGCGGAGTCGTCGCTAATCGACGTTTCGCCGGTGCGAACGCAGCGGCGACGCGGTTCAAGCGAGCCGAAGTCACAGCGTGAACACTGAGCCAGTGGCCGTGATGGAACCCTTGAAGCGGAGGCGAAGTCCGCTCGCGGCTTGATCGACACCGAACACCATCCATCCCCGCCGCGACTCGCCTGGCTGGACATCGCCGTCCACTCTCGGCAAATCGACGCCGCCAATGGTGATCGTCCAGGGCCTGGCTTGCGAGTCCGTCAACTCTGCGTTGAGCAGGCTAGAGACCGTCACCTTGCTCTTGCCGGTGTTCTTGACCGTGATCTCAGTCGCGACGTAGCGCTGTCCGGTGCTCGGTCGATCGAACTGATTGGTTGAGGTGAAAGGGTCCTTGACCGTGTTCAACGTGACATCGAGATCCGAGGAATGTGCCGTCTGTCCGATCGCGTAAACGTCTTGACCGCCAGGAGTCGTTCCGCCATTCGCCCCAGTCGTTGCCGTGGCAGCAACAGTCGTGCCGGAGTTCGTGGCGGTCGTCGCCTTCTTGCTTCCGCCCGCGCTACCAGCGATCGCCGCGATGATGAGTACCGCCGCGACACCGAGCACCCAGAAGCGCTTCTTCTTGAACCATGGTCGCAGGGCCTTCGCTCGTGCTTTCTCGGCCTTCGCGGCGGCGTTGACTTCCTTGTGAGTCAGGGGCACCGATGGGGACGGCGGTGGCGGTGGCGGTGGCGCGGGCGTACTGGTGGTTGGGTGCGACATTGGGGGGTCCTCCGGTGTGGAGCGTTGAGGGCCTCATCGAAGTCCCCGAGGTGTCACCGAGTTGGTGCCAGGGCCGCGTGATCAGACTATGTCCCATCAACACAAGCGCTCGTACACTGCTCGTCGGCCGCAAGCCACGCTTTATGAGCACAACCTCGGGCCGGAACGTGCGGCGACCTCGTCGGGCATGATCGTGCGCTCTTCGAGCTGCTAGGGGCATCGTGAGGAAGTTCGTCGGTCGGCCCGGAGACTTGCCCTCTCCGGCCTCGCCCGGCCGACGGCATTCGCCTCGCTAGCGTTACGGGCATGATCAAGCAGGCCGACGTGGCCGAGTGCGCCGAGCAACTGCGACTCGTGAGAGTCTCGCTGCGGCTCGATGGCTTGTCGAACGGCGAATGAACCAGGTGGGCATACCCCGGCGCAGCGCGGACGTCGCAAGCCCGCTTCCTCGGTGGTGGTCACGATCGGTGTGGCAGCGTCTGTGAGGTCGTGCGATGGCGAAGTCCGAGATTGCCTCTGTGATTGATCGAATCCTCGTGGAGACGGTGGCGCCTTCGCTCAAGGTCGCGAAAATGCGGAAGCAAGGACGGCACTGGAGTGACAGCAACGTAAGTGCGGTTCGGGGCGTCACCGTCCAGGCCAACCGGTTCAATTTCGACGGGGTCGGTTCATTCACGATTGATGTTGGCGTGTCATACTCCACGCTCGGCCACCGCGCTCCGGTCCAAGGCGCACACGGTGCGGCGATAAGTCACAGGCTGAGCGGACTCGCCGACGAAGGTCGCGACGTCTGGTTCGAGTTCGACGTGCGAGACCCCGCATCGATTGAATTGGCGCAATCGGCGGTGGACACTTCCTGGCGCACCTTGGGCCTCCCTTTCGTCCATGCAGCCGCTTTCCCCGATGAGCTGTGCCAGCACGTAATGCGAACCGGCAATGTATTCGTGGCACTCGACGTTCTCGAGAATGTCGCCGTTCTGTTGAAGAGCGAACGTCTCGAGGCCGAATTACTCGGGCGGGCAACGCGCTATGCAACCGCGCGAACGCGTTGGCGCTACGTCGACAACGATCCTCATCCACTCGAGCTCGGGCTGGATGTCTGGGCGACGATCTTCCGTCACCACGAACGACTTCGCCGCCAATTGCAAGCCGACGAGCGACAGGCTGCTTTGGCGGTTCTGCGCGACGCCGAAGCCGGGTGTCTCGCCACTCGCTACCACAGTGAGCAGGACGAAGAGGACGCGATGTTTCTCGCCAAAGAACTCGGCGTGCAAGCACCAGTCTTCGGTGGCTCGTAAGAACCAGCGGGCGTCACATGAACCTGACGCTGCGTCAGAAATGTCCCCGCAGGGACGCTTTTGCTATCACTATTCTGCACAAACGTTTCGTCGACACTGGCCAACTTCGTCAACGCGGGCCAATTGTGCAAAACAACATGCCCGGTAGGTACACGCCCGGACGTCCCCGCGGGGACGTCGACGAGCACGGCTAACCCGACCACGGCACATCGCGATCGGTGCGGGGCTCGGCCGGTAGCCCCAACACCCGCTCGGCGATCGTGTTCTTCTGGATCTCGGTCGTCCCGCCGCCGATCGTCGCCGAGCGCGAACTGAGCAGCGCCTTGACGAGATCGATCTCGCCGCTGCCGTCGCCCATATTGGATTCGGCCATCACGTCGGGCTGACGCATCTCGTAGTCGTCGATCAACATGGCTCGCGGCCCGAGCAGATCCGTGCACAACTCGAACACCCGCTGGGGCAGCACTCCCGCGGCCAACTTCAACACCGACCCCTCGGGGCCTGGGTTGGAAGACTGCTCGGCCCGCCACGCAGTGAGGCGCAACACCTCGGCCTCGCTCCACACTCGCGCCAGTTGATCGCGCTGCACGCGAGTACCGCCCACCTCATCCCACAAGCGCAGCGCGTACGCGATCGGACCGAACCCGCGCGGCCGGCGCACGTTCTCCCCGTTGTGCGCTCGTTCGGTCATCAACGTGCCGATCACGACGCGCCACCCCTCGCCCGGCGGCCCGACGCGAAACGTGTCGGGGATGCGCACGTCGGTGAGGAAGACCTCGTTGAACTCCGCCTCGCCCGACATCTGGCGCAACGGCCGCACATCGACCCCGGGTGCGTGCATGTCGCAGATGAAATACGTCAGCCCCTTGTGCTTGGGGACGCTCGGATCGCTGCGGGCCACGAGAATGCCCCACCGGGCGCGGTGTCCCATCGACGTCCACACCTTGTGTCCGTTGACGACCCACTCATCACCATCACGCTCGGCGCTCGTCGAGACGTTGGCGAGATCAGAACCCGCGCCAGGCTCGCTGAACAGCTGGCACCACTGCTCTTCGCACGTGAAGATCGGGCGCAACAGCCGGTGTTGGTGCAACTCGCTGCCGAAGTTGACGATCATCGGCGCGGCCATGCCGATGCCGACGAAGTTGTGCAAGAAGTTGCGCGGCGCGCCCGTCGAGTACAGCCGCAACGTCACCTGCTCCTGCAGCGCGGCGTCGACACCGAGGCCGCCGAGGCCGACCGGGAACTGCACCCACGCCAAGCCGAGATCGAACTGCGCGCCCCAGAAATCAGCCGGCGCCGTCGTTGCCGGTGGATGGGTCGTGAGCAACTCGTCGACCCGCCGGACAACATCGGCGCGCCCTGCTACATCGACATCAATGCTCATCGCTCACGCACTCTGCAACACGGTGCCGGGACGAGCCTCGGTGGGAGTGTCGTTGTCGATCGTGCACTGGCCGGCGACTAACACGGCGCGATAGCCGCGCGCGCCTTGATAGAGCCGCGGCGCGCCACCGGGGAGATCGTGCACGACGCGCACCGCACCGACCGCCAGCTCGCCCGGATCGACGACACAGATGTCGGCCGCCGCGCCGACACGGAGTTCGCCCCGGTTGCCGAGACCGTAGAAGCGGGCGGGCCGCGCCGTCATCAGTAACACGGCTTGTTCGAGGGCGAGCGCCTGCTGTTCGACGACCAGCTCGCGCAACAAGTAGGTGGGATAGCGATAGTTGGTCACCGACATCACATGCGCGCCGGCATCGCCCAACGCCAGCAACGTGCCCGAGTCGACCATCAACGCCTGCGCACCGACGCGGTTGCGATTGGCCACCATCATCTGCACGAGCGTGGCCAGCTTGTCGTCGATGACGGTGTCGCAGAGGAAGTCGATGGGGCCACGATTGTGACGCTGTGCCGCCTCGGCGATCGTGAGGCCGACCAACTCGGGCGCCGACGGTGACGCGGCCAGGATCCACTCGTCGAAGCGGGGAGCGAACCGGGCGTTGGGGTCGGCGGCCTCGAGCGCGCGCCGCGTTGCGGGATCGGCCAGCAGCGCGAGCCGGGCGTCGGTCGACAGATCGAAGAAACGCCCGAGCACCGGCTCCCAGCCGCCGAGGCGGGCGACGAACGACGGCTCGTCCCACCGCAACAACACACTGACGGGCAATGCGGAGATCTGGGGAGCAACGGTGACGCCGCTGTTGTTGAGATCGTGGTTGTGCGCCAGCACGTCGGGCCACACCGCGTCGGTGAGCTCCGCGTGGAACGGGCTCCACGTCAACCGCGCGCCAGCGCATCGACTCCACTCGGCGTAGCGGGAGACCTCGGCATTGAGGGCAACGGCGTCGTCGCCGAACTTGGCCTCGACATTGACCTGCCACGTGCGACCGCGACACGCCGCCACCAACGCCTGTAACTCTTCGTCGTCGGCAAAGCGGCTGGGCACCGGGTCGCCGTACCCGTCGACATGGTTGGGTCCGCGCGACGTGGCGAAGCCGATGGCGCCGCGTGCGATCGCCTGCTCCAACTCGGCGACCATCACTGCACGGTCGGCCGCGGTCGCGCGTTCGCCACGAGCGCGATCGCCCATTGCGAAATAGCGCAAGGCGGAGTGCGGCACGAACCCGGCGACATTGAGCGCCAACGGCTGCGCCTGGACGAACGCGAAGTACTCGCTCCACGTCGACCACGTGAACGGCACACCCAAGATCGTGCTGGCGTAGGGGATCTCTTCGACTCGCTCGAGCGAACGCAACAGGTATTCGGCGCCGCCGGCGGGTGCGGGCGCGATACCGAACCCGCACAACCCGATCACGACACTGGTGAAGCCGTGCAAATTCGACGGCGCGACCGTGCCGTCCCAACACAGCTGTGCGTCGAGGTGGGTGTGCGGGTCGATGAAGCCGGGGGTAACCCAGCAATCGCCGGCGTCGACCGTGCGTTCCGCGGCCCCGGCGTCGCCCGGCTCGGTGATGGCGGCGATCACGCCGTCGCGAACGGCGACGTCAGCCCGCCGTGCGGGGGCGCCGGTGCCATCGACGACGGTGCCATTGCGGACGACGAGATCGTGCATGAGCCCAGCGTAATCTTCCGGCGTAGTGTGCGATCCATGCTCCAGGGAGAGAAGATTCTCGTCACCGGCCCGGCCGGACAGATTGCGTTCCCACTCGCGTCGACACTGGCTCGCGACAACGATGTCTGGGGTATCGCGCGATTCGGCGATTCGGGGTCGCGCGAACGGGTAGAAGCCGCGGGCATCACGACGGTTGCCTGCGACCTCGCGAGTGGTGACTTTCGCGAGTTGCCGACCGACTTCACCTACGTGCTGCATCTCGCCACGTTCCGCAATGGCGGCCTCGACTACGACGAAGCGATGCGCGTCAACGCCGAAGGCACGCACCTCTTGCTCGAACACTGCCGCGCCGCGAAGGCCGCGCTGATCATGTCGACCGCCGAGGTCTACAAGCCGCAGCTCGACCCGATGCACGTCTATCTCGAGACCGATCCGCTCGGCGATTCCAACTCGCTGTTCGACGCGACGTATTCGATGTCGAAGATCGCGCAAGAGGCGGTGGCCCGCTCTTGTGCCCGTGCCTACAACCTGCCGGTCGTGATCGCCCGCATGAACGCGTCCTACGGCGACAACGGCGGGCTGCTCGCGTATCACCTCGACTGGATACAGAGTGGTCGTCCGGTGATGGTCAAGTGGGATCCCGCGATGTACAGCCCCATCCATCAAGACGACATCTACGGACAGACCGAAGCGCTGTTGCACGCGGCGAGCGTGCCGGCGACCATCGTCAATTGGGCCGGCGACGAACCAGTCTCGGCCCAAGAGTGGTGTGCCTATCTCGGTGAGCTCGTCGGGTTCAAGCCCGACATCGTCGTCAAGGAAGTGCCCGGCGGCATTCGCGGCATCATCCTCGACCCGACCAAACGACGCGCCATCACCGGCCCCTCGACCGTCACGTGGCGCGACGGGTTGCGCCGGCTCGTCGAGTCGCGCGGACATCTCCCGACGACCGCGCACGTGCAAGCCGACCGGCTGCTCTCGTCGTTCACCGAGCCCACCGGCTGACGATGGTCGATCGGCGACGGGCCACACGATGGCAACCGCGATTCAACCGCTTCTTCGTGTGGCTTTTCCACCTCCGCCGCGGCCGCTTGGCCTTCAAGAAGACGCCGTCACTGGTGTTGCACACCGTCGGACGGCGGTCGGGCCGGTCACACGAAACGCCACTGCTCTATCTCCCTGTCGGCGATGGCCGGTTGGCCGTCGTCGCATCCAACGGCGGCGACGACCGTACGCCCGCATGGTGCCTCAACCTCATGACGCAGCCCGAGGTCGAGGCCGAAGTAGGACGAGAACGGCAACCGTTCACCGCCGCGGTCGCCACGACGACCGAGCGGGCCGAGCTCTGGCCGCGCATCACGGCGAGCTACTCCGGCTTCGCCAAATACCAAACCCTGACGGACCGGGTCATCCCGATCGTGTTACTGACGCCGCGGTGACACGGTGAGCCGTCGGGTACCGGTGCTCGTTTGGATTTGCGGCCTCGCGCTCGCCGGCGTCGCGACCGTCGTCGCACCGGTGTCCACCGCGCCGGTCGACGCGGCGACGCCGACGATCGCGGCCCCGGTGATCGAGGCCGAACACGTCGCCGGCCAAGTCGTCGTTCGCTTCGCCGATTCGATGAGTGACACGGCGAAGGACAGCGCGCTGTCGATTGCCCGCGTCGAGGGTGTCCCTGTTGCCCGCGCCGGTGACGCGGTGGTTCTGCAGACCGAACCGGGGCAATCGGTCGAGTCGGCCATCGCTGCGCTGCGCACACGCGCCGCGGTGCGTTACGCCGAGCCGAACTACCTGTGGCACACGAGCACGGTGCCCAACGATGTGCGTCTGGTCGATCAATGGAGTTTGCACAACACCGGCTCGCCCGGTGCCGACATCGATGCCTCCGAAGCCTGGAACCTCACCACCGGCAGCGACAGTGTGGTCGTGGCGATCGTCGACAGCGGCGTCGCGTACGACCATCCGGATCTCGCGGCCAACATGTGGACCAATCCGGGCGAGAGTGGCGGTGGGCGCGAGACGAACCATGTCGACGACGACAACAACGGTTACGTCGACGACTTTCGGGGTTGGGATGTTGTGGGCGCGTCGCGTGCGTCGGCCAGTGATTCGGACAACGATCCGCGCGACATCCTCGGCCACGGCACCCACGTGGCCGGCACGATCGGCGCGGTCGGCGACAACGGCATCGGTGTCGCGGGCGTGGCGTGGCACGTGCGACTGATGCCGGTGCGCGTGTTCGACGGAGAAGGTGTCGCGACGTCGGCCGATATCGCCGAAGGGTTCTCCTACGCCGCCAATATGGGCGCGCGCATCGTGAACTACAGCGGCGGTGGCGCGACGTTCTCGCAAGCGGTGCAAGACGCAATCTCGTCGCACCCCAACACGCTCTACGTTGTTGCCGCCGGCAACGAGATGCGTGACCTCGACGCGAACGGCAACAACACGTATCCGTGCGAGCTGCCGCAAGCGAACATCGTCTGCGTCGCCGCCACCACCCAGAACGACACGCTCGCCAGCTTCTCGAACTACAGCGAGAATTCGGTCGATCTCGCCGCGCCGGGCGTGAACATCTTGAGCACCTACCCGGCGTTCGGCCCGACGCTGTTGAACGAGACCTTCGAGACAGATCCCTTCGGCGGCGGATCGCCCCGCTGGAACACCGGCGCCGCGCCGGGCAGTGCCAACACCTGGGCGGTCACGGCGCAGTACTCGCCGGGCACGGGCTCGAGCGTCACCGATTCTCCACCGCAGTTCACTCCGTATGCGAACAGCAACGACTCGTGGATCCAAACGAACACCGCCGTCAACCTCACGGGACAAAAGGGCTGTCGTTTGCAGTACCCACTGGTCGTCGACGCAGAGACCGGCAGCGATTTCTTCTACGTATCAGGTCGTGCCGATGCCGCCATCACCAGCAGCGACCTACTACGGGCGTGGTGGGGATACGGCGGTGTCAACGACGTCATCGACATCTCGCAGTTCGACGGTGGCCCGTTGTACCTGCGCTTTGGGCTCGACTCCGACGCAAGCAGCCTTCCCCCGCCGGTCGGCGTGTTGGATGGCGCGTACGTCGACAACATTCGTGTCAATTGCGTATCGACGAGCTACAGCGGCGGCGGCGCGTCGGAGCTCACGTATCTAAGTGGCACGTCGATGGCCACGCCCCACGTCGCAGGCGTTGCCGCGCTCGTGTTGGCGCGTGCGCCCTCGCTCACCACTGCCGCGTTGCGCAGTGCGCTGGTCGACACCGGGGACGTGTTGCCGAGCCTCGCCGCCACCGCGGGCAAGACGAGCAGCGGCCGCCGTCTCGACGCGTTCGCCGCGGTCTCGGCCGCGGGGAGCGCTCCACCGCCGCCGGTCGACGGAGGCTTCCATGCGTTGTTGCCGTCGCGTGTGGTGGATACGCGGGCGCCGTCGGTGGGTGCGGTGGT
>JBDTLT010000049.1:0-28844 GCA_039934635.1 Acidimicrobiales bacterium
CCGCAGCGGGCGTCGCTCGAGTGGCAGGCCACGAACCAGTCGTCGTCCTGCCAGGCAATCGACCAGCCCGCGGTCAGCCGCAGCAGCGACTCGACCGGCGTGTTGCGCTCCCACACGACGGCGGCCGCCGTGTCGAGACCCTTGTCCCAATCCTTGGTGCCCGATGCCAGCGCGCGGTATTGCGCGATGAGTTCGTCGGAATGAAGATCGAAGCGGTCGTCGAAGTACACACCGGCGTTTGTGCCGTAGCGCAACTCGAGATAGTTGCCGACAAAGTCTTCGTGCACCAGAGGGATGTCACGACCGACGAAGCCGCGTTGATCGAGCCAGTCGACGGCTTTCACCGGATACATACCGAGGTCGTACGCGGGTTGGCCCGCGGTTGCCGCGCCGATGAGCAGAACTACCGCCACGAGCGCGACGGGAACCGCACGGAAGATCGGCGTGCGGCGAGCTCCATCGATCGAACCGAGGCCATCGATACCGTGCGCCAATGCCGGCACCATGACGACGAGGGCGACCGCGATGTTGCGCGACGCCAGCAACGAACTGGCGATCACGACGATCGTCGGCAGCGCCGAACGATACGAAGGCCGGCGCATGAAGCCGACGATGGCACCGATGATGAGCAACAGGAAGATGCGCGTCCAGAAGAGACCGAAGTCGGGCGAACGCCACTCGATCACCGAACGCAGGACATCGGAACGCCGCAAGAGCTCGAGCGGGAACAGCAACAGCTTGGGCCCGACCGGATTCAGCAGACCACCGACCACCGTGCCGATCACAGTGAACCGCAACACTCGCAGCTCGTGCTTCGGGTCTTCGCCGTCGAGACGACGACCGAATGCCGCCGCCGCGACGACAACTGCTGCGAGGGGAAACGAGCCGTGCGAATTGACCCAGACCCACATGGCCGGAACGAGCCAGCGCGGGTCGACACGACCGTCGAGCGCCAGCATCACGACCGCCATCAACACGAGGCCGATCAACAGCGGGCGGGGCGACCACGCGGTGGTGCCCACCGCCACGACGACGCCGCAGACTGCAACGCGCACGGTGAATGACTGCGCAGACGCGGCGAGCTTCCAGACCAGCCACGTCAACAGAGCGGTCGTGACGCCGAACGAGATGCGCAGCGCGGCTCCCCCACCGATTGCGTCGACGACGCCGTAAAAGAGCGAAGCCAGCCAACTCTGCACGATCCACGACGATCCCCGACTCGACGTCGTGTAAGGGTCGGGCATGCCGTTCCACAGCGACGCGAGTTTGCCGTGGACGAGCAACCGGCCCGTCGCGATGTGCGTGAGCAAGCTGTTGTCGCCCAGCTTTGCCGACCCCATCAAGAAGCCGAGGAACGCGAATACGGCACCGCAGGCCGATGCCAGCGAACCGTCGGGCGTAGCGAATCGCCGCGTGCGGACAGCCGGGAATGCGGCGGGCGCATCGGGCGCGAAGGTGGTCGGGGTCCTCGGGCCGGCCGAGGTGGGCGCGTCGACGCGCATTTCGTTCTAGAAGTTCTGCGAGATGTTGATCAGCGCAGGGCCGAGTACGACCGCGAACAGCGCGGGGAAGATGCAGAACACCATCGGGATCAACATCTTGACCGGCGCCTTCTGCGCCATCTCCTGCGCCTTCTGGCGACGCCGGATGCGAAGTTCCTCGGCCTGGCCGCGCAACACGCGGCCGATCGAGATACCGAAGGTGTCGGCCTGGATGATTGCGAGAACGAACGACTTCACCTCGGGGATGTCGATGCGCTGTTCCATCGCCCGCATCGCTTCGGCGCGCCCGGAACCGGCGCGAGTCTCACCGAGCATGCGCATGAACTCGTCGCTCAAAGGGCCAGGCACGGCGACGATGGTCTTGTCGAGGGCCTGTTCGAAACCGAGGCCGGCCTCGACGCTGATCACGAGCAGATCGAGCACGTCGGGAAGACCGATGCGGATCTGGTACTGACGCTCGGTGACGCGGCGATTCACGATCGCGTCGGGACCGAGGAACAGACACATCGTGACCAAGCCGAACGTGATCAGGTGCAGAATGCCCTTTTGCCCGAGCGGATTCAGGATCATGAAGAACCAGAACGAGACGGGGATGGCAGCGACCGTCGCCACGCGGATGGCGAGGAAGCGATCGACGATCTCGGGATCAGTGTTGCCGGTCAGCACGAAACGCCGACGGACGCCGTCGATATAGCCCACTGGCGTGAACCGGCGGGCAAGACTGTTGAGCCCGGCGAGTGCAGGCATCAACGCCCGTTCACGCAGAGGGTTCAACAACTCGCGGTCGCGCTGGTTGTCCACCACCTCGAAGCCGTCGAGCGCGCGCAAGGAGTCGCGCACGACACGTTTGTCCTCTGATTGCGCGAGGACCGTGTAGAGGACGGTGAAGAGCCCACCGCCGATTCCCACGATCGCCAACAGCGCGGTTGTGTCCATTGTTCAAGCCTCAGATCTTGATGTTGATGATCTTGAGCATCCAGGCAAACCCGGCGATCATGCTCACCACCGCCGCTACGAGCATCGCTACACCGATCGACTCATGGAAGAGCACGACCATGTACTCCCGGTTGAGCACATACATGACGGCTCCCACACCCGGAGGCAAGATGCCGAGGATGATGGCGCTCATGCGACCTTCAGCGGTGAGCGCCTTGATCTCGCCGCGCAAGCGCGAGCGGGATGTCATCGTCTCGGCCACGGTCAGCAACAGTTCGGCGAGGTTGCCGCCGACCTCTCGCTGGATCTTGACGGCCATAACGGCCCAAGCGAAGTCTTCGCTCTCCATGCGTTCGGCCGCAGACTCGAGCGCGTCTTCGACCGGTCGCCCGAGCTGCGCTTCGCTGACGACCCGGCGCAGCTCGACACCCATCGGGTCTTCGACTTCCTGCGACACGGCTTCGACGCCCTGCATGAACGAATAGCCCGCCTTCAACGTGCCGGCGAGCAAGCCGAGCGTGTCGGGAAGCTGATTCATGAACTTCTTCTTGCGCCGCGAGATCTTGAAGTTCACGTACGCCGTGGGCAAGAGGGCGCCGACCACGGTCATGATCAGGATCTTGATCGGGCTGCGAGTGAGCAACACCGACGCAAGGAAGACACCGCCGATGAAGACTGCGTACAACGTAAGCGCTTCCGCGGCGCGCAACGGCATGCTCGCCTGGTCGAGCTTGTTCTCGGCAGTGGTGAGGAAGCCCCGCCGTTCGGCGATGCCTCCCGTGATGTCGACCGCTCGTTGGAAGATCGCGCTGTGTCTGCCGACGACGTCGTCGCCGTCGCCGTCGACGTAGGGCGAGAGTGCCGAGTTGAGACCCGTGTCTTCCCGCACGACCGACGTGCCGATCGCCCAGATGCCCAACGCGATGGCCGTGAACATCATCACGAGGCTCAGCAACTTGCCCTTGCCCGTCTGCAGGAACGGCAGCACGGACTTGGACTCTTTGAACGGTGCGAGGTTTGCGCCACGGGTCACCGAGCCGGCGATGAAGCCGACCTCGAGCTCCGTGTTGTTCACGAGCATCTGCAGGTTGCCACCAGGGGCCAAGGCATCACCGATGATGCTGACCGCGTACAGACCGTGCACCGCGTTCGACGCGGCTGCGAACAGCGGGGGCAGCAGCGAAGGTTGGGTCGTGGCCTGCATGAGCCCGCCCGTCTCCTGCGCGAGCTGCGAGAGCTCACCGATCTGCTGGTCCGACACTCGCCCGCTCCGCACCGCGATCACGTTGACGGCCACGCGGTTGGACAGCGAACGGCTGATCGCCGACGTGACCTTTGCATTCGTGCCACTGTCCTGCGACGCAACGAGTGCGATCACGTTGTTGACCGCGGTGCTCTCCGAAGCGAGGAGGTCGGCGGCGAGGGTGAAACCGCTCCACACCTCGGTGGCGCCGACCGGCTTGAGATCGGTGACGATCTGCGACGCGATGGCCGTGTTCTGGGTGAGTTCTTTCTCGATGCGTGCCGTACCGCCGAGGCTGACGACCGCAACGCTCTCACCGGGCTTCACGCTGTTGAGGAAATTGGTCGCCGCGCTCTTGATCTCCTTGAACGCGAACGTACCCGAGTCTTCCGAGTTGTCGATGACCAACACCGTGTTGATCTTCGTCCCGGCGTCGAGCGCCTTCTTGACCCCGGTGACTTCGACCGGCGTCTTGTTGACCACGACCTGAGGATTGACGACCTCCTCGGTCGAACGCACGATCACCGTCGCGTTCGTGTTGGCGCGCGCGTCGACCGCAACGATCTTCGGCGGCACCTGCACGGTCTGCGGTTGGTCTTGTGCACCGGCCGGCGATGGCAACGCCACCACCAAGCAGGCACCGACGCTGAGCAGTACCGCCCAGCGTGTCCGCAACCGGGCGCGCATGCTCGCAAGCGAGCGAGGCGGTACGGCCGCGGGGCGTTCGGATGTTCGGAAGGACATACGAAACCTCAGCTTCAGCGCCCGATAGCGGGACGGGATGTTGCGACGGCGCCGCCAGAGTTGGGGTTGAAGACCTCGGGACCGAGGCGGATGCCCTGATCGGCGAGCTTCTCGGCGAACTTCGGACGGACACCGGTCGGCTTCAACGTGCCCTTGTACTTGCCGTTCTCGTCGACGCCGGCGTGCCAGTCGAAGAGGAAGACGTCTTGCAGGGTGATGATGTCACCCTCCATGCCTTGTACCTCGGTGATGTGGGTGACGCGACGGCTGCCGTCACGGAGGCGGCTGATTTGCACGATGAGGTCGACGGCCGACGCCACTTGCTCTCGAATCGCGCGCACCGGCAAGTCGAAGCCGGCCATCAACACCAGCGTCTCGAGACGGGCCAGCGTGTCACGCGGTGTATTCGCGTGGATAGTGGTCAACGATCCGTCGTGGCCGGTGTTCATGGCCTGCAACATGTCGAGCGCTTCGCCCGACCGGCACTCGCCGACGACGATGCGGTCAGGGCGCATACGCAGCGTGTTCTTGACGAGGTCACGAATCGTGACCTCGCCGCGGCCTTCGATGTTCGGCGGCCTGGTCTCCATCGAGAGCACATGCTCCTGATGGAGCTGGAGTTCCTTCGCATCTTCAACGGTGACGATGCGTTCGTCTTCGGGGATGAACGACGACAACACGTTGAGCGTGGTCGTCTTACCGGAGCCGGTACCACCGGAGACGATCATGTTGAGCTTGCCGACGACGCACGCCTGCAAGAATCGAGCGGCGTGCGGCGTCACGGTACCGAAGCGGATCAGATCGTCGATCTGCAGCGGGTCCTTGGAGAACTTACGGATCGTGAGGAATGGCCCACCGATCGCCAGCGGCTGGATCACCGCGTTGACGCGTGAGCCGTCAGGGAGACGAGCGTCGCACAACGGCGTCGACTCGTCGATGCGCCGGCCGACCTGACCGACGATCTTGTCGATGATGCGCCGCAAGTGCGACGCATCGACGAAAGAGATCGGGTCGCGCGTGAGCTTGCCCTTGCGCTCGACGTAGACCAGATTCGGTCCGTTGACCATGATTTCCGAAACTTCGGCATCCTTCAGCAACCGGTCGATCGGGCCGTAGCCGAGAATGTCGTCGGAAACGTCTTGGATCAACTGTGCCTTGTCGGCCGCAGACAGCGGGGCGCGTTCTTGCGCCAGCGCCGCATGGAGCTGTTCGTGCACCTTGCGTTGCAGATCCTCGGGCGCCAGACGGCTGTCGTAGAGGATCGGTCCCAGCTCTTCGATTAGGCGCTGGTGAATCTTGTGGCGCAAGTCGTTGAGCACCGGATCGCGGCCCGCCGCCCCACCAGGCGCGGTGGGAGCTTGTTGGACTTCGTGCAGTCGGCGATAGAGGGACATTGACGGCTCCTGGACCGGTTTGCGGGCGATACGGGGTGGGTGCGATTACTTGCGACGGCGTTGAGTTTCTGCCTGCGGCAGAATGATCGACGCGAGCTCGACGAGCGAGCGAGCAACGGCAGACTTGGGTGCACTGAGCACCACGGGAATGCCCTTGTTGACCGATTGCGGGACGACGACATCACTCGGGATCAGCGCATCGGCGGTGATCTGGAGCGTGCGTTCGACTTCGCCGACGTCGAGCTTCGCCTTGGAGTTGGCGCGGTTGAGAACCAGCCGCAGCTTCTCCTTCGGCGTGTTCAACAAGCGCAGTGTTTGCAAGCCGATCTTGACGTTCTTGATGTTCGGCACGTCGAGGCCGGCAACGAGCAGAACCTGATCGCTCACCTCGATCAAACCGAGCACGACATCGTTGAAGTACGCCGGCGTGTCGACGATGACATAGGCGTGCGTCTTGCGCAGCGTTTCGACGATCTTGACCATCTCGGCTGCGCCGATCTGGTCGGCGAACGCCGGCTCGAGCGGTGCGGCGAGTACGTGCAAGCCAGAGGGTGGATGCAGCGTCATGAGACTCTGCAGCAACGTTGCGTCGAGGCGGTCCAACGATGCGACGGCGTCGACGATGGTGTGTTGCGGCGCCAGCTTCAGCATCACGGCGATGTCACCGAATTGCAGATCGGCGTCGACGAGACATACCGGACGGTCCGAGCGCATCGCGAGCACCACGGCGAGATTCACCGCGATGACCGACTTGCCCGAGCCACCCTTCGTCGAGAACACCGTAACGACAGTGCCGAGGTCGCCCCCGCCGCCGTCGTCAAAGCTGACTGGTGACGGTGCGCTCGGTGTTGCCGGCGCGGCTTTCAACGTGTTTGCGACACGCTCGACGGCTTCGAACAGTTGCTCGGAGCTGATCGGTGCGGTCAGCACGTCTTTGACACCCGCCCGCAACGCCTGTTGCAGCAGTGCAGTAGAGAGCTCGTTGGCGACGAGGATTGCTCCGACCTCACCGTGACGTTGCAGCAAGCGGTCGGCCGAAGCCAACGAGCCGTCTGCGGTACACGAAGGTCCGAGCACCGCGATCACAGGCGAGCCGTCGAGGCGCACCGCGAGCTCGTCGAGTGTGGCGAACGGGCTGACCCCGCCCCCCAACAAGCTGACGAGATACGCCCGATCCTCGGGGTCGCGCTCGACCACGGCCACCGCGACTCGCAACGCACTGCTCCCGGAATCGAAGCCGGTGGGCGGTGGTGGCGTGCCGGGCGAACCGCCGAACGGGTCAGCGAACCACGTTTCGGTCGAGTCGTCGGCGAAGAATGTCGACATCAGTTGCCTTTCACCTTGTGGTGGTCGGAGCGGTCGTCGTCGAGCCGCTGGAACCCGTGGAAGAGACGGCCGACTGGTCGATGTAACCCTTGGGGCCGTATGGCGTGAGCTTGTTGGCGTTCTCACCGGGCAGCGGGGTGTTCGGTTCGAACTCCTCGACCGGGATCGGCGCGATGGGCACCGGCTTCCAGGTCTCCGACGGCAAGGTCATGTACAACTGGCCGGAACCGGCGGCGAGCAGGCGCTGGGCCACATCGGGCGGCACGAGGAAGATGATCACGCCACCCTGACCGGGGCCTTCGGCGGCGGTGCCGGCGGCGGTCGTCGTATTGGCCGTCTCACCGGGCGAACGCAACACATCGGCGCCGATGGCGAGGATGCGCACCTTCTCGTAGAAGTAGCGGACGTCATTGTCGTATTGCAGGCCGTCGGTGCGCTGTTGCTGCACTGCCGCCTTGCCACCCTGTGACGAAGCCGCGCCACTCGCCGGGGTCGCGGTCGGGCTGGTGCCAGTTTCGGCCTTCTTGACCGGCTGGACCATCAGGAGGTTGACCTCGTCGCCCGGCTTGATGTAGCCACCGACCGCGCGCACCGTGTCGAACGACAATGCCACCGCGACGTTGTCGCCGGTGATCTTGTCCTTGAACGAGGTGTTGAGGCGTTCGCCTTCGACGAACATGCCCTGCACCAGAATCTGATTCGGCTTGAGGTCGATCACTGCGACCTTGCCATCGAGCTCGTTGAGATCGGTGACCACCGTATCGGGGCGGTATTCCGCAGGAATCACCGCCTTCTTGATGAGGGTGCTCTTGACCTCTACACCCGGACTGCCCCGCTTGATCTCGTCAGAGATCATGTACACGGAAACGGGATTCGGCTTGGCCTTCTCCTCGACTCCGCGGACATAGTTCAAGAGGACATATGTCGCGAGCGCTGCCACCACGATGGCTGCCACCAAAATGATCGTTCTGCGCGAACTCACTGCCTACCTCGTTCCTCGTGCTGTTTCGAGCCAGTTTCTTGGTCGGACGGTTCCCACCCGAATTGAGGGATGGCGCACAATCTCTGGCCTGCGACGGGGAACCCGTCTATTGGTCGGCGCGCATGGGGGGCGCGATTGAGCGGCAATTCATCAATCGGCACCGAAGTGTCGGGCGTTGAGGGTCAAAACGACTACTGCCGCCCGAATGGGCGGCAGTAGGCACGAACGGTGTTCGTTGAAACGGGTATGGATCAGTCTTCGACGGCCTCGGCCGGGACCTCATCGTCGGCGACGTCAGCGTCGGCTTCGGCGGCTTCGATGGGTGCGCCACCGTGGCCGGGCTCGCCGGGCTGAATGAGCTCGCCGTTCTCGTTGAAGTATTCCTCCCAGGCCTGCTGACCTTCGGTCGCACCACCGATGTAGTTGCCCTCGCTGTCGAAGGCGTGCTCACCGAAGTGCTCGCGATACTCGGCCGCAACCTCGCCACCTTCGGCGGCCTGCTTGATCGACAAGCTGATGCGCCGGCGGGACAAGTCGAGATCGATGATCTTGACCCAGAGCTCTTCGCCCGGTGTGACGACCTGCTCGGGGGCTTCGATGTGGTGCGCCGACATCTCGGAGATGTGCACCAGGCCCTCGATACCGTCGCCGACCTGTACGAATGAGCCGAACGGCACGAGCTTGGTCACGCGGCCATAGACGAGCTCGCCAACGCGGTGGTTGGACGCAAACTCTTGCCACGGATCTTGCTGGGTTGCCTTGAGGGAAAGGCTGATGCGCTCGCGATCGAGATCGACTTCGAGCACCTGCACCGTGACCTCGTCGCCCACCTGTACGACCTGGTTCGGATGATCGACGTGCTTCCACGAGAGCTCGGACACGTGGATGAGACCATCCATACCGCCGAGATCGACGAATGCACCGAAGTTGACGACCGACGACACAACGCCCTTGCGCACTTCGCCCGGACGCAGGTTGTCGAGGAACTGCTCGCGCTGGTCTTTTTGTGTCTCTTCGAGGAAGGCCCGACGGGACAACACGACGTTGTTGCGGTTCTTGTCGAGCTCGATGATCTTTGCTTCGACTTCGCGGCCGACGTAGGGCTGCAAGTCACGCACGCGGCGCAACTCGACCAACGAAGCGGGCAAGAAGCCGCGCAATCCGATGTCGACGATGAGGCCGCCCTTGACGACTTCGATGACCATGCCCTTGACGATGCCGTCAGCTTCTTTGACCGCTTCGATCTTGCCCCACGCACGCTCGTATTGCGCACGCTTCTTGGACAGGATGAGACGGCCGTCCTTGTCTTCTTTCGTCAACACGAGCGCTTCGACGTGCTCGCCCAGCTTGACCACCGTGTTGGGGTCGACGTCGTTGCGAATCGACAGCTCGCGTGACGGGATCACGCCTTCGGACTTGTATCCGATATCGAGGAGGACTTCGTCCTTGTCGATCTTGACGACTCGGCCTTCGACGATCTGGCCGTCTTCGACGGTGACGAGCGTTGCGTTGTACGCGTCGTCGAGACCGGCGCCAACGTCGTCTTCGGTGATGGCTCGGGGGTGGTATTCACCGTTCTCGTCGAAAGTGCCGAACAACGAGTCGGGGGTTGTAGTGATGGACAAGGGGTTGCCTACTTGGGGTGGATAAGGAGTAAAGGGTGGGACCCACGAACCGCGGGCCGCGGCCGCATCGGGCGAACCGCAGGTACAGAGCCTACTCGGCTGGTCATGGTTCGCTCACGGGGCGCCGGCTCCCCGCTCGAAGGGCCGCTCGGGCCCGGCGACCGACGGTCAGGTACTCGTAGTGATCGAGATCGGGAGGGCGGTGCGCGTAGTCACCGGGGCTGACCGAAGACTGCTCTTCTACGACGAGTCCGGCGGCCGCGAACATCAACCGGAGCTCCCGGGGTGTGAAACAGGTCGTCCACCCGTCCTTTTCGACCCGGGTCCCCGCCAGGTCCCGCAGCTCCATCACCTCGTGGTAGGCGCCTCGCTCGGCGTCGAAATCGACCGACTCGTCGAGGAACCTCGTTCGGAAATATGCCGAAAAAGCACTGACTGCCACTACTCCACCGGGCTTGGTGGCTCGCGCCATGCCGCACAGGATGCGGAGGTCGTCATCTACAGGTGACCCGGGCACTCCGCCGCAGAGCCCGAAGCCGCCCTGGCACAGCGAGATCACGGCGTCGAACTCGTCACAAAAGGACAGGTCTCGGGCGTCGGCCCGCTCGAACCGCGCGGTCGTGTCGTTGGCTCGGGCGAGATCGATGAACGTCTCCGAGATGTCGACACCGACCACCTCGATCCCCCGCCGGGCGAGCGCCAGCGCATGGCGCCCGGGCCCGCAACCGACGTCGAGCACTCGCATCCCCGGGGTCAGCCCGAGGACATCGACGAGGAAGGTGACCTCTTGCTCGGTGCCATAAGTAAAGGAGTAGCGGAGATACGCGGGGCCGAGGTGGTCGGCGACCGCTTCGAACCAATGCGCCACGATCAGCCCTTGGCGTCAGCCCACGACTTGCCCACCGCGAGGTTGACGTCGAGCGGCACTTTGAGCGTGAACGCGCCGCGCATGATGGCGAGCGTCATGTCTCGCACCTCGTCGCTCTCGTCGGCGGTCATCTCGATGATGACTTCGTCGTGGACCTGCAAGACGAGGCGGCTCGTCATCTTCGCGTCTTCGAGCGCGTCGTCGAGTCGCACCAACGCGACCTTGAAGATGTCGGCGGCCAAGCCTTGGATGCCGGCGTTCATAGCCTGGCGTTCGCCGGCCTGACGGATGCGGAAGTTGCTCGAGGCCAATTCGGGGATCTGGCGGCGCCGACCGAAGAGTGTTTCGGTGTAGCCGCGCTGGCGTGCTTCGCGCACGGTCTCATCCATGTACGACTTCACGTTGGGGAACGCCCGGAAGTACTCGTCGAGGATCTCGGCCGCGTCCTTGGTGGCGACACCGAGGCGCTGCGCGAGCCCGTAGGCCTCCATGCCGTAGGCCAACCCGTAGGACACCATCTTGGAGAAGTTGCGCTGCCGCGACGTGACCTCGCTCTCGGGGACGTGGAAGACCTGCGCCGCCACGGCGGTGTGCACGTCGCGCCCTTCGGTGAACGCCGCGATGAGTCCGGGGTCGTCGGCGAGGTGCGCGATGCACCGCAACTCGATCTGGTTGTAGTCGGCCACCAGCAAGCTGAACCCCGGAGCGGGGACGAACGCTTTACGAAAGGCGCGACCCGATTCGCTGCGCACCGGAATGTTGTGGAGATTGGGCGCGTCGGACGAGAGCCGGCCCGTGCGGGCCACCGTCTGGTTGAACGTCGCGCGGATGCGGTCGCCGGCGCCGACGGCCGCGAGGAGACCCTCGCCGTAGGTCGAGCGCAACTTTTCGACTTCGCGGTAGTCGAGCAGATGCTCGATGATCGGATGCTCGCCCCGCAGCTTTTCGAGCTCTCGGGCATCAGTGGAGTAGCCGGTCTTCGTCTTCTTCTGCCGCGCCAGACCCAGCCGGTCGAAGAGAACCTCGCCCAGTTGTTTGGTCGAGTTGATGTTGAACTCGAAACCAGCGTCTTCGATGACGAGCAGCCGCAGCCGATCGCATTCGGACGTGAGGTGCTTGCGCAACGCGGTCAACTCGGCGACATCGACACCGATGCCCACGACTTCCATCTTGGCCAACACCCTCACGAGCGGCACTTCGATGTCGTCGTTGAGCGTGCGCAACGCTTGCGCGTCGAGCGCCTGTTGCATGGGCTCGATCAATCGATCGACGGCCAACGCGTGGCGACAGATGAGTTGCGCGGCATCGACATTGTCATCACCGAAGGACAACTGACCCGCAGCCGCCGCGGTGTCCGCGCTCGGCAACTCGCAGTGCGCGTATCTGATCAGCACTTCACCGAGGGCGTAGCGCGTATCGGCCGGGTCGAGGAGGTAGGAGGCGATCTGCGTGTCGAGGGCGAGCTCGTGCATGTCGATGCCCTGGTCGAGCATCGTCACCATGATCGGTTTGGCGTTGTGGGCCGCAATGGCGCGCCCGCCGTTGCCGAACAACGAGACCAACACCTCACGCACCGCCGGATCGAACAGCAATTCACGCGAGATCCATGCCACATCGGCTGTCGCCGGATCGACGACGATCGCCAGGCCGGTGAAAGGCCCGTTGTCGTCCGCGGCGATGGCCAGCGGTCGGTCGGTGTCGCCCAATTCGCTCAGCAACGTGCGCGCACCGGCAGCCGTCTCGATGACGCGCATCTCGGCTTCGATCACGTCGATATCACCCTGCTCGGGGCCGACCGCGTCGGCACCGAGTGCCTCGACGAGACGGTCGTGCAACGTACGGAACTCGAGGAAGTCGAAGAGCCGGCGCACTTCTTCGGGATCGGGCTTGCCCATGCGAAGGTCGGCCGGCTGGAGCTCCATCTCCATGTCGCGCACGAGCACCATCACGTCGGCGTTGCGCCGCACACGAGCCTCGAACTCGGCGAGGCTCGCCTTGAGCTTGGGCGTCTGCTCGTCGACGTGCTCGTAGATGCCGTCGATGCCGCCATATTTCGTGATGAGCTTGGCCGCAGTCTTTTCGCCGACACCGGGCACGCCGAGCAAGTTGTCCGACGGGTCGCCGCGCAGCGCCGCGTATTGCACGTACAACGTCGGCGGCACACCGGTCTTTTCTTCGATGCCCTTTTCGTCGTAGAGCGCGTAGTCGGAGACGCCGCGCCGGTTGTACAAGACCTTGATGTACGGATCTTCGACGAGTTGATAGCTGTCACGGTCGCCGGTGACGATGATCGTCTCCATGCCGGCATCGCGCGCCTGTGTCGCCAGTGTCGCAATGATGTCGTCGGCCTCGAAGCCGATCTGTTCGATGATCGGGATGCGCAAGGTCTCGGCGACTTCACGCACCAGACCCATTTGCTGACGCAAGATGTCGGGCGCCGCTTCGCGCGTGGCCTTGTACTCCTCGACCTGCTTGTGGCGAAACGTGGGCTCGGGGCGATCGAACGCCACCGCCACGTGGTCGGGCTTGTGGTCGCGCAGCAAGTTGATGAGCATCGACGTGAAGCCGTAGACCGCGTTGGTGACCTGCCCGTGCGCAGTGGCCATATCGGTCGGTAGCGCGAAAAAAGCCCGGTACGTCAACGAGTTGCCGTCGATCAACATCAGCTTGTCCATGACGGCTACAACCTACAGCGTCTGCTCGAGGACGCTCAGGGCGACCGCCTTCATGGTCTGGCGGGTCTGCATGGCGGCCTGCTGAAGATAGGAAAACGCGGCCTGCTCGGTGAGGCCGTCACGGTCCATCAGTAAGCCCTTGGCCCGATCGATCACCTTGCGCGCGTCGAGGCGCTCGGCGAGGGTCGCGGCGTGCTCGGACAGCGCGCGCAGTTCACGGTGACGGCTGCGGGCAATCTCGACCGCGGGCACCAACTCACTACGGTTATAGGGCTTGACCAAATACGCGAGCGCGCCGGCTTCGACTGCCTGCTCGATGAGGTCGCGCTGGCTGAACGCCGTGAGGATCACGATGGCGGTGTCACCCTCGGCGTTGATGCGCCGTGCCGCCTCGATGCCGTCGAGGCCGGGCATCTTGATGTCGAGGATGGCGACGTCGGGTTTGAGCTCGCGCACCATGTCGACCGCGATGTCGCCGCGACCCGTGTCGCCCACGACGAGGTAGCCCTCGTCCTGCAACGTCTCCTTGAGGTCGAGGCGGATGATCGCTTCGTCTTCGGCGATGACCACCCTCGTGCGGCCGTCAGCAGCGTCGGTATCTTGCTCTGACTCTCGCGGGGCGGTCATCGACCCTCTTTCGCCAACCGGTCGAGCAACTCGTCCTGGTTTTTCTCGAGGGTGGCGATCTCGGCCAGCATCTCGTCGCGTGACCGGCGTATCAGCTCGGCATGGCGTTGGGCGTCACGGAAGTCGCGCTCGGCGACAGGCGTCTCCGAAACCAGCGCGCGCAGCCGGGCATCGTCGGCCTCGTCGGCGAAATGCAGCAACTGCTCGTTGGCGACCGCCAGCTCTTGACGTAGCCGCTTGAGACGATCGCCGACATCGATCAGCCGTCGCTCTACCAGTCGTCGAGCCATGAACGCGCAGCCACCTCCAGGGGCCATAGCTTATTGATCGATGTCGGGCCCTACGGTGAGAATTGCAAGAATGTGCGGCGCTGTGTCGATCGGGTTGACCCTCAGCGCACTCTCGCTCGCCGGATGCGGCGGTAGCAGTGGCAGCAGTTCCGGCTGTGGCCAACCGTTTCGCGAGCCGCTGAATCCGAATTCGCTCCAACACGTCATCGACCCCTCATCGGTCAAGTTCGATACCGACCCGCCGACCTCGGGGCCTCACCTCTTCACTCCATCCGCACGCGGCGTCGTGTCGCGACAGCTACTCCCCGCCGAGCAGGTATCCGTGTTGGAGGCAGGCGACGTGTTGGTCCAGTACCGCGACGCCGCTGATGCCGCGGCGGTAGAGGCGCTGGACCAGACCGGCTTGACCATCGCGCCCAACACAACGCTGGCCAAGCGCGTCGTTGCGACCGCGTGGACCTACAAACTCGAGTGCGGCGGCGTCGATGCGCCGGCGCTGCAGAAGTTCATCGCAGCCCACAAGGGCCAAGCCGCCAACATCGGCAAATAGCTGCGGCGTCACTGGGCCGAGCGGGCGCGGCGACGAGCGTCAGAAGAGCAGTTCGAGGTCGAAGGCCGACACCGTGCGGTCGCGGGCGGCGATCGCCGTGTTCAAGGCCGTGCCCGGTTGGCCGCATACCCAGCACTCCGAGCGTTGGGGGCCCGACCATGCCACTTCGCAATGCATGCAGCGCAATCGAACGGGGAGCTCGCCAACGCGGCGCACGGGAAACATCTGGTTCACGCTGAACACATCGGCGATGATGCCCCGGCCATGAGCCAAGTTGAATAAGGCGTTCGAACCTTTTGTGCGGCCCCGCCGCAACGGGTGGGCGGCTTCGCCGCGGACCACTCTGCGTGAGTTAATCCTCGATCTTCGGGGTCTGATAGTTGCGGTGCTCGGCGGTCCAGAGGTCGTCGGCAAGATCGGTCCCGAAACGAAATTGCGTGGTCCGCCAAGAGGGCAAGGGCTTCGCCCAAATTGCCCGACCACGAGAACCCGCCGCGATCGCGGCCACCACGACGTTGGCCTCGAAGACCGTCCGCAACGCCTCGACGTACTCGGGCGGAAGCTCGGGTGCATCGGGCATTGCGATACCTCTGGTGGACCGTACTGGGCTCGAACCAGTGACCTCACGCGTGTGAAGCGTGCGCTCTAGCCAACTGAGCTAACGGTCCAGGACCCGGAAACTGTAGCGTCTCACATCGGAGACAGCCGGGTCGTAACGGCTATGCCTCGCGGTAGCTCTTGAGCTCGACCACGTGGCCGTCGGGGTCGGCGACGTAGACGCCCATGCCGTAGCCCTGAGCACCCCAGATGCGCATCGGGCCGGCGCGCACCTCGAACTCGCCCGAGGCCACGAGCTGGTCGATATCGACCGACGGATCGAGCATCAGCGACACGTGATCGACGTTCTTCCCGGAGGGTTCGCCCGGCAGCAGGTCGATCACCGCGGTGTCGTTGATCCGCATCGAGGCGAACGGCGTGTCGCCCCGGCGGTACTCCTCGAGCCGTGCGGGCTCCAGCCCGAGTTTGTCGTGATACCAGGTCGCGGCGCGCTCGACGTCGCGCACGATCAGTACGACGTGATCGATACCCCGGATCATCGCCATGACCTCACCTCTCGAGCAATCGGGCGGCCAGGATGTCGAGACCGGCGACACGGCTGCCTTTCACCAGGATCGCGTCGTCCGGGCCGAGTTCGCCAATGCGTTCGAGCGCCTCGTCGATCGAACCGACAGCGGCCGCTCCGTAGGCCGGCGCGTCGACGGCGACCACCTCGATCCCGAGCGCCGCGGCGAGCTCGTACACGGCGCGGTGTTGCGCCTCACTCACCGCGCCCAGCTCGGCCATCACCCCGAGCACGGCCACCCGCCGTTGGGCCGGGATCGCATCGAGTGCCCGCAACGCGGCAGCCATCGAAGTGGGGTTCGCGTTGTACGAATCGTTGATGACCTGCGCACCCGATCGAGTGCGATGCAGCTCCATGCGCCACGGCGACGACCGCGGCGTACGCAAACCCGGCACCGCACTGTCGAGTGTCAGGCCGACGGCCCCCGCTACCGCGAGCGCGGCGAGTGCGTTGTCGATGTTGTGGGCGCCCCGCGTGCCGAGAATGACCGTCGCACTCCCCCACGGCGTCTTCGCCGTAAAGGTCGACGTGAGGTCGTCGTGGATCACCACATCGGCGGCCACGACATCGCCGCCGTCGCCGAACGTGAGCACTCGGGCACGCGTCCGGCGCGCCATTGCGAGCACCCGCGGATCGGCGGCGTTCAACACCGCAACGCCATCGTCGGGCAGTGACTCGATGAGCTCGCCCTTGCCTTGCGCGACTGCCTCGATCGAACCGAACTGCTCGACATGCGCATCGGCGATGGCGGTGACGACACCGATGGTCGGTCGGGCGACGGCGCACAGTTGCTCGATGTGGCCGAGCCCGCGCGCCCCCATCTCGACAACGACTACTTCGACGTCATCGCGCGCATTGAACAATGTCAACGGCACGCCGAGTTCGTTGTTGAACGACTTCTCGCTGGCGAACGTGCGCCGCGAGCCCTCGAGCACCGACGCGATCAAGTCTTTCGTTGACGTCTTGCCCACGGAGCCGGTCACACCGACCACCGCGCCGGACATGCGCCGACGGGCCGCAGTACCGAGTGCCGCGAGCGCGTCTCGGGTCGAGTCGACCAGGATTGCGGTTGCCTCGATGTTCGGCCACGCCCCGCGCTCGCTCAAGTAGGCCGGTGCCCCGGCCGCGACCGCGGCACCCACGAAGTCGTGACCATCGCGATCGGCCACGATCGCCACGAACAACTGTCCCGCGACCAGCGCACGCGAGTCGTTGGTCGCACCGTCGACGGCGACATCGTCACCGACGACGGCGGCATCGGTCACCATCGCGATCTCTGACGCTCGAAACCTCACCACGGCAGTCTGACAGAATGCCCCCGTGCCCGATGATCGCATCGACCTGATCGTGCTGTTCGGTGGCCAGTCGGCCGAACACGACGTCTCGCGCTCAACGGCACGCCATGTGCTGGGCGCCATCGATCTCACCAAGTATCGCGTCCAGGCGATCGGCATCACGCGCGACGGTCGGTGGGTGCAAGCCGACGACGCCATCGCCGCGCTCACCAAGGGCGTCGAGGCGCTGCCCGAACGGTTGTCACCCGACGGCCCCGCGTATGACCTGTTGCCGGCGGTCGGCGAAGCCGCCCACGCGGGGCGCACCGTCGTGGTGTTCCCGTTGCTGCACGGGCCCCTCGGCGAAGACGGCACGGTGCAAGGTCTGCTCGAGTTGGCCGGGGTGCCGTATGTAGGTGCCGGCGTGCTCAGCTCCGCGCTGGCCATGGACAAGGCCAAGGCCAAAGAAGTGCTCGCGTTCCACGGCATCGCGCAGGCCCATTCGCGGTCGATACACGAAAGCGAGTTCGCCGCAGCGACGCCCACCGAGTTGGTCGAAGTCCTCGGGCTGCCGATGTTCGTCAAGCCCGCCAATCTCGGTTCATCGGTCGGCGTCAGCAAGGCCAAGACACTGTCGGAGTTGCAGGCGGCGATCGACCTCGCATTCAGCTATGACGAGTGGATCGTCGTCGAAGAAGCGATCCAAGGCCGTGAGATCGAGTGCGCGGTGTTGGGCAATCTGCAACCGCGGGCGTCGTTGCCCGGCGAGGTCCGACCCAAGGCCGAGTTCTACGACTACGACGAAAAATACCTCAACGACACGGCGGACTTGTTGGTGCCCGCACCGTTGACGCCCGAAGAGACCGACGCCGTGCAGCGGTTGTCGATCGATGCGTACAAGGCGCTGCGCTGCGAGGGCATGGCCCGTGTCGACTTCTTCTACGAGGAGTACGGCCGTGGGTTCCTGGTCAACGAGCTCAACACGATTCCCGGTTTCACACCGATCTCGATGTATCCCAAGATGTGGGCGGCGTCAGGCCTGTCGTATCCGCAACTCGTCGACGAGCTCGTGCAGCTAGCGATCGAACGCCACGGACGGCGGCGCCGGCGCACCGATCGGTGACAGCGCCGCCCGCAAGAACGCCAACAACTCGCGGCGCAGCTTGGCCAGCGACGCAATCGACACGTCGATGCCCAGCGCCCGCTGCGCCTCGATGTCGGTCGCGACGCCGATCACCATCGAGTAGGTGAACAGCAACACGTGCGCCGGATCGGCGCGGCGCACGGTGCCGGCGCGCATCTCGCGCGCCAGCGCGGCCTGCGCCCGATCGACGAGGGGCCCGAGCCGCGTCCGCAGGTCGGCGGCGCGGCCTTCGCCGAGCCGGCTCACCTCGCGTACGAGGCCCAGCAACTCGGGCCGGCGTACGGCGAAGCGAAAGGCGGCGCGCAAGACGACCTCGACGCGGTCCTCGGCGAGCGCGGCCCGCTCGAGCGAGCGGTCGAGCGCTTCGGACAGCTCGGCTGCGCCGCGGGCGACCGCCGCGTCGAGCAGCGCCTGCTTCGATGGGAACCAGTAGAGGATCGTCTGTTTGGCCAAACCGAGCTGGTGGCCGAGGTCGTCGAGCGAGGTCGAGTCGAACCCGCGCGTGCCGAAGGAGCGGGAGGCTGCGTCAAGAATCCGCTGGTCAGTGCGCATCGGGGCAGTGAGCGTGGCCATCCGCGCCATACTAGACAACCCTGTCTACCATTTGGTAGACACTCCCCTTCAGCCACCTTGCAGGCAGAACGCGCGGGGCCCCACGCGAACGGAAAGGCACGGTTTCTTGATTCGGCAACGCCTTTCCGGCAAGCGCATCGCGATCACCGGTTCCACCGGCTTTCTCGGCACCGCGCTCGTCGAGCGACTCCTGCGCACGGTGCCCGACTGTGAGTTGGTGCTCGTCGTGCGCACTGGGCGCCGCAGCGCCGGCGATCGTGTCGCGCGCGAAGTCTTCCGCAACGACGCCTTCGAGCGCCTGCGCACCGAGCTCGGCGGGGCCAAAGCCTTTGACGAGATGGCCGCACGGCGCGTCGTGGCGATCTCGGGCGACGTCTCGATCGATGGCCTCGGTCTCGACGAGGACGGCCGTCGCGCCGTCGCTTCGTGCGACATCTTCATCCACTCCGCCGCGACGGTCAGCTTCGACTCCCCGCTCGACAGCGCGGTCGAGGTCAATTTGCTCGGCCCAGTGCGCATCGTGTCGCTGATGAACGAGCTCGGCTCGACCGCACACCTCGTGGCCGTCTCGACTTGTTATGTCGCGGGCAGCCGCCGCGGTGCGGCCCCCGAAGAGCTCATCGACGAGAGCCCGTTCTTCGTCGACGTCGATTGGCGCCAAGAGGTCGACGCGGCGCGACGAGCCCGCCTCGACGCCGAAACTCTCAGCCGCACTCCTGAGCGTCTGAGCAAGTTCCGCAAGGGCGCTCGCCACGAATTGGGCGCGGCGGGCACACCGCTGCTCGCGGAAAAGACCGAGTCGTTGCGCGCCAATTGGGTCACCGATCGCATGATCGCCGCGGGCCGCGCCCGAGCGTCGTCGCTCGGCTTCCCCGACGCCTACGCGTTCACGAAGGCCGTCGGCGAGCGCGCGTTGATCGACGCGCGAGGCAATGTCCCGGTGTCGATCCTGCGACCGTCGATCATCGAGTCCGCCATCGCCGAGCCGTTTCCGGGTTGGATACGAGGGTTTCGCATGGCCGAGCCGGTCATCCTCTCCTACGGACGCGGGCTACTCAGCGAATTCCCCGGTGTTCCCGAAGGCATCGTCGATGTCATTCCGGTCGATCTCGTTGTCGCCGCCATCTGCGCGGTCGCGGCGCGCGGTGCCGCGGCCGACGCGCGGCCCGATGTCGTGCAGGTCGCGTCGGGGTCGGTCAATCCGCTGCGCTACGGGCGGTTGGTCGATCTCGTACAGAAGTGGTTCACCGAGCACCCGATCTACGACGACCGGGGCCAGGCCATCGCCGTCGCCGAGTGGGGCTTCCCCGGTCGCGGACGCGTGCAAAAGCAACTCAACCGGGCCAAGTCGGGTATCGGCCGCGCCGAGCGAGTGCTGTCGCTGCTCCCCGTCCGCGGCAAGCAGGCCGAGTTCGGCGCCACCCTCGAAGAGAAACGCGAACTCGTCGACCGCGCCCTCGGCTACGTCGAGCTCTACGGCGCCTACGCCGAATGCGAGGCGGTCTACGGGCTCGATCGATTGCTGGCACTGTGGGACTCGCTCGACGACGACGACCGCACGACGTATCCGTTCGACCCGCGTGCGATCGAATGGGACTCCTACGTGCACGGCATCCACCTGCCGAGCATCGTGGCACAAGCGCGTGTCAAGACCACGCCCGGAGCCCGACAGGCGCAACCGCGCGCCGAGCGCCTTCGTGCACAGGTCCTTTCCCCTGATCGCCACATCGCGGCATTCGACCTCGAGAACACGCTCATCGCGTCCAACGTCGTCGCGTCGTATTCGTGGTTGGCGACACGGCGTTTGAGTCGCGACGACCGCGCCCGCTTCGTCGCCAAGCAGATGCTCGAAGGGCCGTCGTTGCTCAAGCTCGATCGTCTCGACCGCAGCGATTTCCTGCGTTTCTTCTACCGCCGCTACGAAGGCGCTCCGGTCGATCAGATCGACGAAGACGCCGCCGAGATGTTCAGCGATCTGATCCTCACCAAGTCGTTCCCCGCGGCCATCCGGCGCGTGCGCGAGCATCGCCGCCTCGGGCATCGCACGCTGCTGATCACGGGCGCGCTCGACTTCGTCGTCAAGCCCCTCGCGCCATTGTTCGACGACATCGTCGCCGCGCGCATGGGGACGACCAACGACCTGCGCCACGGGCTCAGCTACGACGGTCGACTCACCTATGTCCCGCCCACCGGCGAAGCCCGTTACCAAGCGTTGGTCGACTACGCCGATGCCCACGGACTGTCGCTGAACGACTCGGTTGCGTATGCCGACTCCGCGTCCGACTTGCCGATGCTCGAAGCCGTCGGTTTCCCGGTGGCCGTCAACCCCGAAACCAAGCTCGCGACGATCGCCCGCAAGCGCGGCTGGCTCATCGAAGACTTCCGCAAGTCGGGTGGCGCACCGCGCAAGCTGATGCCGATTGCGCCCATGCGTGATCAAGCCGAAGATCGCATCTCGGGCCTACTGGCCAGTGCATTGAATCGCTCGAGCGATCGGTCTCACCGATGAAGGCCCTCGTCTTCGAACGCAAGATCGCGAAGTTCGCCGCGGCAACCGTCGCCGGTCGCTTCGCACCGGGCAGTGGGGCAAAGTTCGGCCCGCTCAAGCTCAAAGATGTCGACGTACCCGAGGCGCTCAGCCCTGATTGGGTGCGCTTCAAGCCGAGGCTGTCGGGCATCTGCGGCAGCGACCTCGCCACGATCGATGGCCATTCGTCGCGTTACTTCGAACCGATCGTGTCCTTCCCGTTCGTGCTCGGCCACGAGGTCGTCGGTGATCTACCCGACGGTTCGCGCGCAGTCCTCATCCCCGTGCTGCATTGCGCGATCCGCAGCATCGACCCCGTGTGCCCGGCGTGCGCCGCCGGCAACATCAATCTGTGCGAGCGCATCGCATTCGGTCACCTCGAGCCCGGCCTGCAATCGGGGTTCTGCCGCGACACCGGCGGCGGCTGGTCGATCGCGATGGTCGCACACCGCGACCAACTGTTCCCGCTACCCAGCGACTTGTCCGACGAAGCCGCGGTCATGATCGAGCCGACGGCGTGCGCAATCCACGCGGCGCGCAAGGTGCACTGCGACACGGCGGTCGTCATCGGCTCGGGCACCCTCGGCCTGCTCACGGTGGCGGCATTGCGCGCCTACGGCAACGTGCGGACGATCATCGCAACCGCCAAGTACCGCGAGCAGCGCAGCCACGCTCGCGCGTTGGGTGCCGATGTCGTGGTCGAGCCGGCCGAGCTTTCGCGGGCAGTTCGCTCGCACACAAAGTCGATGGTCATCGGCAGCCAACTCACCGGCGGCGCCGACTGCGTCGTCGATTGCGTCGGCAGCAACGCGTCGCTCACACAAGCACTCGAAGTGGTCGGCCCTGGTCATGAAGTGCTCGTCGTCGGCATGCCCGCGCACGTGCATCTCGACCTGACCACGCTCTGGCACCGCGAGACAGCGATTCGTGGTTGCTACGCCTACACGCGAGACGATTTCGACGCGGCGCTCACGCTCGTGCAACAGGCCAATCTGGGCTCCCTCGTCAGCGCCACCTACCCGCTCGACCGATATGAAGACGCGATCACCCACGCCGCCAACGCCGGCCCGCGCGGCGCCGTCAAGATCGCGTTCGACCTCCGCACCGAGAAGCAACGCAAGGACTACTAATGGCAAAGCATCGACCACCGCGGCCGGGCTTCGTGCTCGACGTCGACAAGTCGACACCGCCCATCTTGTTCCATCACGGTGACGGCTTCCGCCTCGAGAAGTTGCCGGCCGGGCGCTCACGCGTGCTGTACCCCGCCGAGCCGCTGGCGGGCCTCGCCGACCCCGAGGGCTCGATCCGCAACGCACTGCTCCACCCGATCGACCACGACCCCCTCCCCGCGCTGCTGCGCCCGGGCATGAAACTCACGATCGCGTTCGACGACATCTCGCTGCCGCTGCCCCCGATGCGCAGCCCCGACATCCGTCAACGGGTGATCGAGTGTGTGCTCGACATGGCCGCCGAAGCCGGCGTCGACGACGTGCACATCATCGCCGCGCTGGCGCTTCACCGCCGCATGACCGAAGCCGAGTTGCGCCACGCTGTCGGTGACCGCGTCTACGACGCGTTTGCGCCACGCGGGCTCTTGTACAACCACGACGCCGAAGATCCCGACGGCATGGTGATCCTCGGCGAGACGCCCCACGGTGAGACCGTGCAGATGAATCGGCGCGCCGCCGAGAGCGATCTGATCGTCTATGTCAACATCAACCTCGTCGCCATGGACGGCGGCTGGAAGTCGACCGCGACAGGCCTCTCTGGCTACGCCGCACTCAAGCACCATCACAACGTGCACACGATGGTCCACAGCCGCTCGTTCATGGATCAACACAAGAGCGAGTTGCACAAGTCCAACTGGCGCCAAGGCAAGGTCCTACGCGACGCGGGCGTCAAGATCTTCCAGATCGAGACGACGGTCAACAACAACACGTTCGGCTACGACGGCCCGATGGCATTCCTTCAGAAGCGTGAATGGGAATGGTCGGCCCGCGACCGCGCGCAGTTCGTGTCGATGCAAACCGGGCTCAAGTTGCTGTCGAGCCGGGCCAAGCGCAAGATCTTCCAGGCGTGGGAAGCGCCCTACGAATTGACGTCGGTGCAAGCCGGCGAAGTCGAAGCGGTGCACAAGATCACGACCGAGCATGTCTATCGCCAACAGCTCGTCTCGATCGAGGGTCAAGCCGACATCTTGACGATGGGCCTGCCCTACATCTGCCCCTACAACGTCAACTCGATCATGAACCCGATCCTCGTCATGTGCCTGGGCCTCGGTTACTTCTTCAACATGTACCGCAACAAGCCGCTCGTGCGCGAAGGAGGCGTCCTCATCATGTCGCACCCGACGCCGTGGGAGTTCCATCCCGTGCATCACCCGAGCTATATCGACTTCTTCGAGCAGGTGCTCGCCGATACGACCGACCCGGCCGAGATCGAGAAGAAGTACGAGAAGCAATTCGCCGAAGACGAGTGGTATATCCACCTCTACCGCACGTCATACGCGTACCACGGAGTGCATCCGTTCTACATGTGGTATTGGGGTGCACACGCCATGCAGCATCTCGGTCGCGTCATCATCGTCGGTGGCGACCAACGCGCCGTTCACCGGTTGGGTTTCATGCCGGCATCGACGTTGCAAGACGCGCTCGAAATGGCGTCCGATGTCGTCGGTCGCGATGCGACGATCACGCACCTGCACAACCCGCCGATCGTCATGGCCGACGTGAGCTGACGATGGCCACCAACCCGATCGCCGCCAAGCTCCGACGCGTGCAGTTTCCCTTTCGCGCGCCCACGGTGCCGGTGGGCGTAGAGGTTCCCGATCGCGGACCGAAACTCGGCGCCGGCTACGAGACCGAGTGGGCCCGCTCCCCCGCGGCGCGTCTCGCACGGGCCGGTCTCGTCAACGGCGTCATGCGCCCACTCGTCTACGCACTCGGTACGCCAAAGCGCCGCGGTCTCGATCGCCTCAGCGCCATCGAAGGGCCGGTCGTTTTCGCGTCCAATCACCACAGCCATGTAGACACGCCGACTCTGCTGACATCGATTCCCGAACGGTGGCGCAAGAAGCTCGTCGTCGGCGCAGCCGCGGATTACTTCTTCGGCACGCGCGTCACATCGGCGCTATCTGCTTTCGTCATCGGCGCAATACCGATCGAACGCACCAAGGTCGGGCGCAAGTCGGCCGATCTTGCGCGCGGTCTCATCGACGACGGTTGGAGCTTGTTGATCTTCCCCGAAGGCGGGCGTTCGCCCGATGGGTGGGGCCAACCATTCCGCGGTGGCGCGGCGTTCATCGCATTGCGCGCCGGTGTGCCGGTGGTGCCCATCCATCTCGATGGCACGGGCCGAGTGCTGCGCAAGGGCGGCTCGCTCTCGCGAGCACAGGTCACCGTCACCTTCGGTGATCCGCTGCGTCCCATCGATGGTGAGGATGCCCGCAAGTACGCGGTGCGCATCGAAGCCGCGGTCGCCGCGCTCGCCGACGAAGCAGCAACCGACTGGTGGACGGCACGACAGCGCGCGTACGCAAAGCAGTCGCCATCGCTCGGCGGCCCCGATGCCGGCGCGTGGCGTCGTGCGTGGGCGCTCGGCGCAAAGAGCAAATCGGTGACGCGTCGACGCCGCCGCTGGCCCGACATCTAAGCCCCGAGCTGGGACGAATTGGGCCGCGCTATTCGACCAGTCGCAGACCGCTGGGCGCCATCGACGCCTCGGCGTAGGGCAACTCGACGGAGAACTCGGTGAGGTGCCCTGGGAACACGTGCTCGCTGATGAGCACCGCCTTGCCTTCACGATCGCGCGTGACGCGTTCGCACACGAGCACCGGCGAGCCGACAGGGATGGCGAGCAAGCGCGCGTCGGTCGCGCTGGCCGCGGTCGCGCCGATCGTCTGCGTCGCACCACCAAGCGGCACGTCGATCAACTCGTACAAGGGCGATGCCTCGACCTGGCGCCGCGACAACCGCGCGCCGAGGTGTTCGGGACACCACACCGTGACGCGCGCGAACGGGTCGCCCGTCGACTGTTTGTCGGCCACCGAGCGCCGGGCGAGATTCAAGCGCTTGATCTCGAGCACGACATCGACACCGAGCACCTCACGCACCCTCGGCGGTGCGGGTACGAACGCGAAGCCGAGAATCTGGCGCTCGGACTCGAACCCGAGTGCGGCAAGTTGGGCCTCGATCGTGCCGAGGCGACCGAGTGACTGACGCAGCGGATCGGTCGCGACGAACCAACCGAAACCTTGGCGCGAACTGACGAGGCCCTCCGAGCGCAAGGCCTCGAGCGCACGGCGGATGGTGACCCGGCTGGCCTGATACTGCTGCGACAGTTCTGCTTCGCTCGGCAACAAACGGCCCGCGAGATACTCGCCCCCCTCGACCCGCGTGCGAAGCTCATCGGCGATGTGCTGGTAGCGAATCGTTCGGTCGGCAGGCCGCCGCGCACTTGTCATATACTTGTATCGTACAGATTTGCGGGGCGCCTCACCGGCACCACTTTCCGCAGGGGCAGAGGAGGACTTTCCGTGGCACTACCAGCCAACACACCGATCGATCTCGTGCGCGGCGTCTACGGCACCTTGGCCGAGCGGGTCGCCATCGGCCGTCGTCGCCTGGGTCGCTCGCTCACCCTTGCCGAAAAGATCCTGATCAATCACCTCGACGACCCCGAGAACCAAGCGATCGAGCGGGGCCGCTCCTACGCCGATCTGCGGCCTGACCGGGTCGCGATGCAAGACGCCACGGCGCAGATGGCGCTGCTGCAGTTCATGACCGCCGGCCTGCCCAACGTGGCCGTGCCGTCGACGGTGCACTGCGACCACCTCATCTCGGCGCGCGTCGACGCCAACAACGACCTCGCCGTCGCCGAGGATGTCAACCGCGAGGTCTACGACTTCTTGCGCACGGTGTCGGCCAAGTACGGCATCGGCTTTTGGAAGCCGGGCTCGGGCATCATCCATCAGGTCGTGCTCGAGAACTACGCGTTCCCCGGCGGCATGATGGTCGGCACCGACAGCCACACTCCCAATGCCGGCGGTCTCGGCATGATCGCCATCGGCGTCGGCGGCGCGGATGCGGTCGATGTGATGACCGGCTTCCCGTTCAACGTGCGCTGGCCAAAGCTGATCGGTGTGCATCTCACCGGCACGCTCAGCGGCTGGGCCGCACCCAAGGACATCATCCTCAAGGTGGCCGAGATCCTCACCGTCAAAGGTGGCACGGGTGCCATCGTCGAATACTTCGGCGCGGGCGCCAGCAGCATCAGCTGTACCGGCAAAGCCACCATCTGCAACATGGGCGCGGAGATCGGCGCGACGACCTCGTTGTTCGCCTACGACGATGCGATCCGTCGCTACCTCAAAGCAACCGGGCGCGAAGCGATAGCCGACGAAGCCGACAAGGTCGCGCACGACCTGCGCGCCGACGACGATGTCCTCGCCCATCCCGACAAGTACTTCGATCAAGTCATCGAAGTCGATCTCTCGTCGCTGCAGCCGCTCATCAACGGCCCGCACACCCCTGATCTCGCCCGTCCGGTGTCCAAGGTCGGCGCGGAGGCCAAGCTCAATGGTTGGCCGCTCGAGGTCTCGGCCGCGCTCATCGGTTCGTGCACCAACTCCTCCTACGAAGACATCACGCGTGCCGCGTCGATCGCTCGTCAAGCACTGGCGCACGGCATGACGGCCAAGACCAAACTGTTGATCTCCCCCGGCAGCGAACAGGTGCGGGCAACGATCGCGCGCGACGGCCTGCTCGCCGACTTCGAAAAGCTGGGCGCCGTCGTGCTGTCCAACTCGTGCGGCCCGTGCATCGGCCAATGGCAACGCGACGACACCGTCGAAGGTGATGTCAACACCATCGTCACGTCGTACAACCGCAACTTCCCGCAACGCAACGACGGTTTGAAGTCGACCTACGCATTCGTGACGTCACCCGACACCGTCGTTGCGATGGCACTCGCCGGTCGCCTCGATTTCGACCCGGCCACCGACACGCTCACCGCTCCCGACGGCACCCAGGTCAAGTTCGCGCCGCCGATCGGCGAAGAGTTGCCGGCGCGCGGCTTCGATCCCGGCGAATCCGGCTTCATCGCCCCGTCGGCCGATAGCGCAGCGGTCGAGGTTGCCGTGTCACCGACGAGTGACCGTCTGCAACTGCTCGAGCCATTCGAGGCGTGGGACGGCAACGATCTGCTCGATCTGCCCATCCTCGTCAAAGCCAAAGGTAAGTGCACCACCGACCACATCTCGATGGCCGGCCCGTGGCTCAAGTACCGCGGTCATCTCGAGAACATCTCGGGCAACTTGTATCTCGGCGCGATCAACGCGTTCACCGGTGAGGCCGGGCGCGGCAAAGACCAACTCGACGGCCAGACCAAGTCGTTCCCCGAGATCGCCAAGCACTACCACCAAGCCGGTCAGGGCTGGATCGTAATCGGCGACGAAAATCTGGGCGAAGGGTCGTCGCGCGAGCACGCCGCGATGGAGCCCCGCTATCGCGGCGCGAAGGCCGTGATCACCCGCAGCTTCGCTCGTATCCACGAAGCCAACCTCAAGAAGCAGGGCATCCTGCCGCTCACCTTCGCTGACCCCACCGACTACGACCTCATCGGCGAGGACGACCGCATCTCGATCGTGGGCCTGTCCAACCTCAACGCCAACGATCCGTTGACCGTGCTCATCACCCGGCCTGACGGCACGACCGAGTCGTTCGTTGCAAACCACACGATGAGCGACGAACAAATCGGATGGTTCCGCGCCGGTAGCGCACTCAACATCATCCGCCAACAGATGAACCCGAGCTGACCTCGGTCAACCCAAAATGCGTTGACAGGCGAGACCCGCCCACATCGATGTGATGGGCGACTTGTCGTCGGTGTCCTTGGTGAAGCCCTGGATGAACGGGCCGCCTTCGGGCCTGGTCAGATAGATACCGGCCTCGTCGCTGCTGCGCGCCCGCGTCACCTTTGCTTCGGGGTACGCGTGCTTGAGATCGCTGACGGTCGACCCGACGCCGAATCCTTCGGGCGTGACCATGGATTGCGCCAGCGTGCTCGATCCGCTGATGTGCCACTGCTGGAACGTGAGCGAGTCCGGTAGCAACCCGTTGGCACCCTTGGTGAAGACGAGCTCGAGGTCGCCCCATCGCACGCGACGCGTCGCCGAGCCCTCGCAGGTGTCGTCCTTGCGCCAGCCCGTGTCGTGGTCCGCTTCGCCGAGCGCGGCGGTCAACTCGTTGAGCACCAGTTCGCTCTCCTCGCCGAACGCGTACGCGGAGAACGATGTGGTCTTCACGTAGAGACCGGTCTCGTACGGAATGACCTTGCCCGTCGGCTTTGGCACGAACGGCCTCGTGGTCGAACTCGTGGGTGTCGCGCGCGTCGTGGTCGAGCTCGTGGGCGTCGCACGCGTCGTGGTCGACGAGGTCGACGA
>JBDTLT010000050.1:0-28328 GCA_039934635.1 Acidimicrobiales bacterium
ATGAGCGTGAAGCGCGGCCTTCTCGGCCCCTACCCGCGGCGCGGGTTCGGACTCGGCAGGATCAGTCACTGGGGCAAACGCTAGCTGTCGGCCTCAGTCCGGCAGGTCGTTGCCCTTTGCGCGCGTCACGCCTTGCTCGTCGAGCGCCGCGATCTCCGCGTCGTTCAGGCCGAGCTCGTGCAGGATCGCCGGCGTGTGCTCGCCCAGCGCGTCGGAGGGTGCGAGCGGCGTGGCGTGCTCGCCGAAGCGGATCGCCGGGCCGGCGCGCCAGAACATCGGCAGCCCCGGTTGCGTGGTCTCGACGGAGATGTCGTTGGCGCGGGTCTGTTCGCTGAGCAACATGAAGTCGTGATGCGACGTCGCGTCGGCACGAACGGCCGGCACGCCCGCGTCCACGAGCTCACGTTGCCAGTCATCGGCCGATCGCGTTGCGAAGACTTTGCCGAGTGCATCCGCGAGCTCGCCGCTGGCGTCGCGACTCGACTCGTCGAGTACGACGTAGGGCGCGAGCAACGCCCGGTGGCGCGGGTCGTCGGCGAGCGACGGTTGGCCAACGGCCGTCGCGAGTGCGCGCAACTCGTCCTCACGATGGCATTCGAGATACAGCCAGCCGTCGGCAGTGGGGTAGAGGCGGTGCAACGCATGGAAGCCGTGCATGCCGCGATCGATGGTGCGATCGCGCTTGCCGTCCCACGACACGCCCCATTCGGACACGGCATACGCCATCGACGTCAACATGACGGTCTCGACGTACTGGCCGCGCCCGGTGCGCTCGCGGGCTTCGAGGCCGATCATGACCGCGGCCGAGGTGGCGAGCGCCGACGCGGGGTCCGCGTAGGTGCGATTGATCGGGTTGTTGTCCTCGCCCGCCTCGATGATGCCTGCGCCGGAGATTGCGTTGGGCGACGAGTGGAAGCCCGCCTTGCGTGACCAGGGCCCGTTGCTGCCGAAGCACGACCCGTAGACGTACACGAGGCGCGGATTGCGGGCGATGAGCGTGTCGTAGTCGATGCCGAGCCGCGCCGGCGTGCCCGGCCGGAAGTTGTGGATGAAGACGTCGGCCCGATCGACCAGTTCGTACATCAAACGACGGCCCTCGTCGCTCTTGAGATCGAGCACGATCGACTCCTTGCCGACCATCGCCTTGACGTACGCGGTCGTCCAGTTGCGGCGGCCGGGGTCACCTTCGTTCGGCTCGACCTTGTAGACCCGCGCGCCCGCTTCGCTCAGCAGCGTCGACGAGAACGGTGTGGCGTAGAAGTAGCCGCATTCGAGCACCGTCACGCCTTCGAGGGGGCGGCGGGGCGGTGAGTCGGTCACCGCTGGCTCGACGCGTGGGGCGTAGGCCAACACCGTGGCCGTGTCGGCGCCGAGCGCGGGTGCCGGCGCACCGATGACGGCGGGCGTGTCGGAGAGCAGCGCCAATGGGCCGATCTGGCGTGTGTGGCCGACGACGGGGTCGATGACGATCTTCGAGCGATCGTTCTCGAGATTTTGCGGATGCTCGAGGTACTCGGGCGCCGAGAGGAATGGGTCGCCACCGATGTCGTCGCGGCTGAAGATGTCCATCCACTCGTCGCGAGTGCGCTCGCGCATGCGTTCGCGGACCATCGCGACGACTTCTTCGAGGCGCGCCTCAGAGGGGAACAGGTCGGGGATGTAGGGCAGGTCGGGCTCGGTCAGCAACGACTCGAGTCCCATTGCATGCAGCCAGTTGCGGAAGTGCCGCTTTTGGCGCGCACACATCTGGATGAAACGGTCGTCCTTCGTCGGCGCGGTCATGAACGGCACGCGCATCACACCGAAGACGTAACCGTCGTTCGTGGTCGCGGCAGAACGGTTGCCGTAGCCGCTGGTCATGTCGTAGGTCGACAGCGTGTGTAAGAGGCTCGTGTAGATGTGCTGCCCGCGCCCGGTGCGCCGACGCGCGTAGAGCGCGGCCAGCAGACTCTGGACCGACAGCATCGCGGCGCCGTAGCCCTCGATCGGCACCGGCGCGAATATCGGGCCGCTGCGATACCCGTTGGTCGACTCGAAGCGACCCGACGCCGCCGCCACGACGCCTTGGTAACCGGCCAGTTGCGCCAGCGGGCCGTGTTCGCCGAAGCCGCCGATCTCCACGTAGACGAGCGCCGGATTCGCCGCTCGCAACGTTGCCGCGTCGGCGCCCAACTGTTGGGCGCGGCCGGGGCGCAGTGCCACGATCGCGCCGTCGACCGCCTGCGCCACCGACGCCAACTGCTGGCGACCGGCCGCGGTGTCGAGATCGATCACCGCGCTCTTCTTGCCGCGATTCCACACCACGTGACCAGGACGGTCGCGGTCCCTCGAACCTCCAGGCGGTTCGACGAGCACGACCTCTGCGCCGTTTTCGGCCAGCACCATGCCGGCGATCGCAGTTGCCTCGCCCGCGCCGATCTGCAGGACCCGCAGTCCTTCGAGCGCTGTCGTCACATCGAACCCCCTGACCGTGTCCGCGGGTTCCCCCGCGGTCGTAGACCAACCTAACTTCCCGCTTCGGCAAGGACCGCTCTGGCCCTAGATTCTGTCGGCCGCACACGACGAGGAGCGCACCATGGTTACCGCAGGTATCGACGTACACCCCGTTCGCACCATCCTCTTCGTACCAGCGAATCGCGAAGACCGGATGCGAAAGTCGTTGACACTCGACACAGACGCGGTGATCTTCGACCTCGAGAGTGCAATTCCGCGCGGCGAAGCCACCGTCGCCCGCGGCATGGTGCGGGCAGTGCTCGACAGCCATCACAACGCACGTCCGCGCATTTGTGTACGCATCTCCGCCGTCACCACCGACGAGTTCACCGACGACCTTGCCGCCGCGGTACATCCCAACCTCGCGGCAGTCGTCCTACCGCAGGTCGTTTCGGCCGACGACGTCGTCGCCACCGATGCCGCGCTCGGCCGCGCCGAAGCCGCGGCCGGGGTCACGGTGGGCAGCACGATCATCGTCCCGTTGCTCGAGACGGCCAACGCACTGCGCACCGCATACGAGATCGCCAGCAGCTCGCCCCGCGTCGCCTATATGGGTGGGGCGACATCGCGCGGTGGCGATCTCGCCCGCTCCGTCGGCTTCCGCTTCACCCCCGAAGGCCAAGAAACGCTCTACCTGCGATCGAAGGCGCTCATCGACGTACGGGCCGCCGACATCCAGAATCCGCTCAGCGGGCTCTGGGGCAACATCGAAGACCTCGACGGACTGCGCACATTCGCGCGCGCCACTCGCAACCTCGGCTACGAGGGGATGATGGTCATCCATCCGTCGCATCTCGCGATCGTCAACGAAGCCTTCACGCCGTCCGCTGCGGAGCTCGACGAGTGGAAGGGGATCGTCTCTGCCATGGAAGAGGCCGAACGCGAAGGTCTCGGCGCGATCCGCCTCAACGGTCGGCTGATCGACGTCGCGCATGTCCACACCGCACGCAAAGAACTCGCTCGCGCCGCGCGCCTCGGCCTCGTGTGAACAGAGCGGGCTATTTGAGGGTGGTGCGCAGAGCGGCGCGGGCGGCATTGAATCCGCACATGCCGTGGACGCCGCCGCCCGGAGCCGTCGAGGCCGAACACAAGAACAGCGACGGGTTGGGCGTGCGGTAGTTGTGGCGGCTGACGAATGGCCGAGCGATCAATTGACTCATTGCATGCGCGCCACCCGCGATGTCGCCGCCGATGTAGTTGGCGTTGTAATCCTCGAACTGCGCGGCAGTGATTACCGCCCGGGCCCGCACAACGTCGCGAAAGCCCGGTGCGAATCGCTCGATCTGTGCCTCGATGACGTCGGTTTGATCGAGTGTCGAACCGTTCGGGACATGCGCGTAGACCCACAACGGATGGGTACCGCGTGGCGCACGCGTGTCATCGGCAACCGACGGCTGGGCCACGAGAACGAACGGCTTGTCGGCGTGCTTGCCCGCGGCGACCATCGCCTCCGCGGACGCGATCTCGGCGCCGGTGCCACCGACGTGGACCGTGCCCGCGCGACGCGCGGCCTCTGCCCGCCAGGGGACTGGCGCGTCGAGCACGTAGTCGATCTTGAATGCGCCCGGGCCATGACGGAAGGCGTTGAGGCGGCGGCGATAGAGCTTGGGCAGCGCGTCGCCGGCGATCGCCGCCAGTTGCCGGGGAGAGGTGTCGAACAGCGTTGTTCGCGCGGCCGGTATGTCGGCGAGTGATCGCACCTCGCGTCCGCACTCGACGCGCCCTCCGAGCTCGACCAGGCGCGCCACCAGTGCGTCGATGATGCGTTGCGAGCCACCGCGCGCGAACGGCCAGCCGTGCGCATGCGCGCCCGCCAGCAGCAGCATCCCGAACGACGAGGTGAGCAACCGGCGGAAGGGCAACATCGCGTGTGCCGCGCACCCGGCAAAGAGCGCCTGCCCCTCGTCGGTCGAAAACCGGCGGAGCGTCATGGCGGCCGGTTGCACTGCGTTCAGACCGAAGCGGGTGAAGAAGATCGGGTGGCGCGGAACGTGCACGACCGGCCCCAAGACATCGTCACAGAGGTCGTCGTAACGACGCGCCAGACGGCCGACGACCGATCGATACAGCTTGCCGTCGGCGCCCAGCCCGGCGATCGTCGCGTCGAGGTCGGCCTCGGCGACCCCGCACCGGCCGTCATCGAGGGGATGTGCGAGCGGCGTCGGCGGATGCACCCATTCGAGCCCGAGGCGTTCGAGTGGCTGCGACCGGAAGAACGGCGACGCGATGCCGAGCGCGTGCACGGCCGAGCACACGTCGTTGATCACGTCGCTCTCGATCAGCGCTTTGGATCGTGCGCCACCGCCCGGCGTCGACGCGGCTTCGAGCACCACGACCGACCGACCCGCCTGCGCCAACGTCACTGCCGCCGAGAGGCCGTTGGGCCCGGCGCCCACGACCACCGCATCGAGTTCACTCATGAACGCGGCCGCGGGATCTCGAGCACGCCATCGGCGATCAGCTTGTCGATTTCGTTGTCGTCGAGCCCGAGCAGTGTGTGCGCGATCTCGCGCGTGTGTTCACCGATGAGCGGTGCCTGCGCGATGTGCGGGTCGGTCATGCCCGACCCGCGAAACGCCGGTCCTTCGAAAGTCAACGGCCCGGCATCTTGTTGTAGCACCGGCACCAAGAAGCCACGCGCGATGAAGTGCGGATCGCTGAACTGATCGAATGACGACAACATCGCACCGGCCGGCACGCCGTGCGCTTGCGCGCACCGCATGACCTCACTCGGCGGCAACGTCGATGTCCACTCGGCGACCTTGTCGTTGATCTCGCGGCGCGCCGCTTTGCGACCGCCGGCAGTGGCGAAGCGCGCATTGCTCGCCCACGCCGGTCGTTCCATCGCCTCGACGAGTCCTTGCCAGTCATGATCGTCGCGCACGCAGATGACCGCCCATGTCTGTTCGCCCTCGCAGGGAAAGACTCCCCATGGCGCGCCGCGCTCGTCGTCGTTGCCGTCGGGCCGCACGGACCCGGGCGCGATCGATTCGCGAGCGAGCAGGTCGCCGATGTTGGCGATGGTGGCTTCGACTTGCGCGATGTCACTGTGGACGCCCGAGCCTGTCGTGTCGCGGGCATACACACCGAGCAACCCGGCGATCGCACACAGACGGCCGACGAAATGATCGGGGTGAATAGCCGAATTGCCGGGGGGAGTGTCGCCGTCGTCGAAGTTCCAGAGATGACTGAGGCCGCCGAACGTCTGCGTCGTCGGGCCGTAACCGATCCACGAGGCGAAGGCGCCCCGCGACCCGACGAGTTGACTCGACGCCATCGAGATGCCGGGGTTGAGCGCGTGCAGCGTGCCGTAGCCGACACCCATGTCGTCCATGGTGCCCGTCGAGTTGTTCTCGATGACGATGTCGGCTTGTTCGGCCAACCGGTGCAGTACCGCGTTGCCTTCTGACTTCTTCGCGTTGACGCCGAAGCTGCGCTTGGACCGACTCGACGACGCGAACGAGGGCGTCATCTCGGTGCCCATGATGAGTCGTATGAAGTCGGGATAGGTCCGCGACTCGATCTTGATCACGTCGGCGCCGTACTCGGCGAGCATGCGACCACCTTCGACACCGACGCCACCGTGGCCGAAGTCGAGCACCCGCAACCCTTCGAGTGGCGCGGTCGGTGTGGGCGCCGGCGCCGCGACAGGCGCCGGTGGGTCGATCGGTGCCGGCACGATCGATTGGTGCTCGCCGATGGTCGGCGCGCGAAACCGAAAGCCCATGCGTTCATCGTCGAGCGAGAGCAAGCCGTCTACGACCTTGGCGCTCATACCGGGCGCGACTTCGGCGGCGCGGAACGTCTTGCGAGAGACGAAGTGCTCGTTGACCAACACGTCGGCCGGCTTCAACATCGGGGTCGCGACAATGCCGCGCCGTTGGGCTTCGGCGGCGGCGTCGACCATCGTCATCGTCGAGAAGAACTCTTCGAACATGGGGTTGAGCACGTCCATGTTCTGCATGCGTCCCACCGTGGTCGCCCACATCGGATCGCTCAGCGCCTCGGGCGAGCCCATCCATTCCCAGAGCGCGATCCACTGTCGCGGCGCGAGGATCACCAGGCGGATGAATCCGTCTTTGGTGCGCAGATGCGGGTAGAGCGGCGAGTTGCCGCTGCGCAACGTGTTGGGTTTGGCCCCGCTGTTGATGATGGCCGAGGTGTTGGGCACGCCCCACGTGTTGAGTTGCGTCATCGATTCGAGCGCCGATACATCGAGGTGCTGACCACGGTGGGTGCGGCGCCGCTGCAGGAGCGCCGACAAGACCGCGAAGACCCCGATGACCGACGCCGTGTCGGACGGGACGGAACCGGGCATCAGCAGCGGCGGCTTGGACGGGATACCCGAGTTGGCGAGCCAGCCCGAGAGCGCGAACACCACGTCGTCGGTCGCGACGTGCTGCGCGTAGGGACCGGTCTGGCCGAACGGCGTGATCGAGCAGACGATGAGCCGCGGAAACAGTTCGCACAGCGACCGGGGCGACAGACCGAGCGCTGCGAGCACACCTACCGGTGTCGACTCGATGAACACGTCGGCGTCGCGCAACAGCGCGAGCAACCGGCCCCGATCGTCGTGATCCTCGATGTCGAGGACGACCCCGCGCTTGTTGAAGTTGCGGTACAGGAACCACAGGCTCTGGCCGTCGTCGGAGTAGGGCGGTAACCGTCGCGCCGCGGCGCCGCCCGGTGGCTCGACGAGCACGACGTCGGCACCGAAGTCGCCGAGTAGGCGACCACACAACGCACCCCATTCGCCGGTCATGTCGATGACGCGCAGCCCGTGCAAGGGTCGCGACTCCGCGGTCGTCGTTTGCTCGCTCATCTGCCTCGAGTCCATCCCTGCGTCCGACGGAGGCGCAGTCTCGCGCAACCCGAGGGCAGCCAGTGGCCCAGCGGCCCGTATCGCGGCGAAGCCGCCAATCCGTTGCGGCGGAGCCGCACAAAGTTAGTGGCGGACGCGGTCGAGCGCCGTCTGCGCCGCCGGCTCGTTCAGCAACAACACGGCCGCACCACCGGCAGTCGTCGTCGGCTTGACCGGCAACTCGACGGTCTCGGGATCGAGGCCCCGCAGCTTGCGGCCGAAGCCGATCATGTCGCGAAAACTCATGGCGTCGTCGGTGTGCAAGCCCGCGGCAACACCATCGGCGATGCGCAGCAGAGTCAGGGGATTGCGAGCGTCACCAACCTTTGACATGACCGCCCGGAAGAAGGCTTGCTGGCGCTCGATACGGCCGAGGTCCGCGGTCGGGTCGACGACCTTCTTACCATCGATGATGCGCGTGTAGTGACGCGAACGCACGTAGGCCAGTGCTTGGTCGCGGTTGAGTTTCTGCGGTCCGGCGGTCTTGATGTCGAGGCCGCTGTTCAGATCGATCGCGGGCGCGTCGAAGTCGATGACCACGCCGCCGACCGCGTCGACGAGCTCGAGAAAGCCGACGAAGTCCATCTCGATGTAGTGATGCACGGGTATTCCAAGGCTCTGTTGCACGGTCTGGATCAGGCCCACCGGACCGCGACCGCCCTGGATTGCCGTGTTGATGCGATCTCGGCCCTTGCCCCCGACGATCGGTAGGAACAGGTCACGGGGCAACGGCAACATGACGTTGCCGTCGGGCCCGATGTGCAGGATCACGATCGTGTCGGTGCGAGCCGGACCGGTGTCGTCACCGAACACTTCTGCGTTCGGGTCGTCGTCGGCGATGCCGACGCGAGAGTCGGAGCCGACGATGAGGTAGTTGGTGCCGCCACTGGCATGTTCGGTGAGGGCCGCCTTGACCGGCACGCGTTCGATCTTGCGGTACGAACGCCATCCGAGACCAACGAAGGCCAACGCGAGAATCGTGCACACGCTCAAGATCGTGATCGCGGTCCATTTGGCGCGGCGGCGGAATTTGGATCGGCTCGGCGAAGTGCGCGGCTCGTCGCCGGCGGGCGGATCGACCGACGGTTCGACCGTCGGCGGGCTGTCGGGAAGGATCTCGATGTCGGGTTCGCCAACCGGCGCATCGATGACGAACGAGCGGGGATCGACCGTCAACGTCGCCGATCGCCGGGGCGGCGCCGACTCGGGCAGCGCTGCGGCGCGAGTGGTGGGACGCCGCTTTGGTGCCGTCGACGTCGTCTGCGGGGCCCGAGGCGGTGGCGAATCTCGCGCCGGCGAGGGGCGTGGACCGGGTCGAGGGGTCGGGCGCGGCGACGGGCGCGCGGCAGCCGGTGCGGCACGCGGCGTCGGGCGCGGAGAGGGGCGCGGGTTCGGTCGAGGGCGGGCGTTCGGCATCTCGGGCATCGATGATCGCGCAGCGCAGCACCCAATCGGTGCCATCCCCCCGACGGGGTCGCCGGCCGATTCTCGCCGGGCGCTGCTAGCGTTGCCGGCGCAGCGGGATCGGAGGGCCCTGACCAGGAGCTCTAGAAACTCGCGCATGCCCACACGACTTCGACATCGCCCGATCCAACTGATCGTCGGCTTGCTCGTCACTACGGTGCTGGTCAGCCCGTCGTGGGCCCAGGATTCGATCAAAGACGCGCGGCAAAAACGCGACTCGGCCGTCAACGCCCAGGCCAACGCCGCGGCGCAGATCAACTTTTTGAAGGCGCAAGACGCTGATGTCGCGGAGGCCGTCGAGCAGGTCAACGCCGCCGTGACCGCCCAACAGGCGAGAGTCGAGGCCGCACAACAGGGCATCGCCAGCGCCGAGCAAGAGGCGGCCGCCCAAAATGCCCTCGTCGCCGACGCCCAGGTGCGCATCGCCGCGGTCCGGGCACAGGTCGGCGACCTCCTCGTCGAGGACTACATGGGCCGCACTGCCGAGGACGCGACCGCCATCCTTCGTTCGCCCTCGCTGATCGAGGGGCTGCAGAAGGCCGCGCTGCTCGATGCGGTCTCCACCGATCGCCGCCGGCTGACGTCGTCATTGCGCGGCCTTCAGGCCGATCTCGACGCCGCCCTCGGCGCGGCCAACGCCGCGGTCGAGCAGGCGCAGCACTATCGCGCCGAGCTTGCGGCCGAACTCGATGCGCTGCAGGGCCGCTTGGCCGATCAGCAACGCCTGAAGGTCGAGCTCGAACGGCGCATCGTCGAGTGGCGCCGCAAGCAAGACCAGCTGGCCCGGGACTCGGCCAACATGACGGCGTTCATCCTGAAGGAACAGGCCCGCATCCTCGGTGCCAGCGCCGGCGCACCCTCGCCCGCATCGGTGCAGGGCTTCATCATGCCGCTGAAGGGCAAGATCGATTCCGGCTTCGGCATGCGCAAGCACCCCATCTACGGCGACGTGCGGATGCACACCGGCACCGACATCGACGGGCGCAGCGGCGATCCCCTAGTGGCCGCCAAAGAGGGTCGGGTCATCTTCGCCGGCGTCTTCGGCGGCTATGGCAATTGCGTGATCATCCAACATGGGCCCGGCGTGAGCACGCTGTATGGCCACCTGTCATCGATCGACGTCTCGGTGGGTAACAACGTCAACAAGGGCGAGTTCATCGGCCGCGTGGGTATGACTGGCGTCGCGACCGGACCTCACCTTCATTTCGAGGTTCGCATCAACGGTGAGCCCAAGGACCCAATGCTTTTCCTGCCGTAGGCCTACCCGAAGTAGTCACGACGAGCCGGCGGAATGAGCTTTCCTTCCCAAATCGAGGCTGATCGGGGGATTTCCGGGCTGGCGTCTGGAATCTCGGGACCTCGTACGCCAGAATCTTGCAGTAACCCCAGCCGCTATCCCCGAACGACTGGGTTCTCCCCCGAGGTAGAAGTCATGAACATGACACAACGGCTCACGGCACGTGATTTGATCGCCAAGTCCTTCAGCGCAAAGGCACGGCGTGGCTATGACCCCGCCGAGGTCGATGCCTACCTGATGGACGTGGCCCGCCAGGTCGATGAATTGAACCTCGAGATCGATCGTCTCACCAACGAGGTCGTGCGGTTGTCCTTCGCGCACCCCCAGCCGATCGTGGCCCAGGCCGCGGCACCCGCCGCCGCGCCGGCCCCGCCGCCTCCGGTCGTGCAAGCCGCGCCGACGATGACGTCGGATGCCGCGGACGAGTCCTTCAAGCTGATCCTGCGAGCCGCCCAGAAGACGGCCGAGCAGGCCATCGGCGATGCCCGTCTGCGGGGCGACGAGATCATCGCGGAGGCCAAGTACCGCGCCGCCGAGATCAACCGGGAGTCCGACCGCAAGGCCTTCGAGGCCGCCAGCCGCACGCAAGAAGACCTCGTGCGTCTCGAAGACGAACTCAAGCGCCGCCGCGTCGAACTCGACTCGGTCCGCCGAGCCATCGAGGCCGAGAAAGAAGCCGTCCGCGAGATGGCCAACTCCCTGCTCTCTGCCATCGGCGACGAGCAGGACGAGATGCCGGCTCCGACCAACGGCGTCGCCCCCGCACCGGTCGTCGATCTCACCGCCATGCCGGCCCCCGCGCGCGCAATGGCCAATGCGACTCCTCCTCCGCCCCCGGCGCCGCCCGCACCCCCCTCGGGTTTCGAGCTGTTCAAGCCATTCGGCGAAGAAGCCTGAACCACTGACCGTCAGTCGTACAGCGACTGCACGGTCGAGGTCAGCCGCCACACATCTCGCGCAGAGTTGTAGAGCGGCGCCACGGCAAAGCGAATCACGTCGGGTGGACGCACGTCGACCACGAGACCGCGCGCCCGCAGCGCCCGCTCGAGTGACGCCGCCTTGCCCGGCACTCGGATCGACACCTGGTTGCCGCGACGCGTCGAGTCGAGTGGCGTCACCACCTCAATCGACGGGATGCGCGACAGCTGCTCGATGACATGATCGGTCAGCGCCCGCGACTTGGTCCGCAGGCGTTCGGCGCCGGCTTCGGCGAAGAGGCCGAGTGACGCCCGCAGCGGTGCCAGCGAAAGGATCGGCGGGTTCGACACTCGCCATCCGCCGGCTCCCGAGATCGGGACGAAATCGGAAGACATCTCGAAGCGCGTTGCCGGTTCATTGCCCCACCACCCGGCAAGGCGGACCAATTGCGGGTCCGCGCCGTGGCGGCGGTGGACGAACAGCGACGCCACCGCACCGGGACCGGCGTTGAGGTATTTGTACGTGCACCAGACGGCAAAGTCGGCGTCGCACTGGTGCAGGCGCAACCCGACGTTGCCGACGGCATGGGCGAGATCGAACCCGACCACACAGCCCGCATCGTGGCCCGCCCGCACGATTCGATGCAGGTCGAGCACTTCGCCCGTGAGGTAGTTGACGCCGCCCAGCCACACGAGCGCGATCTCATCGCCTCGCGCCGCCAGCACTTCACCGATACGGTCGGTGCCATAGAGGCCGGCGCGGTCGGGCTCGACCACGACCAGATCCCGGTCGGGATCGAGCCCGTGCCATCGCAATTGCGCCATCACCGCATAGCGATCAGAAGGGAACGCGGTGGCTTCGATCAAGATCTTGCGGCGGTGGCCCTGTGGCCGGAAGAACGATGCGAACAAATGGTGCAAATTCGCCGTGAGCGTGCCCATTACGGCGACCTCGGTCGCCTCCGCGCCGACCAAGGTCGCCATCGCCGCCGCGGGCGCGTCGTCGTAGCCGTACCACGGCGCCTCTCCGTCGAAGTGGCCCTCGACGCCGAGTGTCGCCCATGCATCGAGCGCGGCGTCCACGTCGTCGCGCGCGGCGAGCGGCATCAGGCCGAGGGAATGGCCACAGAGATAGACGAGTTCATCACCGCTGCGATCGCGCGGCACTGCGAATCGGCCCCGTAACGCCCGCAGCGGATCGGCGTCGTCGAACGCCTCACAGTCGTCCGCGCTCAACATCAGTGCGCGCCCGTCAGAGCACGAACTCGGCCGCCACGGGAAGCACGGTCCCGCAGCGCGAGCATCGACGGGCGTCGGCGTCGGCATTGAAGTCGGCAATGAGCGCCGCCAACTCGGTTTCGATGTTGGCCAGTTGGAACGGGGCGCGCCGCAATTCGTTGCCACACTTCTCGCAGAACCACGCGATCTGGTCGATCTCGCCCGGTAGTCGCCGGCGTTCGAGGACGACGCCCCAGGTATCGGCCGGACGCCGAGGCGAGTGCGCCTCACCGGCGGTCACCAACATCACCTCACCGGCCGCGACCAGACGACGTTGGATGTGGCCATCATCGTGGCGGATGTCGACCGCGATCGTGCCTTCGAGTTGGTAGAAGATCTCATCACCCGGGTTGATGTGGAAGTCATTGCGGGCGTTGGGGCCGCGCACCACCATGAAGATCAACTCGGACCCGGGGAACACCACCTTGTTGGCGACCGGTGGGCGAAACGCGGCGGCGTTGTCCGCGATCCATTGTGCGAGATCGAGCGGGCCTTGCCCGCCGTGGGGTTTGGGTAGTTCCTTCGCCATGACGACGCGAGGCTAATGGCTAGTGGGGGATTGCCGCCCGCACGGGCGATACGACGACGTCGCCATCGATCGTTGCGTATTCGCGGACGTGAGTGAGGCAGAACGTCAACACGCTGAAGATGATCACGTTGAAGACCATCACCTCACGGAACCCGACGGCGTCACCGACGCGACCGATCAGCAGTGCGCCCACCGGGAATCCCAGCATGATGCCGAAGAGATAGAAGGACATGGCGCGCCCGCGGATCTCGTCGGGTACCGATGCCTGCACGAAGGTATTGAGCGACGTACCGACGAGAACGTGTGCGAGACCGCAGATACCGTACGCGACAAGTCCCACGCCGAAGTTGGTGGTGAGCGGGATCAGTGCCAGCCCGACGGCGTAGACGGCGATGCCGATCTTGGTGAGCACCGAGCGGCGGAACCGCGCCGCGGCGAGCAACATCCACACCGACATGATGAGCGCTCCGACGCCCAGCGCGGTGATGAGCCAAGCGTTGTCCTTGGCGTCGTGGCCGTACAAACGGAAGGCCACCGCGGCTGCGATCGCGGCGATCGACTGGCCGGACAGTGACAAGAAGAATGCGAGGAGGATCACGAGGCGCAGGATCGAGTTGGACATGACGTAGCGCGCCCCCTCGATGAGTTCGGCGACGAACCGCCGGCTGCCCTTGGCCGGGATGACTTGGTTGGCGTGGGTGGCGAAGATCGCTCCGACGACGAGTAGGTAGGTGATGGCGTTGAAGAGGATCGCCGTGCCGATGCCCCAGAAGCTGACCAACACCGCGCCCACGCTCGGCCCCAACGCGCGCGACACCGTGAACTGCAACGAGTTGAGGCGCACTGCCTCGACGAGTTGTGTTCGCGGCACGAGCGTCGGCACGAACGCTTGCCAAGCCGCCATCTGGAATCCGCCGGCGATACCCCCGACGAACACCAACCCGACGATGCGCCACGCGGTGAGACTGTCGCCGAGGTACAACAGCCATAGCGCAAATGCTGCGGCCGCTTGCACGATCTGCGTGACCGTGAGGATCAGCCGGCGAGGCAAGCGGTCTGCGAGCACACCGGCCACCGGAGTCAGCACCATCATCGGCAACGAAGCGGCAAGTGAGACGATGCCCAGCCACGCGCCGCGATGATCCGTCAATTCGTAGATCAGTGCGAAGACCGCCACCTGCTGCATCCACGTGCCCGAGTTGGATACCACCGCTGCGATGAAAAAGACCAGAAAATTGCGGTTGCGCAACACGGGTCCATGTTCTGGCGGCGCGGTGTTGATTGCAGCTATCGTCACCCGGCGGACCCCCCTCGACAGAGAGTAGCTAGCGCTCACGTCCCGCCTCGATCCATCATGTGCATGTTCGCCGATTATCGGCGAGACTGGTGTCACAGGCTCGAGACCAGGGCCGAGGCCGCGACGAGACGGAGGTTTGCCGATGGGCCTTCAGCAACTGCTGGACGATCTGCTGGGTCGAGATCTGCCGATCGCAGTGGAGTGTTACGACGGCTCGCGCGTCGGTCCGATCGATGCACCGGCGACTGTTCGCATCAAAAATCCCGAGGCGATCCACCGCCTCGTGACCGGCCGAGGCCGTGAATTGGCGTTCGGCCGCGCGTATGTCGCGGGCGAAATCGACATCGAAGGCGACATCTTCTCGGTCATCGCATTGCGCGAACGCGTCGCGAAGCCAACGTTGAACGTGGCGATGCTGCGCAACGCCGCGGCGCAACTCGGCGTCACCAACTTCCGCGCGCTGACGCGCTTGCGTCCACCCGAACCACCGCCCGAAGAGGTGCGTTTACACGGACGCTTGCACGGCAAGTCACGCGACGCTGCCGCCATCTCGGCGCACTACGACGTCTCCAACCGTTTCTACGAACTGTTCCTCGGTCCGTCGATGACCTATTCGTGCGCAGTGTTCGAGCACGAAGACGATTCGCTCGATCGCGCCCAATGGTCCAAATACGATTTGATCTGTCGCAAGCTCGACCTGCGCGAAGGCGCACGCCTGCTCGACATCGGGTGCGGCTGGGGCGGCATGGTGTTGCACGCGGCCCGCAACTATGGGGTGCAAGCGGTCGGTGTCACCATCTCACGCGAGCAATACGAGCTCGCCCGCAAGCGCATCGCCGACGCCGGCCTCAACGATCGTGTCGAGATCCGGTTGCAGGATTACCGCGACGTACACGACGGTCCCTTCGACGCCATCAGCTCGATCGGCATGTTCGAACACGTCGGCGAGCGTCGACTCGCAACCTATATGGGCCAGGCCATGCGCCTCCTCGCACCGCGGGGGCGGTTCCTCAACCACGCGATCACGCGTCCGCACGGCGAGGCCCGCATGGATCCCGACGGCTTCGTCAACCGCTACGTCTTCCCCGACGGTGAGTTGCTCGAGCTCGGTCAGATCATCCGAGCGATGCACACCGCTGGGTTCGAAGTGCGCCACGCCGAGACGTTGCGCGAGCATTACGAGCGCACGCTGCGCAGTTGGGTCGCCAACCTCGAGAATCGCTGGGACGAGGCGGTTGCAGAGGTCGGTGAGGCACGGGCGCGCGTCTGGCGGCTCTACATGGCCGGCTCGGCGATCGCCTTTGCCACCAACGACATCCAGGTGCAACAAGTGCTGGCGGTGCGCCCCGACGGGGGCAAGAGTGGGATGTCCCTGCGTCCTGACTGGTAGAACGCCGCAGGCGAACGGCGCATCACTACTGCAGGACGGCGGACGAGCATGGGTTCAGAGCGGGTCGGAGTCATCGGCAGCGGAGTGATGGGTTCGGGCATCGCACAGGTGCTGGCCGTCGCCGGGCACGACGTGAGGTCCTACGATCTCGACGGTGCGGCACTCGACAAGGCGCGCGCGACGATCGCCACCGGTCGATTCGGCGTCGCGAGCGCGGTCGAGCGCGGCAAGATGACGCAAGCCGACGCGGATGCCGCGTTGGCGCGTCTCACCTTCACCACGCAACTCGACGAGGCACTCGATGCCGACGTCGTTATCGAAGCGATCCCCGAGAAGCTCGGCCTCAAACTCGAGTTCTGGCGCGACGCGGACCAGCGCGCACCCGAGCGCACAATTTTCTGTTCCAACTCCAGCGGCTTCCCGATCGAAGCGATGGCGGCAGTCGTGGGTCGCGCCGACCGGATGGTCGGCTGGCATTGGGCATCGCCCGCGCCCGTGATGCGCCTCGCCGAGATCGTGCGCGGACCGGCGACTTCTGACGCAACGGTCGAGATCGTGGTCCGCATGGCCCGTGACGCGGGCAAGAATCCGGTGGTCGTCAACGACACCACGCGCGCGTGGGGCTACGTCGCGAATCGCGTGTACTCCGCCATGGTTCGCGAGGCCATGCGCGTGGTCGACGAGGGGATCGCGAGCAGACAGGACGTCGATCAGTTGATGGTCGACTGCTTCCGCTGGCCGAGCGGACCCTTCGGCATGTCCAAAGGTGCCACTTCCGGATGGCAGTGACGCCCGTACCAAGGGGGACCTATGCGCGCCGCGCTGTTGGAATCAGCAAATTCGGCACTCGCACTCGTCGACGACCTCGACGTCGCTGAACCCGGTGCCGGGCTCGTGCGCGTTCGCGTGCACCACTGCGGGCTTTGCCATTCGGACCTGACGATCATCGAATCGAATGCACCCGCCCAGTTGCCCATCGTGCTCGGCCACGAGGCCGCGGGTGTCGTCGAGGCGGTCGGTCCCGGCGTGCAGTCGGTCAAGCCCGGTGATCACGTCGTGCTCGTCGCGCTCGCGCCGTGCGGCCGGTGCTATTGGTGTGTGCGAGGCGAGCACACGATCTGCTCGAGTGCGCGCACGTTCATGACCGGCCTGTTGCCCGACGGCACCTCGGCGCTGTCGCGCAATGGCGCGCTCGTCTACCGAGGGCTCGGCGTCGGCGGATTCGCCGAGTGTCTGGTGACGACCGAGAGCGGCGTCGTGCGCATCGACGACGACGTTCCTCTCGATCTCGCCGCCGTCGTCGGTTGCGCGCTCCAGACCGGCGTCGGCGCGGTCGTCAATACGGCCAAGGTCGTCGAAGGCGCGACCGTGCTCGTCATGGGCCTCGGCGGTATCGGCATCTCGGTCGTGCAGGGCGCTCGTATCGCCGGTGCGTCACGCATCATCGTCTCGGACCCCAACGACGAACGGCGCAATGCAGCGGCGCATTTCGGCGCGACCGACGCCATCGATCCCACCCAAGCCGATGTCATCGCCGAATCGCATCGCCTGACCAACGGCATCGGCGTCGACTATGCCTTCGACGCGGCCGGCAGCGCGCGACTCGTCGAGGCCGGGCTCATGGCGACACGTGCCGGCGGCACCGTCGTGATGGTCGGGGCGCCACCGGCCGATCAGTCACTCACCATCACACCGGCCGTCTTGCACCTGGTGATGGAAAAGAAGCTCCTCGGCACGCTCTACGGCTCGGGCAACCCGGCACGCACGATCCCGCTGTTGTTCTCCATGTGGCGTCGCGGCGCGCTCGACCTCGAGAGCATGGTGAGTTTCCGTCGACCGTTGCGCGAGATCAACGACGGCTTCGACGACCTCCGCGCCGGCCGCGGCATCCGCACCGTGTTGTCGATGTAGCAGCCGCGTTCGCTACGCACTCAGTTCGGCTGCCGTGGTAGTCCGCGTGAGCCCCACGAGCGCAACGATCGTCAGCGCTGCCGTCACGATGAGCGCGATCCCTGCCGCCGCCGGGTAGTCCCCGTACGAGTCGGGCTCACCGACCTCCACGGCGATCCCCACGAACAGCGCGACCAATCCGATCAACTGCCCGGCCGCCAAGAGCGCGACGACGTTGCGCTGGCGCGGCGCCGATGCGATCGCCACCATGGCGAGACCGATCCCGAGGACCGTCATCCACAGCGGCAGCGCCCACGCCACGAGGGTTGCAACCACGCCGAGTCCACTCACGATCAGTCCGGCGGTTCGCAGGCGCGGCCGTCCACTCTGCTGAGTCAGCCACGCAGCAGCCATGACCGACAGCACGGCTCCGATGATCAGGCCTATCGTCAACACCAGATAGGGCCCCTCCCAGCCGTCGCCGTCCTCGACTGTGGTCGATCGGTACCCGTACCAGGCCACTGCCAGCCACGCGAGCCCCGCAAACGAGGCCAGCATTCTTCGCGTTCCCATCGTCATGCCCGTCTCCTCTTGTCGTACTTGCTGTACAGACGAAGGAGGGTCACGAATGGGTGACACATGGACCCGCGCAAAGGCGTCCGAACCCGGTTATTTCAGCGCGTCTGCGTTCACGGTGTCTGGCGACGGTCCAAGATCCGCCACCACGAGAAGCCCGGCGCGTTCCCGATCGACGTATCGACTCGAAGTTGGATCAGATCGGTTCCTATGCCGCCATCGTCGAGCGAAGCCGCAATGAGGCCGCCACTGAGGTCGAGCGTCGTGACCACGATCGAGGTACCGGGCGCGTCGATGACCCCGACAATGGTCGCATCTTCGATGTCGAGGACCTCGCCACCACCATCGACCTTGTGCAGGATGAAGTCCGACGCGATCCCGCCTTGGTTGATCAGGGCGCCGGCCAGAGTCACCGACGGACCGGCGCCTACCCACACGACCAGCGGGCCATTCACGACCGTGACTGTGTCCACGAAGGAGACGTCGTCGCTCTCACAACGAAATGGCGCACCGACCCGACCGTCGACTGCGCCGGTGAACACGCCACCGATCGGGCACGGTTGCGCCTCGGAGTCCGAGGGTCGAGGCGCCGGCGCGTACGTACGTTCCGCGGCGTCGACAACTGGCTGAGTGCATCCGCTGCACGTCGCTGCCGCTCCGACGAGGTGCTGCTCGAACCGCGCGGTCAAGCCGGTCCACCGCATGCTGCCGGACGAACCGACCGGGCCTGCGATGCCTGTCGCGGGTCCCGAGATCAGCAACGACGTCGACGTGTAGAGAACGAACGGATACAGGCGGTCGCGTGTCAGGCTCGCCGTGAACGACGCGGTCGCCGTGCGGCTCGTGCCCGTGCCCTTCAGCACCCAGTTGTCCGGGTCAGTAGGTGAGGCCACCACTTGGTAATTGCCCGCGCCCAGCGCGCCGCTCTGCGAGAACGCCGCCGACTCGTTTCGATCGATCCGTGCGTAGCCTGCCGCCAGTGCTCCGTCCGCGGCCTCGACTGCCGCGATACGGTCACGCTGATGGGTCATGCGATGGCTTAGCGCGATCACTCGGTCGACCGCGATCCCCGTCAGCGTCGAGAAGATCATCAGCACCAACATGGCCATGACCACGCTGCCGCGCTCGCCCGTGATATGAGCGGCCCGCCGACGCGTCAGCACGACACAGCCTCTCCGTTACCGATGGCCGGCACCGCAATTGCGGTCCGGCGTTCGATCTCTCTGCGCCCCAATGTCGGATCGACTCGGACGTCGACGCTCACCCGCGCCGTGCACCGAGCCAGGTCGGCCGGCGTGGCAACACCGGGCGCCAGCCCCACGCCGGTGGCCGTGAAGTACTCGAACGTCGGATCGGTCGGCAACACATTCTGGAGCAGCGTTTGGGTCGTGCTGACCCCGCCGATCAGATCGAGCTCCTCACGCGCGATGGTGGTAGTGACGCGCCAACGAACGCGATGTTGACGGCCATCGGGCTCGGTGACGTCGAGCGTGATGATCTGACGCGGATCTTGTCCCGTGAGCGGCGCGACGAGAGAACGAGCGTGGCGCACGTCCGCCGAGAACCGTTCGATCGCGATCGCCAGCGAGGCATCGACCTCGCTCGATGCATCCTCGCCGCGCTCGCGGGTAAGCGCACCTTGGAGCAACGCGAATACCGTCGCCATGATGACCACGAACATCATCGTCGCGACGAGCACCTCGAAGAGAGTGGTCCCGCGATCGTCGCCGGGGTCGAGCCTCACGACGGACCAGGCAGCAACGCGTAGCGCGCACTATCGACCCGCACGTGGTGCGGCCCGAGCGAGTCGGACCACCGGATCTCTACCGTGAGGTGCTTGAACCCCTGAGGCTCGTTCACGGCAGCGATCGGTTCCCAAGTGACGCTTCGTTCGACCGTGAACGTGACATCGCGTCCGGCGACGTCGGGACCGCTGGGTCGAAGAGGCGACGTGACAACCATGACCGTCGTTCGCCCCTCGAAGACCGACTTCAGTCCGTTGGCACCGGCCATGAAACCGAGCTCGTCCGAGGGAACCGCCTTCATCGTCGCGAGCTCCGAGGCCGCGAGGTCGGTCGCGGCGACCTGGCGATACGACGTCGAGCGCGTCTGTCCTATGCGACTCATCATCTCGATCGTCCCGAGCAGGCCGACCGAGATCAGTGCCAACGCGACCACGACCTCGATGATGCTGAAACCGCGCTCGCGCTCGCTCGGATTGTGGCGGTAGGACCGTCCGGGCCTCGACATAGTGCTCCCCGTCGGCCGGCGGCATGGCTTCCTGAGAACCCGGCGCTATGGCATTGGCAGCCACTCGATGGGTCCGGGCGCTTGAAAACGCCCCGTTTCGGCCGACCAGGAAGGAGATGGCACGAACAGTGGTCGGGCTCGATTTGGGCCCGGGAGAGCTTCGCGCGGCCGAGGTCTCTGCCGGTCGCAAAGTTCGGCGCGTCGCCGTTCTGGCCACCGAGGCCATCGACGATCGCGGCGAGATCGTCGATGGCGATCTGCTGGCCAAGGACCTTCGCCGGCTCTGGAAGGCGGGTCGCTTGCGTTCGCGATCGGTCGTCGTGGGCCTCGCGTCGCCGTCGATTTCGACGCGTCCGGTCGAGTTCCCGAAGGTGCCCATCGAGCACGCACGTTCTGCCGCGCGTTTCGAGGTGGAAGAGCTACTGCCGTTCTCGCTCGATGATGCGCTTGTCGGCGTCGAGATCTGGCCCGATTCGCCCGATGACCAGACCACGCGCGCCCTCGTGATCGCCGCGCCGGGCTCGCTGATCACCACGGTCATGGGCGCACTGGCGGCCGCGCACCTGCAAGTCGTCGATGTGCGCTTGGCGGCCGCTTCGTTCGCGCAGACATTGTCGGAGGACGCACCAGGCGGGGTTGTGGTTGCCAATGTGGGCGCGGCGCGCAGCTCGGTCGCGATCTGCGAGAACGGACGTGCTCGTCTGATCCGTCAGCTGTTGGCGGGCTCTGAGCCAGGGACTTCACTCAGCGATGAGCTCGAGTTCGAGCTTTCTCGCATCCAAGGCTTCCGCCGCGGTGGCTCATTGGGCGTTCGCGAGCAGCCGTCGGACGAGGACATGCGGCTCGGTCCCGTGGTCGAGGCAGTTCGCAGCTCGATCGAGTTCCAGCTCGGCCAGCGCGATGCGGTGCAAATCGAGCAGATCGTTCTTACGGGTACGGATCGGCACGCACCCGGCCTCGCCGAACGCCTCGCGGAAGTGCTCGGCATTGCGGTGTTCATTGCACCGGAGTTGAGCAAAGACACTCGCGCCGACCCCGCTGCCGCGCTGGTCCTCGACGTGCGCACCCCCGACCTGTCGCTCCTTCCGACGACCATCGGTGCGGCACGCCGCTTCCGACGCGCCATGATCGGATCGGTTGCGGCGGCCGCGTTCATCGGCGTCGGTCTTTTCGCGATGTCCACGAGCACAGCATCAGAGGTCGACGATCTCGAATCCCGCGCGGACGCCTCTGAACGTGAATACACGGCCACATCGGCCGCGCTCACCTGGCTGGCTCCGGTAGTCACCGCCGATCGCGAGGCGCGACTCCTCCGCGACAACGTGGTGGGTGCGCTCGAAGGCGATCTCGATTGGCGCCGAGTGCTTGCGGCGACGACCAACGCCATGCCCGGCGACTCGTGGCTCACTGCCTTTCAGGCGCAGCGCGCCAGCCCCGCCGTGGGCGCCAACGTCGCGGCGAACGGCCGGACCGGTTCGGTGAGCTTTGTGGGCGTCGGCATCGATCAGACCACAGCCGGCCGTTGGCTGATCTCTGCCAATGGGGTCGTCGGTCTCGTCCAGCCTCGCCTCACCCAATCGACCCTTTCCCCGGTGGGTCCCGGCGGCGCGAGTCGCGTGTTGTTCACCGTCACGTCGGACCTCGGCCCGGCCGCCGTATCGGACCGCCGCGCGCGCGAAGTGGCAGCCCGACCATGAGCCGCCGTCAGCTGGCGATCGTGCTCGCGCTCCCGTTGCTCGTCGTCATCGGATGGGCTGCGCTCGCGTGGTACCCGCAGCATCAGCGGCGCAACGAGGCTGCCGCGCGCGTCGAAGCAACGCAAGCGCTGAAAGACGATGCGTTCGTGCGGCTCACCGCAGCGCGCAAACTTGCCACGAACTCTGCAAACACGCCCGCGGAGTTGGCCGCGCTGAGGTTGCGCATCCCGACCGATCCCGATGTCGGCGGGTTCGTGTTGTTGAACCAGAGCATCGCGCAGCAATCGGGCATCGAGCTCACCGACATCGCCCCCCATGGCGACATGGAAGAGCGGTTCCTTCCCGGCGCCGACACCCTGCCGAAGTCGTTGCAGCCGACCGTTGTCAATATCACCGGAACCGGATCATTCGCTGCCGTGTGGTCCTATATCGGCCGACTCACCGCGGCCGAGCGTCTCGTCGTGATCGACTCGATCGCAATCGAAGTCGAGCAGGCGGGCGTCATCCGATGTTCCCTCACTGTGCGCATCTTCTCGAGCCGACCGACCGCACCCGATCCGCCGGGCGCCACCGAAGATGACACCATCACCGGGGCGGTTCCGAAATGACGCCGAAGGCGCCATTGTCGAAGCAGGCAGCGGAGAACCGTGCACGCAACACCCGCGCGGTGAAGATCGGGGTGTGTTTCATCTTCGCAGCAGGTGCCTTGCGCTTCACGATTCTGAAACCCGATAGCGGCACGGTCGGCGACAGCGGCGTCGCTCCCGTGGGCGCCGAAGCGAGCACGGAGAAACTTCCCCTCGTGACGTCGCTTCCGATCGACCCGGTCCGCGATCCGTTCTGGCCCGTCAACGGCGGCTAGTTCTGCGGTTCCGGCCGCGACCGGAACTGCTCAGCTTATGACGCGAAGTAGCTCTTCGAGCGAGGTCTGTCCCATGAGGACTTTGCGCATGCCGTCGACCCGCAACGACGTCATGCCCTGCTCCAAGGCGGTCGCCGCGAGTTGGTCGCGGTGAGCCCGGCGGATGATCAGCTCGGAAAGCTCGGGCGTCATGGTCATCACTTCGTGAACGGCGAGGCGACCGCGGTAACCGGTACGGCCGCACGCCTCGCATCCCACGGGCTTCCACAGCTGGACCGATGTCTCATCGGCGCCGAGGTGTGCCGGCACACCCATCGCGATCGCTTGATCGGGTTCAACACTCCATGGTTCACGACAGCGATCACACAAGCGGCGGCACAGCCGTTGCGCGACGACGGCGCGCAACGCCGATGTCACGAGAAATGGTTCGACACCCATCTCGACGAGGCGGATCGGGGTAGACGCCGCATCGTTGGTGTGCAGCGTCGACAACACCAAGTGTCCCGTCAGCGACGCCTCGATGGCGATCGTCGCGGTCTCCTTGTCTCTGATCTCACCGACAAGGATGACATCGGGGTCGGATCGCAGAAACGAGCGCAACGCCGAGGCGAAGTTCAGCCCTGCTTTCGTGTTGACCTGTACCTGTTTGACGCCGTCCAGGCGGATCTCGACAGGGTCTTCGACCGTGAGGATGTTGCGCGTCGGATCATTGATCTTTCGCAGCACCGCGTACAGCGTCGTCGTCTTGCCCGACCCCGTTGGCCCCGTGACCAGAATTGCGCCCCACGGATGGCGGTACGCATCCTCGAACCGGGCCATCTGCTCAGGAAGAAAGCCCAATTCTGACAGGCTCGTCAGATCACTCGACCGTTGCAAGATGCGCAGCACGGCGGACTCGCCGTTGACTGTCGGCAGGGTCGCGACACGCAGGTCGACCACCTTGCTGTCGGTGGTGACGGTGCACCGGCCGTCCTGCGGGAGCCGGCGCTCCGCGATGTCGAGCCCCGACATCACCTTGATACGGCTGACGATCCCGGGTTGCAGGCTCTTGGGTGGAAACATCGCGTCCTTGAGCACGCCGTCGACGCGGAAACGCACGCGCAGCCCGTCGCTCGACGGCTCGATGTGGATATCGCTCGCGCGCTCCTGCACGGCCTTCGCGATCAGCAGGTCGACGAAGCGCACCATGGGCGCTTCATCGACCGAGATGGCCTCGGCCACCGTCTCGGCCCGCGCGTCGCTCGCGGAACGATCCTCTACGGCGAGTCGGATTGCGGCATCGACCTGTGCATCGCTGTGACGCCGGCGCGAGATCGCGTCGGCGACCTGATCGGCATCCGCCATGACCGGCCGAATGGGGGCTCGCAGCAACGACCGCAGATCGTCGATGGCGACCACGTCGGCCGGGTTCGCCATCGCGACGAGGACCGCTTCGCCATCGCGGGCGATCGGCAGGGCGCGATGGCGGCGGGCGAGCGCTTCGGGCACGCGTTGCGCCAGCGCGGTGTCGATCGTGACGTCGTCGAGGTCGACGAACTCGAAGCCGAAATGTTCGGCCAGCGCGCGCAGCAGAGCGATCGGTTTGATGATGCCCTGTTCGAGCAGCTCCTCGCCGAGACGCAGCCGCGACTCGCTTTGGTGCGCGAGGGCCTCTTTCAATTGGGCCTCTGACACCGAGCCCTGTTCGACGAGGATCTCGCCGAGTCGGCGCCGGTAGGTGGTCATGGGTGATCAATCGGCACACAATGCAGTGCAATGAGCAGCGAACTCTCATATCGGGCGCGAGAGTGACCGATGGTCCTGGGTGGGCTCCCTCGAGGTCGATGCACAGGAATGGCTCAATGACGTGCTCGGTGAGACGCCTCTCGTCGCGCCCGACAGCTCACCCCTCCCCGCCGGCCCCGAGACGGGAACCCGTGAACTCGAACGCCTGCTCGGCCTCATGGTGGAGTTGCGAGCGTCCGACCTCCATCTGACACCGGGGCAGCCGCCCTGCATGCGCGTCGACGGCGCGCTCGCCCGGCTGCCGGGGGAGGCGAGCCTCGACAAGACGACGGTCTGGGCACTGCTCCAGCCGTATCTCGACGATAGGCGACGAGCCCGAATCCGCGACGAGGGAGGCGTCGACTTCGCCTTCGGTGGAACGACGGGTGAGCGATTCCGCTGCAACCTCTTCCTGCGTGGCGGGCAACTCATCGGCGCGATTCGTCGCCTTCCCGCGACCATCCCCGCGATCGAAGAGCTCGGGCTCCCGCCGATCGTGGGCGCCCTCGCTCGGTCACCGCGCGGTTTGGTCCTCGTCACCGGCTCGACCGGATCCGGTAAGTCGACGACGTTGGCGGCGATCGTCGACGTCCTGAACGCGACGCGCCCACTGCACATCGTGACCATCGAGGATCCGGTCGAGTATGTCCACCATCACCGAATGTCGCTCGTACACCAACGCGAGATCGGCGAGGACGCACCGAGCTTTGCCGACGCGATGCGTCAGGTGCTGCGACAGGATCCCAACGTGATCCTCGTCGGCGAGATGCGCGACACCGAAACGATCCGTACCGCGCTCACCGCGGCGGAGACAGGTCATCTCGTGCTCGCGACGTTGCACACTCGTGATGCTCCGGGTGCGATCCATCGAATCGTCGATGCCTTCGAACCCGCGCAACAAGATCAGGTACGTCATCAGATCTCGGTTTCGCTGCAGGGAGTGATCAGCCAGCTGCTGTTGCCGCGCGCCGATCGTCCCGGGCGTGTGCTGGCCGCCGAGGTACTCGTCGGAACGAGCGCCGTTCGCAGCATGATCCGCGAACAGAAGGTGCATCAGCTGCGGTCGGTCATGCAGGGCAGCGGGAACGCGGGCATGCAGTTGATGGAGCAGTCGCTGGCGCGGCTCGTCAACGATGGTCGCGTCGATCTCGAAGTCGCCATGAGTCAAGCGAACGCACCCGAGGAGTTGCGCGGCCTACTGCGGCGCAACGTTGTTCGATGAGGCACGTTCCATGACGCTGACGTTCGCATATCGCGCACTCGACGGACACGGTGCCCTTTGCGACGGCACGGTGGAGGGCGAGAGCGAATCCCTCGCGGCCGAGCGCATACGCGGGATGGGACTTCGTCCCGTCACCATCGAAGCGCAGCGAGAGAAGCTCGGTTCACGCCAGCTTTCGTTGCCGATGTCGCGCGCGAAGGTCAAGCCTGCCGACTTGGCCGTGGCCAGCCGCCAACTCGCGACGATGCTCGCCGCCGGCCTGTCGCTATTGCGGGCATTGACGGTGCTCGCCGAGCAGACGCCCAGCGAGGCGTTGCGGGCCACGCTGCGGACCGTTCGCAGCGACGTCGAGGCCGGTGAGTCACTGTCGAGCTCATTCGCGAAACATCCGAAAGCGTTCAGCACCTTCTACGTGTCGATGGTGACGGTCGGCGAAGCAGCCGGCATCCTCGATCAGGTGCTCGCGCAGCTGGCAACATCGGTGGAACGCACGGTCGCCGTTCGGCGGAAGGTACGGTCGGCGATGACCTACCCCGTCGTGGTGATCGCGATGGTCTTCGTCGTGATCGTCGCGATGTTGCTGTTCGTCGTGCCCGTCTTCGCCAACATCTACAAAGACCTCGACGGCACGTTGCCCCTGCCGACGCGCATCCTCGTCGGCGTCTCGAGTGCCCTGACGAACTTCTTCCCCCACCTCATCATCGGCATCGGTGTGATGATCTGGGGCTTGCGTCGCTATGTGCGCACCGCTCGCGGTCGGCATGTGTTCGACGCGCTCAAGCTCCGCGTACCGATCATCGGCCCCATCCTGGCCAAAGCGGCAATCACCCGGCTCGCGAGCACCCTCGCCGTGCTCATCCGCGCCGGCGTCCCGATCCTCGACGCCATCGACATCGCGAAGGTGACGGTGGGCAACGCGTTGTTCGCCGACGCGCTCGAAGACGCACAGAACGGCGTGCGCAACGGTGATTCGTTGGCGGAGCCACTTCGCCGCCACGGCGTGATCCCGCCCATGGTCGTCCAGATGATCTCGGTCGGCGAAGAGACGGGGGCCGTCGATGATCTGCTCGCCCGGGTGGGGGAGTTCTACGAGCTAGAGGTCGAGACCGCGGTCGACGCTCTCGCTTCGGTGATCGAGCCGGTGATGATCGCCGTGATGGGACTCGTGATCGGCTCGATGGTGCTGGCGCTGTACCTGCCGATGTTCAACGTCATCAAACTCGTGCAATAGCCGCCCTACCGAAAAGTCTTCGGTCAGGGCCCTTATGACCTGGCACGACGTGACGATAGGAGGGGCGGGGAATGTCGGCGAGCGTCGCCGGCCCCAGCAAATCGAAGGAGAGACGGGCTCATGATTCTTCGACCGCGCGAGACACGCGACGACAAAGGCTTCACCCTCATCGAACTGATGGTCGTCGTGTTGATCATCGGCGTCCTGCTCGCGATCGCCATCCCGACCTTCTTGGGCGCTCGGCAGCGCGCGGAAGACCGGTCCGCGCAGTCGAGCCTGCGCAATGCGTTGAGCGCCGCGCAGGTCATCTACACCGACAACTCGGACTACACCACCGCGCTCAAGCCTGCCTTGGACGCGGCCGAGCCCTCACTCACCTACTCCGCTACCGCGGCGGCGGTCTCGACCGGTAACAAGAACATCAGCGTCGCGGCTACGGCTACCGAGTGGGGTGGTGCCGTGCTCTCCAAGTCGGGCAAATGCTTCACCATCAACATCAACGCAGGTCCCGTCGGTGCCGGAACGACCTACGGCACCCCCACCGCGGCAACCTGCACCGGAACGGTCGCTCTGACCGCCGCACTCCCGAAGTGGTGACAGCCGCTCTCGTCACCTGTCAGCCACTCTTCTACGAACCGCCGATCGTATTCCTGACCGCTTCGGCCAGCCGCATGCCATACAGCGACACGTAGATCGCACCGGCCGCAGGGTACGGAGCGAACGGGATCTCCCTGCCGAATTTCCCTCGCCCGATCGCGATGAGGATGAGGCCGACCACCGTGCCGAGCACGAAGCCACACAGAGCACGCAGCCGTACGTCGCCGTACCTCATGCCGCGCGGCGATATGGCGTATCACGCGCAGGATCGCAAAACCCATCGTTGCACCGAGAGCCCCTCGCGCAAGATCGTCCCAACGATCGTCGACACGGGCGGCGATGACGAGCAATAGCGCCGCGCTCACGAGGGTCGGGTACAGCACTGCCGAAGGGACGCGATGCACATCGATGTCGATGAGCGAGACGGCGACCAGACCTGCGAACGCCACGACATGCGCAGCGAGCTCGACCCAGTGTTCGATGCGCGCGGCTGCGAGCGCGACAGCGTGCCCTAAGCGTCATCCACGACATTACGGGTACGTTCTTGACCACGAGAGCTCGTGCCCGCACCGGATGCACCGCGACGCGACAGGCGCGACGCGAGGAACGACAGGCGAAGTGCTAGAGGGCCTTCTCGAACTTGAGCTGGCCTTCGTAGGTCGTCACGACTTCGCCCGCCTTTTCGAAGGTGGTGCCGTTCCACTTGTCGAAGC
>JBDTLT010000051.1:0-28312 GCA_039934635.1 Acidimicrobiales bacterium
GTGTCGATGCCGAACCGTTCGGCCGATGCGCGCGAGTCACCGTCGAAGTCAGCTATCGCGTGCCCGCGCTCACCGTTCCCTTCATCGGCGGATTCGGCTCGGGAATCACCGCGCGGTCGCGCCATTCGGAGATCGTAGATCCGTATCGAAGCGGACTTCCCGAGGGTGGGTGCTTCGAATGATTCGCGCATGGGCTCGCGGATCCGTGCTGATGCTGATGCCGGCCGGATTGGTGATCGTCTTCGTACTGGGTTCGATTTCGATCGAGTACGCGGCAGTGAGCATGCGCCAACGCGCGCTCTACAACGCGGCCGATGGCGCAGCCAACGACGCGGCGACGTATGCGATCGACCGAGTGACGCTGCGTGCGACCGGCGAGGTCGTGTTGGACCCGACCCTGGTCGAAGAGGCGGTCGGCGTCTCGTTGCGGTCACAGGGTGTGGTGCTCGTCGGTCCTCCACTGATCGAGGTCTTGGACGACGGCAAGACGATTCATCTCGAATTGGTGCAACACGTGCCGTTCGTGATTGCGGGAGCACTCCCGGGGACCGATGGCACGATTGTGAGGGCCAATGTGAGGGTGACCACCGTCGACACCGGCTGAGCGCCCCGTCTGCCTGCCTTCGTAAGACTCCCTTTCATGTTGTTTCATGATATTCTGATCCAGTGCAACGTCCGGTGGCCATCCGACCCGCGGGAGGGCGCCTCGTGGCCGTCAAGACCGCCGAAGGTCCGACCGAGACGGCCCGGCTGAGCCACGAGGCCGACCTCCTGCGCCGCAGCGCGCACCCGGGCGTGGTGGCCATCGTGTCGTTCACATCCGAGGCGAATGGGGCCGAGCTGGTTCTCACTGCGCCCAGCGAGCACACCGTGGCGGAACAGATGCCCGACACGCTGCGGGCTTGTCTCGACTTCGTGGCGGCGATCGCCGAGATCGTTGCCGATCTGCACGCGCTGGGCATCGCCCACTGCGCCATTCGCCCCGACCACGTCCTCGTGGCACCGCACGGGCAACCCGTGCTGTGCGGTTTTGGTGACGCCCAGTCGGTTGTCGACCCGCAACTCTTCTCTGCCGACGTCGTCGCGATCGGCGAACTGCTGGCGTGGCTGGCCCGCCGCATGCCCGCCGATCAACGAAACGCGCGACGCGTGTCAACCGCCGTTGCATCTTCCCGTGAGCGCGGCGTGACGGCTCGAGCGTTGTCCTTCGCTCTGGCCGACGGGCGCCGCGACTCGGGCCGCTCGCGCCCGTCGACCGCGGGGCGTCGACCGGCGATGGTCGCGCTGCTCGTTCTGGCTGCGATCGCGACCGGTATCGCGCTGGTCACCGGCGACGGACCACCGCCATCGGCGAAAGTTGCGACAACTGTTGCAACAACTGGCTCGAACGTGGTTGCCGCGGCCGCCGACACTCCACGAGTAGAGATTCGAGGCGTTGCGTACCAGGTTGGTCAACCCGGCGATCTCGCATACTTCGTGCCGTGCGACGACGAGCAACGCGTCGTCGTGGTGCGCCCGGGCACCGGCGACATCTTCGTCTTCGATCATCTTGCCGAGCCAGGCGCACCGCGCACTGCACAATCAGTCGGTCGCATTGCGGGCGCGCTCGAGATCATTCCGAGCGAAGACGGCACCTGTGCGGAGTTCGGCGTCGCGACCGAGAGCGAACTCCTCCACCTACCCGTTCCGACGTCGACGAGGACCACCCGATGAAGCCCACCACCATTACCTTCGACATGCGATCGGCGCTGCGCACGACGTGCGTCTCGCTCGGCGTCGCCATCGCACTCTGGTCCCTCGGCCGCGGCGCACTGACGACACCTCCGATCGACTCGTGGACGCAATTCCAACGATGGCTCGGCGAACGGTCGACCGCCGAGGCCGCCATCGCCGCGCTACGCGCGACCGCAATGGTGGCCGCGTGCTATCTCGGCATCGTCAGCGCGTTGACCGTCGCGGCGAACATCGCGTCGCTCGGTCATCTCGAACAACTGGGGCGATCGCTGCTCCCCCGCTCGCTACGACCGTTGATCGGCATTGCAGTAGGCGCCGGGGTCGTCACCGCCGCCGCGAGCGTGACGGTGCCCCGTGACACCGCGCCGATGCGCGTCGCCACGATCACTCTCGAAGCACCGACCGACGCCACCGCGACCATGTACTTCGTCACCGAAACAGAGACGGCGACCACAACCTCGACCACACTCGCGCCGACCACCAGACTCGCACCGCAACCGGTCGCCACGCTGCCCGCCACCGCACCCGCACCATCGCCGGTGGCAAATCCCGCGCCGGCCATCGCCGTGCCCCGCACATGGACCATCGCACGCGGCGAACACCTATGGGCCGTCGCCAGCGAAACATTGGCCGACTCGTGGAACCGCGCGCCGACCGACGCCGAGGTCGCTCCCTACTGGCACCAACTCATCGAGACCAACCGCGGCCGACTCATCGACTCCACGAATGCCGACTACGTACTCGCGGGACAAACATTCGTGCTCCCCGACGTTCCTGCCGCGCCCGTTCAGTAGCCCAGATCAAACCGAGCGTATTTTAGGCTCGCTCCCGCTTCCACAAAGACTCTGACGGTCCCCTTCGTGCGCGCTCGAACGAGGCACGAAGGGTTCAGGTGAGGGTGTCGAGGGTGTAGGTGATGAGGTCGTCGAGTGTCATCGCGACACCGTGGTCGCGGGCGGTAGTGAAGTCGCGGGGGTGGGCGTCGACTGCGGTTTGAGCGTGGACCCGGCAGAGGTGTGTGAGAGCGCCGCCGCCGATGCCGATGGGGTCGCCGTGGCGGGCGGCGGCGGCGAGGAGCACGGCCGCGGTCTCGATGTCTTGGCGCTGGGCGGCGAGGGCGGCGGCGGTGAACACGCCGCAGAGTGCACTCAGGGTGAGTCCTTCGTCGCGGGCTATGCGCAAACCCTCGGCGGCGGTTGCCTGTGCGCGGATGTCGTCGCTATCGCCGGCGAGGACGTCGATGGCGGCGGCATCGATGAGGGCTGCGCTGTGGCCGATGGGGCCGGAGCGCCGGCCGGGATCGACCGCACTGTGCGCAATGGCGCGGGCCCGTTCGGTGTGTCCGGCGTGGTGAAGCACGGCGGTAAACGTGTTGGCCGACAGGAACATGAGCATCGGGTCGCCGTGTCGGCGGATCTCGGCTTGGAGTCGTTCGTGGTGTTCGATCAACTCGTCGTCGTCCCAGGCACCGGGGCAGGATCCGCGCTGCGCTTCGACGAGGAGTTGGAGATAGCGCTGGCCGCCGGCAACTACAACTTGGTGGCCGCGCTCCCACCACTGCCGGTATCCCACGGGGTCCTGGCGGTGGATCGCTGCGACCATCAACGCCTCGAACGCACCCCAGGGTGCGTCGACGCCAGCGGCGTCCGCGAGTTGGACGGCCTCGGTGGCGGAGCGCTCTCCGGCCAACACGTCGCCGGTGCTGGCTTCGGCCCGCGCCGCGGCAGACAGGGCACGGAGTCGACGGCGCGCGTCCAGGTCGGGATTCATGAGAAGCTGCTCGTGCCAGCGCAGTCCTTCGCGGGTGCGGCGAATTTGCCAGTACACACCGAGTGCCAGCACACCTCGGGCGGCGTCGTTGACCCCGCCAGCCGACAACAGGTGCGCAAATGCGGTGCGGTAGTTGTCGATGTCTGCGCCGATCGCGTCGAGCACCACGTTCTGATCGGTGCCGCCGGTCGTTCGGCCCAATGTGCGCGCCCGGCCACACCAATAGGTGGCGTGGCAGTCCTGCACCTCGGCCACGTCGCTTTGGTCTGCGAGGCGATCGGCGGCGAACTGACGCAATGTCTCCAACAGCCGATACCGCACCTCGGTCGAGTCGGAGACAGCAAGCACCATGGACTTGTCCACGAGATGCCCGAGCGCGTCGAGCACCTCGAAACCTTCGACGATCCCGCCCGTGGCGATCGCCTGCGCCGCGTCCAAGTCGAAGCTCCCCGCCAACGTCGATAGACGCTGAAAGACCGCGCGTTCGGTGTCGTCCAACAGTCCATAGGACCACGCGACCGTCGCCTGCAACGTGCGATGTCGCTCCACCGCGGTGCGGCCCCCGCCGGTCAACAGCCGGAACCGTTGATCGAGCCGCTCCGCGATCTGCGACGGGGCCATCATCCGCGCTCGCGCCGCCGCCAACTCGATCGCCAACGGTATCCCATCCAACCGCACACAGATCTCACCGATCGCCCGGCGCTGGCTTGCATCAAAGGTCGCACCGGCCTGCGCGGCGCGCTCGATGAACAACTCCACCGCCTCGGTCCCCTCCGCCAACGGCGGCACCGCCCGCACCCGCTCCGCCGCAATCCCCAACGGCTCACGACTCGTCGCCAACACGCGCACCCCCGGCGCACTCGCCGCAAGCCGGTCGACAAGGCGGGCCACTGGGCTGAGGACGTGCTCGCAGTTGTCGATGATCATAAGCAGGCGCTTGGACTTCATTCGGCTCACGAGGGTGGTCGCCAACGGCTCGCCGGTCTGCGCCGCCACGCCCAACACCTCGGCCACGGTTTGCAGGACCATCGCGTCGTGCGCGAGCGGCGCCAACTCAACCACCCACACCCCGTCCGCGAAGTGCGGCAACACCTCTGCGCCGACCGCCAACGCCAAACGGGTCTTACCGACTCCGCCGACACCGGTCAATGTCACCAACGGTTCGCGCTCCACCAACGCGGCCAACTCCGCGATCAACGCTTGACGACCCACCAACGCCGTTGGCTGCACCGGCAGATTCGTCGGCGAGTTTTCCAGCGACCGCAAGGCTGCGAACTCGCCCCCGCCGACCTGCCACACATGTTCCGCTCGTGAGAGGTCGCGCAAGCGATGCTGGCCGAGATCGCGCAAATCGTCCCGGTCACGTACCAACTCCGCGGTCGCGGCGCTACACACGATCTGATGGCCGTGAGCGATCGACATCAACCGCGCGCAGCGATTCAACGTCGCACCGAAGTAGTCGCCGTCACGGAACTCGGCCTCACCAGTGTGCAGTCCCATGCGCACGGGCAACACATCAACCAACTGACGCTGCGCCTCGGCGGCCGCGTTCACCGCATCAGAAGCCGACCCGAACGCAGCCGCGGCACCGTCGCCGGTGTGCTTGAACAGATGACCCCGATGCTTGTCCACGACGTCGCGCAAGATCGCGTCGTGATCCACCAGCAATGCCCGCATCGCCTCCGGCTCGTCCTGCCACCGACGCGTCGAACCCTCGATATCAGTGAACAGAAAGGTGACCGTGCCCGTCGGCGGCTGCACCAACAAGACGCTACAGACAGCTCTCACTCGCCGCCATCGATCAGGCACAACGTTCGGCTCAACTTTCCTGGGCGGCACAGCACGCGGTGCCAAGACTCCCCTTTTCAGTAACCTGCACGGGCATCGGTGTCTTCGGGCTCCGATGCGGTGGGGAGGGATGCATGACTTCGGAGTCGCAGCGGTATTTCGCAGAGCGCTTCGCGCCAGGCGGTGAGCCCGAGACTCGAGCGGTCGAAGCCCATGAAGGTCGCAGCATTCGTAGCTCCTGGGTGTAACGGAATGGGTCATTGGGACGATCTGTCGTCTGTCAGCTGGGTCGAGTGACTCAGTCTTCGCTCGGGAGGCGACAGTGGGATTGCTGAGAACGGCGGGCACCGCCCAGCACGACGAGATTGCTGTGTCGACGGATCTTCAACGCCCCGTTGACCCGGGACTTGATCTGCAAGCAGGACTTGATCGGCTCCACAGTTCGCCTGGTCTGGATCAAGTAGGCGCGGATGTGGCGGATGTCTTGCGCGCTTTCGCGCAGAGCATCGAGATGGCCAACCGCCGGGCCGAGCACCATGCCCGGCGGGCAGTCGCGGAGGCCGAGGCGCACGCGTTGCAGCTACACGAAGACGCGGAGACAGAGGCTGATCGCTTACGAACCGCGGCACAGGATGCCAATGATCAAGCTGCACGTGCCCTGGAAACCGCACGCCTCGAAACCCGTCGCGTCTGGGAAGAGTTGCGCTCGAACGCCGAAACGATCACGAACGAGGCACGCAAGGAAGCGACGCGACTCGTCGAACAGGCCCGAGCGGAGGCCGAGGAAACTACAAGACACACCACGGACGTCGCGGCGCAGGAAATCGTGGAGGCGCAGCGCCGCGCCGCGGAAGTCATTCGCATCGCCGAACAAGATGCGGCTGTCCTGCGAGCGAACGCCAAAGAGCTCAACGACGAGAGCGCTGCCGCGCTCGATCGGACTCGAGGCGAACAACGCCTTCTGCTCGAGCAGGCCCGGAGCCGAGCGGACGCCATCGCTCGCGAAGCGAAGGATCGGGCCTCCGCGCACGTCGGTGACATCTTCACGCGGGCCGGCGCCGAGATCGACAAACTTCAAGAAGCCCGCGGCCGCGCGGTTCGCACGCTTGGTGTGTGCGAGAGACAGCTCAACGAGTTGTCTCGTTCACTCGAGACTCTGGCCGAGATCGGCATCGAAGCCCCATCCGCGGACACCAACGAAGACCTAGACGAAACACAACATCCACCGACCGTCGACGATGCGATGAGAACGCCCACCAGCACGTCATAGATACTCGTTGACGTGCCACCGTCGCTCCGCCTGATGCCCGATGGCCGCGCAACCCCCCGTGCTTGCAGGTACTCGAATGCTCAGAACAAAGGACCCGGCACCGGGTGGTCGATCAAGCCGACCGCTCCCTCTCCGACAGAGAATGGCCGCGCCGCCCGCTTCACCCACCACCGCACGGCCACCAAGCTCGCCGTGGCTATCGCCACCAATTCGATCACGATCTTCTTCATACGCGACCCCCGATCGATCAACTCGCGAGATCTCTGGTGAAAGCACCGCCCGAGGTGAAGCACGGCTTTCGCGATCGTTAGACCATCAGCGCCGTTACCCGCATGTCGAGTTACCCAAACGGTCCGAGACAGCGAACGGACCGGACTAGCTGCACGGTCAATGAGCGCTGACCTATCCCGGTGACCGGCAACACTCCTTATAGCCATCTGCGTCGGGCGACATGCCTCATGAGAACGTCGATCGGTTGTCATTACGGTGCCGCGGGTGCGTCACCACCTCCGCACGGTGCCAGGCTTTCGGTTGACCCCGTTTCGGTCTTCGAGGAATGGATCGCGGGCCGCAATTCCTCAGAAGCGCATTGCCCTTCGAACGGCCAAAGCGATCATCAGGGCGGTGAGTCATGACGGCGGATGAGGCAACGTGGCGGAGTTGCTTCGCCGCGGCGCGGGCGCAGGCTTCATCTGAGTGGTCGGATCTCGCGGTCGAGATCTTGACCGTCCTCGCGATGACCGGATACGTGTTGCCGACTGAAACGAAAGAGGTGGCGAGCGACGCCGTGGCATGGTTTCTTCGCCATCGGGCTGATGTGTTGCACGAGGCCACACGGTGGGCGGGCATGGACATGGTGAGTTTCCACTCCACGCCGGGCGCTCTCGGGCAGTACTCGAACGAGCGTGCTCTGGACACCCTTCGCGAACTCAGGGCCCAACTTGCTGGCTGAGTGGTCCGCCGTCAGATTGACTTGGCCGCGGGCTCGTGGCGCTTCGGGGCCCGAGTCAGCAACGACGAGAGCGCTACGGATTCGTGTTCGCCATCGGGATCGACCGCGACGACGGTCAACGCCGCTCCCGCGATTTCCAGGGCCACTTGCAGGCACGCCCCACATGGGAAAGTGAGCCCGCCTGACGTGCGCGGGGCGCACACCGCGAGGATCACCGGACGGATGCCCTGAGTAACCGCCGTATACAGCGCTACGCGTTCTGCGCACATCGACAGGCCGAGCGACACGTTCTCAACCAGCACGCCCTCGACGAGTTGCCCGTCGGCTCCGACAATGGCTGCGCCCATCGCAAACCCAGAATAAGGCGCATACGCCCGCGCACGCGCATGTTCTGCAAGGCCGAGGACCTCACTCAGACGGTCGTGTCGTTCATTTGTCATCGTTGGGGTCCAGTCACGCGATCCCTGCAATATTCCTTGTCGAGCGACTAGCCAAACCTACTGACCGCGTCGTGACTTGGCGATGGCAGGGGCGAGCAAAGCCAGACGCCGTGCACGGCGACCTGCCCTGGTTACGCTCCGAACGCACTGAAGCCTGTGCGACAATCGCGCAATGCGCGTGCTCTTCACATCGACGCCGGGGTGGGGACACATCCATCCGATGGTGCCCCTTGGCCGTGCCTTTCTCGATCGCGGCGACAGCGTCTTGTGGGCCACCGGTGCCGACTCTTGCGGCCGCCTAGAGCAAGAGGGCTTCGAGACATCGGTGGCGGGGCGCAGCGAGCGCGACGCCATGGCCGAACTCGACCGCCAGTTCCCCGAGATCAAGACGATGCCACCGGCGGAGCGCCCGCCGTACATGTTCCCGAGACTGTTCGGCACGGTGCGCGCCGCGTCGATGCTCGACGATCTCCTGCCGGCGGCCAAGGCATGGGGGCCGGCACTCGTCGTGTGCGACACCGCCGAGTTCGCCGGACCCATCGCGGCGGCCGCGCTGGGCGCCCCCAGCGTCACGCATTCGTTCGGCGCCTTGCTGCCCGAATCGCGCGTCGCCGCGGCGAGCGAACACGTCGCTCCATTGTGGGTCGCTCAAGGACTCGAGCCGAGACCGTACAACGGGTTCTACGACCACTTGTATCTCGATATCTACCCGCCGAGCCTGCAACCACCTGACCGTCCACATGTTCCGGCGACGCAGCACCTGCGCCCCGACACCTTCGCCACCGGAGAACACGAACCGCTACCCGACTGGGTCACCACAAACGAATCGACTCCTCTCGTCTACGTCACGTTCGGCACGGTCTTCCGCAACGACTCGGTACTCACGGCAATCGTCGAGGCTTTGCGCGAACTCGGCGTGCGCGTGGTGGTCACCGTCGGCCCGCACGGCGACCCCGAGTCACTCGGACCACAGCCGAGCAACGTGCATGTGGCGCGCTACATCCCGCAGAGCCAACTGCTGCCGCACTGTTCGGCAGTCGTCTCACACGCGGGTTCGGGCACCTTTCTTGCCGCGCTGTCCGCCGAAATCCCTCAACTCTGCATTCCGCAAGCAGCCGACCAATTCCTCAACGCCGGCGCGTGCGCACCCTCGGGCATCGGCCTGGCGCTGCAGCCCGGCACCGTTACGGTCGCATCCGTGCGGGACGCGGTCTCGCGGCTGTTGTCCGAGCCGTCGTTCCGTGCAGCCGCGACGCGCGTCAGCGCCGAGATCGCAACGATGCCCTCGCCACACGAGGTCGCGCAACGCTTGCACGACGACTACGCCTGAAGCGCTCAGATGCCGCCCCGTCGACGACCCGCCGCGCCGCGACGCCAACTCGCTTACTGTGCAGTGGACACACGGGAGAGGTAGGGCCCACCGATGGAACAAGGTTGGCAGCCGGACCCCTCGGGTCGATACGAGCTTCGCTACCACAATGGCGCGATTTGGACCGAACATGTTGCCAGTGCAGGTGTGCAAGCCGTAGATCCGATCCCGCAAACCGCGCCGATCCCGCCCGCAATGCCGCAAAGCCCGACGGGCGGGGTCTCGCAGTACGAACCCGCGCCACAGACGATGTACCAACCGGTGCATCAACAGGTGCAACAGCCGACGATGGGAATTGGGCACCAACACGCGCGGCGCGTCGGCAAGACCCGCAACCCGTGGGGCGTCTGGTTGCTCGGAATCATCACGCTGGGCATCTACACCTGCTACTGGTACTACAAGGTCAACGAAGAAACGCGCGAGTACTCGCCGGCCGTCGTCGTGCAACCGGGCATCGCGCTCTTGGCCTACTTGTTCGGTGGATTCACCTGTCTCATCGCCACGATCGTCACCATCGTGAACACCGGTGGCCGCATCTCGCAATGCCAACAGATGACGCCGACTCGAGCTCGCTGCTCCGGCGGTCTCGGATTGTTGTTCGTGCTGCTTGCCGGCACTCATGTCGTGTATTACCAATCGCAACTCAACAAGGTGTGGGACCAACACGGAAATCCGCCACCGGGCGCTGTCGCGTGAAATAGCAGCAACGGATGGGCCATTCGCGTCGCGACGCCATGACAGAGTCACCGGCCTCGACGCGACGCACCGGCGGTACTTGTGGCCGCGATGGTGGCGCTGTTCGTGATCGGCCTCGTCGCCGCAAAGGCATGGCTGCCCGGGCCGCTTCACGTCACCGAATCCTGTCGTGAGGCGTTCGAGCAGCCCGCAATCGCAACTGACGAGAACGCGATGGTCGCAGCCGTAGCGGCCTGCGGCTCGTGGGCAGAGTTCACGAAGGCAGCACGCGACAAGCTCGACATGGACGCCACCGAATTCGAAGAATTTCGCTGCAACGCGTGCCGTGCGGGTAGTGCTGCAAACTTGGTCAGGCCCTGTCTGCCTGTGGAATAGACGCCGCGACATCGACAGGAGTTTCGGCCGCATCTCGTCGGGTACTCACTGCCGATGGCGACTTACCGCGTCAACCGAGCCGGCGTTGCCAAAGCGAAGGCGTTGATCGACGCTCATCGCTACGTGTTGCGCAGCCGGTGGACCGACGTGCAGCCGTCCGCGCCGGACCAGAACGCCTTCCTCTCGTCACACACGTGGGACGAATACGGCGAATGGCACCTCGCCATCAACGTCAACGCCAAGAAGGACACGAAGGCGCACTACGCCTTCGGGTTCGGCGACTTTCGCCGCATCCATCGCGCGGGCATCATCGCCTGCCACTACCGCGCCGCCGAGTGGGATCACAAAGAGGTCGAGCTCGCCGCCCATCGGCTGCTGCAATACCTCGACAAGCGGCGCTAGCGCCGCGACCGACCACGTTGCCGCTCGCGTTCATCCGTTCCATGGGAGTGCGGGTTGTTGGATTGGGGGAATCGTTGTTTCGGTGGTGCCGTCGGCGCACTCTTCGTCCACGTCACACGCGGATTCCGTAACACAACTTTCGTTCCCGCAGCGCAGCCGCCAGTCCGTTGCGGCGGAGCCGCACAAGAAGGTTGCAGGGAGTGTTCGGTCCGCCGTTTTCTCGGTAGTGCAAGTGGTGGATGTCGCAGTGGATCGGTTTCTTGTGACAGCCCGGCCTCCGGCAGCGCTGATCCCGCGCCGCGACGGCGCCCAAGGGAATCCCGCACTATCGGTGTGCTCGCCAAGCGGCGCTAGCGGCCTTCACGGCGCGGGATGAATGTCATCCTTCCAGTGCACTTGCTCTGGATTGCCTTCGACGTCGGGCAGATCGAGATTGACGACCACCGGCTCTTGACCGCTGCGGCAGATCACACACGACAGTGCTTCGTCATCCATGGCATTGATCTCTTGGTGAGGCACGTACGGCGGTATGAAGATGAAATCGCCTGGGCCAGCTTCGGCGATGAACTCGAGACGATCGCCCCACCGCATGCGGGCGCGCCCACTGACGACATAGATCACGCTCTCGACCGGGCCGTGATGATGTGCGCCGGTCTTGGCGTTCGGATGGATGACGACCGTGCCGGCCCACAATTTCTCGGCGCCGGTGCGTGCATACGAAATCGCCGCCGCGCGATCCATACCCGGTGTCTGCGGTGTATTGGTGTCGAGCTCGTTGGCAGGCACCACGCGCACACCGTTCGTGCGCCAGTCGGTTGTGCTCATGGCCTCAGTCTCGCATCAAGTCGCGACTCACGCCTCTGCCGACTCGCCACGACATGCGGTACCTTGTCCGCCCAGGGGGCGGGATGAATCAAGCGTGGCCGGCAGGCTGGTATCCCGACCCGACGCGGCAATTCGACCAACGCTATTACGACGGGACGAGCTGGACCGACCACGTCGCGACAAGGACTGCGCCACCGACATTCATCGCGCCGCCAGTGCTGCCACCGACGTTCGCCGTCGCGCCAGTCGGCGCGTTGACATCGGCCGGCGCGACGACCAAACGAACGTGGATGCTGGCCCTCTTCCTCAGCGGAGTGGCGACCATCGCCGGCGCCTTCATGACGTGGGCGAGTGTGACGGCACCGTTCTTCGGCACGATCAACATGTCGGGCACCGACGGCGACGGAAAGATCACTGGCGTCGCCGGCGCGGCGGTCGTGGCCTGTGGTTGGTTTGCCATCAATCGTGGACCGCAGACATGGGCGCTTGTTCTTGCACTGCTCGCCGGGCTCGGCGTTACCGCAGTCGGCGGCTGGGATCTCATCGACATCCAGAACTCAGTGGACGACAGCGGCCTCGCACTCGTACGTGTGGGTTCCGGGTTGTGGTTGACCGTTGTCGCCGGCATCGCCACCTCGGCCGCGGCGATCGTCGGGCTCGTTCAGTCGCGCTGACGTTGCGCGGATCGCAGTGCGGTCGCGGTCGCCCGGACCTACGACAACCAGGTGCGAGCAAGGCTGAGCAAGCGATCTTTGCCGGTGCCCTTCGCCGCGCTGACCCACGTGATGTCGCCCGGAGCGAGATTGCACGCCTCGGCGACTTCGCGCTTGCGCTTGTCTCGATGCGACGCCCTGACCTTGTCGTGTTTGGTCGCCACGATCGAATGAGGCACGCCGTTCTCGCGCAACCACGACAGCATCTCGACGTCGAGCTTGGTCGGACCGATCTCGCCGTCGACGAGCAGCACGACCATCGTCAACTGCTCCCGCTCGAGCAGATACGTGTCGACCATGCGCTGCCATCCCTCGCGCACCTTGACCGGCGCGGACGCGTAGCCGTAGCCGGGGCAGTCGACGAGTGTGCCGAGGCCCTCGACCTCGAAGCAGTTGAGCAGCTGCGTGCGGCCCGGGGCCTTCGCGACACGGGCGAGGTCCTTGCGGTTGCCGAGCGCGTTGACGAGTGACGACTTGCCCACGTTGGATCGTCCGATGAATGCGATCTCCGCCGGCGAATCGGGCAACCGGCTGACGTCGTCGGCCGACGTGAGGAAACGCAATTGCAGGGGCGAGGACATAGGCCGACCATTCAACCAGGACCAGCACGGGATCGGGCCCGAGCCGCCGCACTAGGGTCGCTCACGTGACTTACACATTGACAGGCTTGGACGGAAAGGTCGCGGTCGTCACCGGGGCCGGGCGGATGCGATCGATCGGGCGACCCATCGCGGTGGAGCTCGCACGCGCGGGCTGCGACGTGGTCCTCACCGGCACGGGGCGCTCGCCCGACCGCTATCCCGACGAGGAGAAGGCCGCGGGTTGGCGCGACATCGAGTCGGTGGCCGACGAAGTCCGCGCGCTGGGCCGGCGCGCCACCGCGCTGGTGAGCGACGTATCCAACAGCGACGCGGTCGAAGCATTGGCCGACGCAGTGTTTGCCGAATACGGGCGCGCCGATGTCATCGTGAACAACGCGGGGTCCGCGCGCGGCGTCGATCGCGTACCGGTCGTCGACTTGCCCCTCGACGTCTGGCACAACGTGATCAATATCAACCTGCACGGCACGTTCTTCATGTCGCGCACGTTCGCGCAACGGCTTATCGCGCAAGGCCAAGGTGGTTCGATCGTCAACATTTCGTCGATCGGCGGCAAGTTGATGCCCGCCAGCGCGGCGGCCTACGCGGCATCAAAGGCCGCGATCCATTCACTCACGTCGTCGATGGCCAAAGAGCTCGGCAAGTACAACATTCGTGTCAACGCCATCTGCCCGGGCATCATCGACACGAGCCGCATGGACGACGTACCACGGGGCGACCCGTGGAATCAGATGGTCGCCAACAACGTTCCCTTGGGCCGCGCCGGCAGCGGCGAGGACATCGCGTGGAACTGCGTGTACCTCTGCAGCGACCAAGGCTCATGGGTCAGCGGCCAGTCGTGGAACGTCGACGGCGGCCACATGACCGCACATTGATTCGTCAGGGGCGGTAAGAAACGCCGAGCTCGTCGAGACGGTTGGGTGCCGCGTCGGGGCCGGTGCCGAGGATCGCCGCTATCGCTTGGTGATCGTCACGACGAATCGTCAACATGCGGCCGTTGAAGTCTTGTCGACGCACTTGGATCATCGTGATGTAGCGACGCAGCATCTCGGCTTCGGGACCGGCGAGGCGATCGAGACGCGTGAGGTCGAGCACCACTGGTTGACCGGGACGACGCGGCGCGCGCTCGGTGAGATCGATCACCGGTGTGTCGACGCCGAAATCGGGCCCGTCGTCGGGGGGCAACAATTGGTCAACGGGCACCGCGTAGAAACGCGAGAGCCGCTTGAGCCGAGGTACCGAGATTGCGCGCTCACCGCGTTCATACGCACCGAGCACCGATGCTTTGAACTCTTGGTTCGACTTGGCCTCGACCTCTTGCAGTGACAGACGCTTTTGCCGGCGAATGGAGCGCAGGCGCTCGCCGACCTTGCGCGTGTACGGGTCGACTGCTGTGCCAACCTCGTCCGCATCAATCGCCATCAGTGCACTCTCTCGTTCGCCCGAAACGCCCTCGTGGCGCATGCCTTGTGTTCTCGAATAGTGGCGCCAGCCCTCGCCGGGATCGGATGCCCTGCCCGCTGGAAAACCATCCCGCGAGAGCGCCGAACGGGCTAACCGCTCAGCGTGATCGTCTGACGCCTCTAGGTGAGCGTAGGCGACCTGGCGGAATCGTGCAACGAAGGACGTCAGAGGCCTGCCGCACCCCCGCGATCCACCACCGAGCGCGGTTGAGGGCCACCCGACCTATGCCCGCGCGCGCTGCGCGGTCAGCACCGCCGCCGCCGCGATCGCGGCGGTCTCCGCCCGCAGCACCGTGGACGCCAACTCGACGCTGCCCGGCCACGAACGGCGCTCCTCGTCGGACCAGCCGCCCTCGGGACCGATGGCGACGAGCGGGCTGAGCAGGCTCAACGGCGCGCCACCGCGATCGGCGCGCACGAAACCTTGCGCACCGATGCTCGCGACACTCGCCACGTCGGTCAGCGTCGGCAACGTGAGGCGCCGGCTCTGCATCGCGGCTTCGCGCGCGACGCGCCGCAGACGCTCGAGGTTGCGTTGTGCGCGCGCTTCGTCCCACCGCACCACCGAACGCTCTGCGAAAAACGGGACGATGCGGTCTACGCCGAGCTCGGTCAACTTCTGCACAACGAGCTCGGGCTTGTCGCCCTTCGTCAACGCGAATGCAATTGCGATGTCGGGCGTCGGCCGCTCGCTGTTCGTGATCGCACCGTCGGGCTCGATCGCCGTTGCCTTGCGCCGGCAGAGTCGCCATGCGCCCTGTCCGTCGCACGCAACCACACTCGCACCGACTGCGATGCGCAACACGCGCAGGTGATGCTCGTCGGTCGGATCGAGATCGAGTGCGTCGAGGTCATCGACGAAGATGTGTGGCGCGTGCGTCGACGGCGGTTGCGTCACGAACGAAATGCGGAACGGATCTTGGAGAACAATCCGGTCTCGGGCGGCGCCACTGTCTCGCCCCGCAATTCTGCGTAGCGCCGCAGCAGCTCGGCTTGTTCTTCGGACAGATCGGTCGGCGTCTCGATGTTGACCTGCACGGCGAGATCGCCGCGGCCCCGACCGCGCAGATGGGGCACGCCCTTGCCCCGGAACATGAACACGCGACCGGACTGGGTCCCCGCGGGGACGTCGATGTGCTCGTCACCGTCGAGCGTCTCGATGTCGATCTCGGTGCCCAGCGCCGCCTGCGCGACACCGATGGGCAACCGCATGATGAGGTCATCACCTTGGCGTTCGAATCGGTCGTGCGCCTTGACCCGCAAGTGCACATAGAGATCGCCCGGCGAACCGCGGCGCGGGCCAACCGCGCCGCGTCCGTTGAGACGCAACGTCGCACCGTTGTCGACTCCCGCGGGCACTTCGATGGTGTAGGTGCGCTCTTCGGCGCGGCGGCCTTCGCCGCGGCACGCGGTGCACGGTGTTGCGATGTTTTCGCCGGTGCCGCCACAACGCGTGCACGCCGACGCAGTGACCATCTGCCCGAGGATCGATTGGCGCACCCGTCGTACCTGCCCCAAGCCACCGCATTCGGTGCACTGCACCGCTTGGGTGCCCGGGCTCGCACCCGTCGACGAGCACGTGTCACAGCCGACGAGCGTGTTGAGCGTGACCGATGTTTCGCCACCGAAGACCGCGGTCTCGAACTCGACGTCGACCATTGCTTCGAGATCGGCACCGCGCGGCGGACCCGACGACGCGCGACCGCCGCCGCCAAAGCCACTGCCGCCGAAGAATGCGTCGAAGAGATCGGACAATCCCCCACCGAACGGGTCGCCACCGCCGGCGGCGGCGTTGCGCAACCCGTCGATGCCGTAGCGGTCGTAGACCGTGCGCTTTTGCGGGTCGGACAACGTCTCGTATGCGAGCTGGACTTCTTTGAACCGCTCTTCGGACTCGGGGTCGTCGAGGTTGGCGTCGGGATGATGCTGACGCGCGAGTTGACGGTAGGCCTTCTTGATCTCGGCTTCGGTCGCGGTACGCGCCACGCCGAGCACTTCGTAGAAGTCGCGCATCAGCCCTCGCTCAGACGATCGCCGAGTTGCTGGCTCACGACGGCCACTGCGGAGAGCGCTTGCGGATAGTTCATGCGAGAGGGGCCCAACACACCGATGGTGCCGACCTTATCGCCATCGACCTCGTAGGGGGCGACGATGAGCGCGCACTCGGCGAGCGGCTGCACGCCGGTTTCGCTGCCGATGGCCACCGTCAGTCCGCGATCGAGCACGTCGCGCATGAGCGACACGACGACGAGTTGCTGCTCGAGGATCGACAGCACTTCACGCACGGTCTCGACCGCGTCGAATGCGCCGGCCATGCGCGCGGTCCCGCCCACGAACACGTGGTCGGAGTCACCGTCGACGACCGGGTTGAACACCGCGGCGGCCGTATCGACCAGACGGGCCACCGATTCGTCGAGGCCCTCGCCGGCCGCCAGCCGCGAATCGAGCGGCATGCCGATGAACGCGCGTGCGAGCGCGGCCGACGCCAGATCGACATCGGCGTCGGTGGTGAGCTCGTCGAGTTCGATCGTGCCCTTTTCGATGGCACCGTTGGAGAGGATGGCGACCGCCAGCGCCGTGCGCGAGGCGACGCGCACCAGCTGGATCGACCGCACGACCGCCGAACGCGTGCCGGGGCCCACCACCAGCGCGGCATAGCTCGTGAGGTTGGACAGCAGCCCTGCGGTTTCGTGGAGCAGCCGCTCGAGCTCACCGTGGGAGTGGTCGAAGAAGGCCCGCACCTGGTCGGACTGCATGGCCCCGAGCTCGCGGCCGGGGCCGAGCGCATTGACGAAGAAGCGGTAACCCTTTTCGGTCGGCACCCGCCCCGCGCTCGTGTGCGGCTGATGCAGGTAGCCCTGCCGTTCGAGCTGCACCATCTCGTTGCGCACGGTGGCCGGCGAGACCTCGATCCCTGGCGCGTTGGCGATCGCGGAGGACCCCACCGGCTGTGCGGTGGTGATGTACTCCTGGACCACTGCTCTCAGGATGGAAGCTTTGCGCTCCTCGAGCATGCTGATTGCACTCTCACACTCGGGTTTGGGGGTGTCCATGATGATAGCCACCGATGCCCCGATTGGCACTCGATGCTCTCGAGTGCCAACGAGCGGGTCAGGCGCAGCCTCAGTCGTCGAGGCGCAGCGCCGAGACGAATGCCTCTTGGGGCACCTCTACCCGGCCGATGTTCTTCATCTTCTTCTTGCCCACTTTTTGCTTCTCGAGCAGCTTGCGCTTGCGCGAGATGTCGCCACCGTAGAGCTTGGCCGTGACATCCTTGCGCAGCGCCTTGACGGTCTCGCGGGCGATGAAGCGACCGCCGATCGCCGCCTGGATGGCCACGTCGAACTGCTGGCGCGGGATCAGCTCTTTGAGCTTTTCGGTCATGCGCCGCCCATAGACATCGGCCTTGCTGCGGTGCACGATCATCGAGAACGCGTCGACCGGCTCGCCGTGCAACAACACATCGACCTTGACGAGATCGGCCGGCGCGTAGTCCGCCGGCTCGTAGTCGAGCGAGGCGTAGCCCTGCGTGCGCGACTTCATCTGATCGAAGAAGTCCATCACGACTTCGGCCAGCGGCAAGCGGTAGACGAGCTCGAGGCGCTCGGGAGAGATGTACTCCATCTTGAGCATCTCGCCCCGCCGTGTCTGGCACAGGTCCATCAGCGTGCCGGTGTAGTCCGACGGCGTGAGGATCGTGGCCGTCAGGTAGGGCTCTTCGATCTTGTCGATCTCGCCGGCGCTGGGCATCAGTGTGGGGTTGTCGATGACGACCTTGGCGCCGTTCTTGGTGGTTACACGGTATTCGACCGACGGTGCAGTGGAGATGAGCGTGAGGTCGAATTCTCGTTCGAGTCGCTCGCGCACGATCTCCATGTGCAACAAACCCAGGAAACCACAGCGAAAGCCGAACCCCAGTGCGGTCGACGTCTCGGGCTGGAAGCTGAAGCTCGAATCGTTGAGCGACAACTTGTCGAGCGCGTCGCGCAGGTCCGCGAACTCGTCGCCGTCCACGGGATAGAGCCCGGAGAAGACCATCGGCTTGGGCTCGCGATAGCCGGGCAGCGGCTCGGTCGCCGGGCGCGTGACGGTGGTGATGGTCTCGCCCGAGCGAGCGTGACCGACGTTCTTGATACCGGCGATGAGATAGCCGACCTCGCCCGGGCCGAGTGACGCGACGGGCAGGTGATCGGGGGTGCGCACACCGACTTCGTCGACCTCGTGGGTCGTGTTGGCCTGCATCATGCGGATGCGGCTGCCGTGACCCAGTGAGCCGTTGACGACGCGGATCGACGAGATGACGCCGCGGTAGTTGTCGAAGAAGCTGTCGAAGATCAACGCCTGCAACGCTGCGTTGGCGTCGCCCTTTGGCGCGGGGATGCGCTGGAGGATCGCGTCCATGAGCTCGGGCACGCCCTGGCCGGTCTTGGCCGAGATCAACAACACGTCTTCGGCCGCGAGGCCGAGCACCTTTTCGATCTCTTCGGCGTAGCGCTCGGGCTCGGCGGCGGGCAGGTCGATCTTGTTGAGCACCGGCACGATCTCGAGGTTGTTCTCGAGCGCCAGGTAGCAGTTGGCCAGGGTCTGGGCTTCGATGCCCTGCGCTGCGTCGACGAGCAGCACCACGCCCTCACAGGCGGCCAGCGAGCGGGAGACCTCGTAGCCGAAGTCGACGTGACCGGGGGTGTCGATGAGGTTGATGACGTGGTTGTGCCAGTCCAGGCGCACCGACTGGAGCTTGATGGTGATGCCCCGCTCGCGTTCGAGGTCCATCGAATCGAGGTACTGCGCCCGCATCTCGCGAGGGTCGACCGCCCCGCAGAGCTCGAGCATGCGGTCGGCCAGCGTCGACTTGCCATGATCGATGTGGGCGATGATCGCCACATTGCGGATGCGTTCGATGGGCGTGGACGTGTAGCGGGGGCCGTTCATAGCGAGATCTCGGGCCACCAGGGGCCGGATTCGACGCTAGCGGGTCGCCACGAGGTTTCCGCCGGTTCGAGGGCCCGCTAGCATGCCCCGGTCGCGCACAGCGATCGACGCAGGAGCTTTCCGGGGACACCGTGGCCAATATCAAGAGCCAGATCAAACGCAATCGGCAGAACGAGAAGCGCCGCGTGCGCAACAAGTCGGTCAAGTCCGAGCTCAAGACACGCACCAAGTCTGCGCTCGCTCATGCCGACAACGAGACCGCCGTTGCGACCGCGATGAAGCACATCGACAAGGCTGCGGCCAACGGTGTGATTCACAAGAACGCGGCGGCCCGGCGCAAGTCCCGCTTGATGAAGGCCCTCAGCCGCAAGGCGTCCTAGCTCGAAGCTGGCACTGTCGTCAGCTAGCGCCGGCCGAGGCGGGCCAGGCGAGCGACGAGGACTTCCATCACGAGATCGGGCGGCCACGCGATCGCGCCCCGCAACGCGAGATCGGCATCGGCCAGCAGACCGATGGCGGTCGCGATCTTGTCCGAGCCGAGGCGTTTGGTCTGGGTCAACGCCTTTTTCGCGGGGAACGTCGAACCCTTCATGCCCAATCGCGCCGCCGCCGATTTTTCGTCGAGGCCGGGCACGCCGTCGAGGCGCAGCATGCGGGAGTAATGCGTATACAGCGTGGCCAACAGCGCCAGCGGATGGCGTTCGCCGGCGCCGGTCATGCGCTGCAGACGGTCGAGCGCGCCGGGTATGTCGCCGCGGTCGATGGCGTCGGTCAACTCCCAGGGCGGCACCGTGCCGGCTTCGCCGAGGAACGGCTCGACGTCAGCGGCGGTGACCGTGGCATTGCGACCGAAGGCCGACTCGAGCACGTGCAACAGACCGACGACGCGGCTGCGGTCTTCGCCGAAGCGTTCGGCGATGCGCGCCCGTGCGGGGCGGTCGATCTTGACCGCGGCATCGCTGAGCCGTTCGTCGAGCCAGGCGTCGGCCCCTTTGCCCGACGGGATCGCGGTGTCGGTGATGACACCGCCCGCCGCACGTATTGCCTCGCTGAGCTTCTTGGGCAACGCGGCGAGGCGGTCTTGCTTGGGGCTCTCACCGCGCTCCCAGACGAGCACGAGCGACGTCGTCGGCAACACGTCGTCGAGGTAGCCGTAGAGCGGTGCGAGGTCTTCGGCCCGTGAGAACCGGGCGAGGTGCCGGCCGATGACGACGCGCCGATCGGTGAGAAAAGGCGAGGTCTGCGCGGCGTCGACCAGACGGGCGATGTCGAAGCCACTCTCGCTGCGGTAGTTCTCTTCGGTGAGCTCTTCGACCATGAACGCGCGGTCACCGTCGCCGACGAGTTGGTGCACCAACTCGATCAGCGTGTCGGACAGCAGCGCGGCGTCGTCGCCGACCAACAGATGGACGGGCGCGTCGGTGAGCACCGTCGACGTCATCGCCCACCACGATTCGCGATGAGGGGCCCGACGATCGGCTCGCCGTCGCGGGCCTGGAGGATGGCGCTCATCACGTCGGCGACGCGCCGGCCGCCGCGCACATCGTGCGCGCGCAGGATGCGACAGCCCAACGCGATGCCGAGCGCGTGCGCGGCCCACGTGGCCTCGATCCGATCGTCGACCTCGGTCTGCGCGAGCAGACCGACGAATCGCTTGTTGGATGCCGAGAGGAACACCGGGAAGCCGAGCGGCAACAAGTCGTCGGAGTTGCGCAGCAAGATCGCCGACATGGGTTCGGTCTTGCCCAGGTCGAGACCGGCGTCGACCATGATGCGCTGCCGCGGGATGCCGGCGGCGAGCGCCCGCTCGGCGCGATCACGCAGGAACTCGCGCACTTCGCCGAGCAGATCGTCGTAGTGCGGGCTGGGGTCGGGCACGCGTGGCGCGAGACGAATGTGGGTGGCCACGACTGCCGCGCCGTGTTCGTGCGCGGCCGGCAGGAAATCGGGGTCGGCAAAGCCGCTGATGTCGTTGCCGACGTCCGCGCCGGCGCGATAGGCGGCGCGGGCCACCGACGCCCGGAACGTGTCGACCGAGATGGGCAATTCGAACCGTGCCCGCAGTGCTTCGATGGCGGGAATGACGCGGTCGATCTCTTCTTGCGGTGTCACCTCGGGCCCGGGGCCCGCCTTGACCCCACCCACGTCGAGGAAGTCGGCGCCGTCGAGGACATGTTGCTCGGCCTTCTTCAAGAACCGGTCGAAGTCGAAGTAGCTGCCCTGGTCGTAGAAGGAGTCGGGGGTGCGATTGAGGATGCCCATCACCAACGCACGCGTCGTGACGTCGAATTGGTGTCGCGACCCGAGTTCGAGAATCACGGGTCGGACGCTACACGGGGCATCGCCGTCACCTCACATACGTCGGCCTTCTATCGGCCGCCGAACTCGCAAGAACCGCTGATCATGGGACCTTTGACCCTGAGACCAGGGTGGGTCTTCGGCCGATAGGGCTTCATGACGAATACCACGTTTTTTGTGCTGCATAACGAAGCCACCGGATCAGACATCAACTGCACGACGCTGATGGACGCGCTCTCCGCGGTGGACGCGATCGAGGGGACCGATGATTGGATCGTGCACGAAGTCTGTCGGGGCTCGGTAACCCGATTCGTCACTGAGGGTTGCGGCCACGACAGCCGAGAAGAATCAAGCCGCCCCGTTTCACCGAGGTGAACCCGGCGCGTCATTTGCGCGCGTTGCCGACGCGACATGGGGCGTCGACTGCAGCGGCGCGGACGTCGACGTCACGTCGATCTCGAACTGCCCCACGCGATACGCACCTAGTGGCGGAGTCCGCGCGCCCCTGATCTGGTGCTGCGACGGCGCCCAGATGTCGTCGATGGAGAGTCGGCTGCGCAACGCGCGCACCACCTCGCCGCTGGCGCGCCCGCCGTCGACGGCGACGACGAGCGCGACATGGCGCACACCGACACGGCGTAGTGCCTCGAGCGCCGACCGGGCGCGTGCACTGTCGTCGATCGTGACCACGATGGTGCCGTCGGCGCCCCGCAGCACAGAGACGCCGGCCGCCGGCGAATGTCGACCCGGAGCGAGATGGCCAAAGGTCAACGGCGGTTGCACCAACGCCACCACCGCGAGCGCGACAGCGACATGGCGTGCCGTCGTTGCGCGGGCCAGCGCGAACACAACCGCCGCGGTCAATAGCACCAGCAGATGGCGCACCCGCAATTCCCCGAGGGGCGCCCGCGCCGCGAAGCGGGCGACGGTGGCGACCCACCACACGAGCGCGCGTGTCGGCAGGTGCACGACCGTCGCGATGGGGCCGCCGGCAATACCGGCGACGACGCCCGCGGTGAGACCCCACATCATGATCGGGCCTGCGGCAGGAGCGGCAAGGATGTTGGCCGGTAACGCGGCCAGCGGCATACCGCCGAAACGCGCGACCTCTATCGGGGCGACGGCGAGCTGCGCCGCGATCGTCACCGACGCGCCCAACGCCAACCATCGCGGCCCCGGCAACCGCGACGCGATCGACGGTGCCAGCTCGACGATGCCCGCCGTCGCCAACAGCGACAGTTGGAAACCGACCGAGCGCGTGATCACCGGGTCGACGAGAACGAGTGTCGTGCACGTCAACGCGATGATGCGCCGCGTGCTCACGGTGCGACCCATTGCCGCCGCGAGGCCGGCGATCGATGCCATCACGATGGCGCGCAACACCGACGGCTCGAATCGCGTCACCAGAGCGAAGAACGCCAAAGCCGTCGACAGGGTCGCGAATCGAACGCGGAAGTCGAGCCGCCTCAACAACGGCGCGAGCAGCGCCGCGACAAAGGCCACGTTTTCGCCCGACACCGCCAACAGGTGGCCTAGACCCGAGCCCCGGAAGTCGTCGGCCACCGGCGACGGCTGATCGCGGTCGTCGCCGTAGACGAAGCCGGTGAACAGCCCACGGTGATCGGGGCCGAGCGAACGCGCGCCGCGCTGCAACGTGCGCCGCAACGCGTTGGCCCACGAGTAGGGCCACTTGGCCGGACGGGTTGCGTAGACCTCGCGCACATCGAGGCGCGCAACGACGTGGCGCTGGTCGAGCCAGGGCGCGAACGCGAGCCGCGGCCGCACCGTGCCCGCCAACTGCACGCGCTCCCCCACCAACAATCCGCTCAGCGCGCGGGCCGGCGCGCCGTACGCGTTGACCTCGAGGCGCATGTGCCCGAGCCGCACGTCGAGGCGCGTCGCCGCGCCGAACTGTTCGGGATCGCGCATCACCGTGACCCATTCGCGCACGTCACGTTGGCGCACGTGGACCGCGAGCGCACGGTCGCTGCGCGCGCCCAGCGCGGCCGCCAGCACGACGACCGCGACGACGAGCAACCACGGACGGCGCGCCACGAGCGCCACGACGACCGCGAGCACCGGTATCCATACGGCGATCGACCACCCCACCATCGCCGCGGCGAACGAACCGAGGGCCATCGCGATCGCCCCGACGTCGCTCAACACGCGTGAAGGCTTGTCGTTCATACGACGATCAACGCCCGGATCTGCGCAAGCTTGGAGGGCCCGATGCCGGGTACCTCGAGCAACTGCTCGATCGATGCGAACGGTCCATGTTCACGCCGATAGGCGATGATCGCAGTGGCCGTCGCGGGACCGACGCCCGGCAGCGCGTCGAGTTGGTCCGCGGTCGCGGCGTTGAGGTTGACCGGGCCTTGCGGTGCCGCATCGGACGAACCGTCGACGATCGGCGCGGCCGTCTCGCCGATCGTCGGGACATACACCCGCAACCCGTCGCTCAATCGCGCTGCCAGGTTGACCCGTGCCACATCCGCGTCGCTGCGCGCTCCGCCCGCGGCGCTGATGGCGTCGATGGTGCGCGCGCCGTCGCTGAGCCGGTAGACGCCGGGGCTGACGACTGCCCCCGCAACATGGACCACGACCTCGGCCCCGCGAGAAGTCGCGGGCGAGGCCGCGCCGGCGCTCACCGCGCTGCGCGTAGCCAGTGGCAACTGTGCCTCGGGCGCACCCGCGACCGGCGCGGCCAACACCCGCCATGCGACCACCGCAACGAGGACCACGACCGCCACCATCGACGCCACGCGCACAGGATGGTTGCGCAGGAATCGATAGGTCAGCGCCATGCGCTCCATCGACGCAACGACCGCCGCCGGCATCGGCAGGCCCCCGGCACCACGCTTGTCCGCGACTTCGGGAACCTCGGGCTCACTGCGCTGCTGCAATCGCAGCCTCCCTCGTGGGCCGGCCGGGCGCGCAGAGGCGCCGTCAGCCGGATCGAACCGGGAGGGGAAGGAGCACCGTCACAGTAGCGACGGCCAGTGACAGTGGAAAGGGGCGAACCCTCAGAAGAGCGCGGACGTCAACCGACGGCGATAGGTGGCGGTGCGAGCATCGTCGGGGCCGAGCAATTCGAGGATGTCGAGATATTCCTGACGGGCCTCTTCGTCGGCCTTGACCCGGGGCAACAACGCATCGAGTTTGGTCTCGACGTCGTTGACCAGCGCGACGCCGCCCCGAGCGAGTGCGGCGATGCGCCGGGTGTCGGCGGTCTCGGGAATGCGCTCGAGCAACGCCAGCGCCTCGTCGCCCCGATCGGAATGCACGAGGATCTCGCCGAGCTTGACGATGGCGATCTCGTGGCCGGGGTCGACGTCGAGGACGAGGCGCAACGATTGTTCGTCACCCGCTGCGAGGAGTTGATCGATCTCGGATTCGACCTCGGTCGGCAGCAGGCGTTCGACGAACTCACGCACTGCGGCTTCGCCCTGCGCGCCGACGAAACCGTCGACGATGCGACCGTCCTTGAGGGCGAACACCGCCGGGATCGACTGCACCTTGAATGCCTGCGAGATGGCGGGGTTCTCGTCCACGTTGACCTTGACCAGCACGACCTGACCCTTGGTCTCGTCGATCACCTTTTCGAGGATGGGCCCGAGCGTGCGGCAAGGACCGCACCACGGCGCCCACAGGTCGACCACGACCGCCGCGGAACGCGAGGCCTGCATGACATCGGTGTCGAATGTCGCATCGGTTACGTCGACCATCGGGCTCTACCTGACTTCCGCTCTGCCGGGGGCCACGTCGCCCTTGGCGTTGACAGGGCCGCTCGCCCTGCTGCCGGGGTTCCGGCTGCGCTACAGCGTACGGTTCCGGGCTCATCTTGCCGCACGCCGGAGCCACCCTGTCGGGGGGCTCTGGCACTACGGTTGTTTCGATGGCTGGGTCCACCGTTCCTTCAGTTACCGGCATCGACGCCGAGGGGGTCTCGGCGTGGTTGCTCGAACACGACCCCGCGGCCAAGGCGCCCTTCCACTTCGAGCTCATCGCCGGTGGCCACTCCAACCTCACCTTCCGCGTCACCGACCGCAACGGCAAGGCCTACGCCCTGCGCCGACCGCCGCTCGGCCATGTCCTCGCGACCGCGCACGACATGGGTCGTGAGTACAAGATCGTGGCGGCGTTGGCGCCGACCAAAGTCCCCGTCGCGCCGCTCTACGGGCTGTGTACCGACGAGAGCGTCAACGGTTCGTCGTTCTACGTGATGGGCTTCGTCGACGGCATCGTGCTGCGCAACCGCGAGGCCGCACAAACGATGGCCGTGCCGGTGCGCACGACCGCAAGTGACGCGCTGATCGACACGCTGGTCGATATTCACGAAGCCGATGTCGATGCGATCGGCCTCGGTGATCTCGGGCGCAAAGACGGTTACATCGCGCGTCAGCTCAAGCGTTGGCGCATGCAGTTCCACGATTCGAAGACCCGCGAGATACCGGCGATCGACGAAGTCCACGAAATGCTCGTCTCGCGCATCCCCGAGCAGCAGGGTTCGGGCATCGTGCATGGCGACTACCGACTCGACAACTGCATCTTCGGCGACGACGGTTCGGTGCGCGCCGTGCTCGACTGGGAGCTGTGCACCCTCGGTGATGTTCTTGCCGACCTCGCGCAGCTGCTCGTGTATTGGGGCGAAGCAGGCGACGATCAGTTCGCTCTCGACTCGCCACCGTCGGCCGAGCCGGGCTTTTCCACCCGCGCCGAGCTCATCGCCCGCTATGCCGCCCGCTCCAAACGCGACCTGAGCCAACTCGACTTCTACATGGCGTTCGCGAGCTGGAAAGTGGCGTGCATCCTCGAGGGCGTCTACTCGCGTTACATCGCCGGGGCGATGGGCGATCGTGCCGCCGGCCAAGACATCAGCACGTTCATCCGACGCGTCGATCACTTGTCGTCGCAGGCGGCGGCGATTGCTCGGACGCTGTAGGCGGCTGTGGCGCTCTTCGAATTGCACAGCCGGCCGCCGATCGACGACCCGCTGCTGATCACCTACTTCGACGGCTTCATCGACGCGGGTGGCGCGGCGAGCGCGGCCGCGCAGACGATCCTCGGTGACCAGCGCGACGACTCGCTGGCGACCTTCGATTCCGAAGCGCTGCTCGACTATCGCGCCCGGCGACCGGTGATGCACCTCGTCGACGGCATCAACACGCGGCTCAGTTGGCCGGCCATCGAGTTGTACCTGCGCCACGACCGCGTGGGCCGCGAACTGTTGTTGCTCATCGGGCCCGAGCCCGACCATCTCTGGCCGTCGTTCGCCCGCGCGGTGTGCGATCTCGCCATGGAGTTCGACGTGAGCCTGGTCGTCAACCTCGGCGCCTACCCCGCCGCGACGCCGCACACGCGACCGCCGCATCTCACCGCCACCGCGACGAGCCCCGAGCTCGCGCATCAGCTCGGGTTCTTGCGCACCACCATCGATGTGCCATCGGGCATCCACGCGGTCATCGAGCACGAGTGCGCCGCGCACGGCATACCGGCGATCGGCGTGTGGGCACAGGTGCCCCACTACGCGTCGTCGATGACGTATCCGGCCGCGACGATCGCTCTGCTCGACGGAGTCCGCGGACTCACCGGCCACGACTTCGACGTGGGCGATCTGTCACAACAAGCGGCCAGCGTGCAGATGCATCTCGCCGAGTTGATCGCGCGCAACGAAGAGCATGTGCAGATGGTGCGCCAGCTCGAGATCCAAGACGACATGATGCGCCAAGATCGATCGAGCGAACTGCCGTCAGGCGACGAGATTGCCGCCGAAGTAGAGAAATTCCTGCGCGAACAAGACGACTAGCGCTTGGCGCGCACCGGGCCGTTCTCGACGAAGTTGTCGATCAACAGGCGAGCGATGCTCGGCGGGCCGAAGCCCAAGTTGGGGAAGTCGTACGAACGGAACCATCCGGCGTCGAGGATTTCGACGGGGTCGAGCACGAGGTCGCCGCTCTCATAGGCGGCGTAGAACCCGATCATCAACGAGTTCGGGAACGGCCACGATTGACTGTCGAAGTAGTCGACCGCGCCGACGGTGACGCCGACTTCCTCGCGCACCTCGCGGCGCACCGCTTGCTCGAGCGACTCGCCGGGCTCGACGAAACCGGCGAGCGCGGAATACACCTTCATCGGGAAGCGCGCGCCCTGCGCCAGCAACATCTCGTCGCCGCGGTGTACGACCATGATGACCGCGGGCGCGACCCGCGGGTACTGCTGCAAGCCACATGCCGCGCACCCCATAGCTCGCTCCCCCGGCACGGGCGCAGTCGGTTCGCCACACCGGCCACAGAACTTGTGCGTGCGGGCCCACTCGACGAGTTGCACGGCGCGACCGGCCGCGTACCAGAGCGAGTCGCCGAGGTGCGTGTAGAGCGAGCGCAGTGCGACGTATTCGAAGCCGTCGGGCAGATCGATGCCGTCGTTGGCGTCGAGGGTGAAGAAGTGCCGTTCCGCGTGACGGCCGAGATGATGCCCGAAGTCACGAGCGTGGGGATGCAACAACTCCTGCGTCGTCGGAAAGCGGCGGTCGGGTTCGGCGTCGACGCGTATCGCGATCTCGGATGCGCGCACCACCATCCAGTGCGCGTCATCTTCGGGCGGGGCGAACAGCGCGCTGAGATCGAACACAGAATCAGTCACGATCGACTGGATAGCAGGTTCTCGGCTCGCTCGCGCAAGTCGTC
>JBDTLT010000052.1:0-28258 GCA_039934635.1 Acidimicrobiales bacterium
TCGTGCTCCAACAGCAGCGCGCTGTAGTTCTCGCCGTGGCGGATGATGATGTTCTTGATGCGCTCGACGACATAGAGCTCGTTCTCGTGGAAGAAGCCGATGTCACCGGTACGCAGACCCGACTGCGCAATCGCGTCCAGGGGGCCGTCGCTGCGCCAATAACCGGGCGAAACACTCGTACCCGCGACCTTGATCTCACCGCAGATGTCGTCGTGTTCGATGATTCGGTCCTGTTCGTCGACCAACCAGATATCCAGTCCGCGCAGGGCGCTCCCCACTGAGATCACCTCGGTCTCGTCTGGCCCGCACGGAGGAAGCGGTTCGTCGAACGAACCGGTTGCGGAGACTTCGATGGCCGCGAGGCTGGCGACCGACGTGAGGCGCGATCGCACGTAGTGAGCCGGTTCGCCCGCGCCGGTGAGTGTGACTGTCAACGTCGCCTCGGCAAGCCCGTAACCGGGCTTGATCGCTTCGCGACGAAAGCCGTGCGGCGCGAAGCGTTCGACGAAGCGGTCGATGACGCGGACGTCGATCGGCTCGGCCCCGCAGTTCGCCTGACGCCATGCAGAAAGATCGACGCTGCCCAGCCGATCCTCTCGGGAGCGCCGTGTCGCCAACTCGAATCCGAAGTTGGGCATCGTCGAGATCGTGCCGCGCTCACTCGCGATGACGCGCAGGTAGGTGGTCGGGTCGGCAAGAAAGTCGAATGGGCTCAAGAGGACCGAGTCGGTACCGGTCACGAATGGGAGGATGACGGACATGACGAGACCCATGTCGTGATACAGCGGTAGCCACGACACCGTGACGTCCTGCTCGGTCATCTGCATCCTGGCGGCCAAGCCGACACAGTTCGCGATTGCGTTGCCGTGAGTGATGACGGCGAGCTTGCTCGTGCCCGTCGTGCCACTCGTGCTCTGCAGATGCAGCGCCATGTCGCGTCGAGAGCCGTTGGACCGACAGGCGCGGGGCGCGGCGGTGGATTCGAGCAGACCGAGGTCGAGTTGGATGACCGGGGTGGCGACGTGGAGGTCGTCGGCGAGCGAGTCCCCCGCTTCCATCACCAGATGTCCGTGCGGGCCGAGTGCCCGTACCGCGGTCTCGATCGTGGAGACGATGAAAGTCCGCTTGTCGAAGGCCCGCCGGATCGGATGGATCACCGGTAGGCCGCCGGCGAGGACGGTGCCGAGATACGCCGTGACCACCGGTTCGGGTTCGGCCACGGCCACGAGGACGGGCTCGTTGTGACGCACGCCGGCCTCGCCCAGGCGGGCGGCGAAGTCGAACGCCCGGCGCACGAGCATCGCGTGATTCAGGTACTCGATGCGGTCCTCGCCCCGGCGATAGAAACCGAAGCGGGCGCGCGTGTCCGAGGCGACATGATGGCGCAACAGGCTGATGAGATCGTCACAGCCCGAACGCGGTGGGGAAGTGTCGTGCGCGCGCAAAGAACCGCCTTGCATACTCGGCTCCGCCCGGCGCGCTGCATCCTAGGAGCGACGGGTGAGGAAGTCCACCCAGTGCGGTGGTACACCCACGCTATGTGGTGTCGGCCGGGGAAATCCGGCGCCTCGGGCTTCTACCGGCGCTTCAGGGCCTGCAGACCGTGCTCGACCAGGTCATCGGCATCGGCGGCGGGGACCGGGGGTGAGAAGTAATAGCCCTGGGCGAAGTCACAGCCGAGGGTGATCAACAGCGAGGCCTGCTCGCTGGCCTCGACGCCTTCCGCGACGACGGTCAGCCCGAGGGCTTTTGCCATCTCGCACAGCGACCGCACCTGGGCTTGTGCCTTCTCGCTGCCCGCGCCCTCGAGCGCCTGGACGAGCGACATGTCGATCTTGACGCCGGTGTAGGGGAGCTGGCCGAGGGCGGCGTAGGACGCGTAGCCGGACCCGAAGTCGTCGGCGGCGACCTTGACGCCAAGTGCCCGGATGGCTTCGAGGCGGCCGTGGTTGATGCTGCCGCCGTCGACCACTCCGCTTTCGGTCAGCTCGATGGTGACCCACGACGGGTCGATCCCGTGCGACACCAGTCGCGACGAGATGTCGTCCACGATGCTGGACGCGTCGAGTTGGCGCGGCGACAGGTTGACGCTCATCGTGACGTCGTGGTCCACCCGCCACTTTGCGAGTTGCGAGAACGCGGCGTCGAGGAGCCAGCAACCCATCGGGATGATCAAGCCGGTTTCTTCCGCAAGCGAGATGAACGAACCCGGGCTCACCATTCCCCGCTCGGGATGGCGCCAACGCATGAGCGCCTCGAACCCCGTGATGCGACGGGTGCGCAACGAGACGATCGGCTGATAATACAGCACCAACTCGTCGTTCTCGACCGCGCGAACGAGGTCTCCCTTGAGTTCGAGTCGTTCGAGAACACCGCTGTGCATTGCTCCGTCGTATACGACGAAGCGACCCTTGCCGCGGCTCTTGGCCGCGTGCAATGCCATATCCGCGTTGCGCAGCATGATCTCGGGATCGGGGCGATCACAATCCTCCGAATACACGATGCCGATGCTGGCATCGAGCACGAACTCGTGCTCGTCATAGTTGATCGGGATGCGAATCTCCTCGAGGATGCGCCGAGCCACCGAGGCGACGATTTCCCGATTGCTACCGTCTTCAACGGTGATGGAGAACTCGTCGCCGCCGAGACGGGCGAGCGTGTCACCGGCGCGGAGGTGTTGTTCGAGGCGAAGGCCCAACACGTGAAGGATGTTGTCGCCGATCGCGTGGCCGACCGCATCATTGATCGTCTTGAAGTCGTCGAGATCGATGACCATCACGACCACCGAACCTGTGCCGCGGCGGTCGAGTGCCTGCTGCACTCGATCGCGGAAGAGGACGCGGTTCGGCAGACCCGTCAACGCGTCGTGCAGTGCTTGGTGGCGCAGGTCGTGTTCGAGCGCCTTGCGCTCGGTCACGTCGTGCGCGTTGACCACGACACCGTTCACCGCCGGGTCCGTGGTGAGGTCGGTCATCGTGAGGTCGAGAGTGCGCCACTCGCCGCGGCCCCCCGTCATACGCAGCTCAGCGCGGTGCGGTGCCGACGGATCGGTCGACAGGCGGAACAACAACGCGGTCAGCGCGAGGCGATCGTCGGGATGCACGAGACTCGACAGTTCGTGGCCGACGAGTTCGTGCGGCTCGTGGCCCAATACCCGTGTCACCGAGGCGCTGATGTAGTTCACGAAGCCGTGGTGGTCGACGACCGCGACGACATCCGATCCGTGCTGGACGAGGCCGCGGAACCGAGCCTCACTCGCGGCGAGTTGTAGCTCGGCTGCCTTGCGATCGTCGATCTGACGGGCGGTGACGACGATGCCGTCGATTTCGGGATCGCTGCGCACGTCGGCGACGACGATCTCGAACCAGTACGTGGTGCCGTTGGTGGATTCGAGGCGAATTTCCCGCGGCGCCGGCTTCGAGGCCGCCGTCGCGATGAGTTCGCTGAACTGGGCTCGTTGCTCGGGCACGGCCAGGTTGACGATCGGTGTCGAGCGCAGATCGTCGTCGCTCAACCCGAGCAGGCGAGAAGCGGCAGGGCTCGAGAACGACGCAGTGCCCGCGGCGCTGACGACGATCACGATGTCATCGGAGTGTTCGATCAACGCCCGGAAGCGGCGCTCGACGCGAGCACGGTGCATCTGCTCGGCAAGCATCGCGGTGTCGAGTGCCGAGGCGAAGTCGGTCGCGAGGTTGGCCAACGCGTCGGGGAAAGACGGTCCGAGCGGTTCCGGCGCGACGGCGACGAGGACGCCAAGCAGCGATCCGCGCGACAGCATCGGTGCTGCGCTCCACCACGCCTCGTCGACCGGCAAGTCGGGCGGCGCCGAATGGAGCAAACCGGTCGACCGTGCTTCGTCGATTGCCGCGCGCAGTGCCGGCGAGTCGAGGTCCAGCGTGGCGCCGATCCGATCGGCGTGCCACCCTTCGGATCGCTCGATCGACCACACGTGGTTGCGGTACGAGACGTAGCTGATACGCGTCTCATGGTTGTCGGCGAGTTGCCTCGCGGCAAGGAATGTCGCGTCGGTCATGTGCGAGTTTTCGGTCGAGCTGGCAAGACGAGCGGCGGCGCGGCTCAGGATGCGCTCGATGTTGCGCGCTCGCTCCCACCCGCGGGCCACACCCGCAAGACGAACGATGACCATCACTGCGATGATCATCCAGCAAACGATGACGACACCCTCTTCGAGCATCGCGCGGATGAGCGATCGGTCGGCCAACATCACGATGGGTGGCGTGACGATAGCGCCACAGAGCAGCGCGAAGCGGGCGGGCGTTATGTGAACAACGGGTTCGGTTGCCGACTCAGTGAGCTCGCGAACTTGCGGGTGCAACGCAGCCGCGCCCAGCAGGGTGAAACCGACGACGCCGAACATCAAAGGAAAGAATGTGTTGGCGACGAAGGAGGAGTCGGCGGCGAGACCGACACCCGCGCTCACCTCGAGCGCTACCGTCGCACCACCACCGATGGCGAGCATGTAGTACGAGATGTTGCGCGCACCAGGGCCGATTGCCAACCGGCAGAACGCGCCGAAGAGCACGAGCGACTCGATGGTGAAGACCAGTTCGACAGATCGATCGCCGATGGGGATGCCATCGTGGCGGGTGAACGGCAAGATGACGAAGATCCACATCGGCACGGCGACACCACCGACGGCTACGAGGCTGTCGAGGAGGTTCGTGGGGTCGAGTCCCTTGGTCCGCTTCTGCACCAGGCGCAGAGTGGCCAGGATCATTGCGATGTAACCGCTGGCGTCGATGAGATCGGCGACGTTTGGTGAGTTGACGATGTCGAAGCCGGCCAAGACCTCTCTGACGATGGTCCCGGTGCTGAAAAGCAGCGCGCCCGTGGCGTAGAGCCGGAAGGGGACCCGATCGGGCGGGTTCCACCATTTGGCGCCGAGGGCGGCCGCAACGGCCGAACCCAACGCGATCGTCAGGATCGCGGCGCCAATTCCGGTCTCGCCAAACGGCGCTCCGGCCGCGACTAATACCACGCTCCCGACGATGAAATATGCCCACGCACGTTCCCGCACTCTTCTGTGGTCGGCACGCGAGGGCCGCGCCTTAGCGGAATTCCGCGGTCAGGCACTACCATTCGGGCGCTCTGACGGCCTTGATCGCGCTCAGCGAGAGCCCGCACCGGCCTCGGGAGGACCATTATGCCCACTGTCTTTGCCAGTCCCGACGCCCTCCGCGACGCGGTGGGTGCCCATCTGGGCTTCAGCGAGTGGGTCGAGATCGATCAGGCTCGCATCAACCTTTTCGCCGATGCCACCGGCGATCACCAGTGGATTCACGTCGACGAGGCCAAGGCGAAGGCCGGCCCGTTCGGCGCGCCGATCGCTCACGGCTATCTCACGTTGTCGCTCACCAATCTCTTCCTGCCCCAACTGATACAAGTCGACAACATCTCTATGGGCATCAATTATGGCGTGAACAAAGTTCGTTTTCCGACACCGGTCCGAGTGGGCTCGCGGGTGCGCGGTGGCGCCGAATTGGCGTCCGTCGAACCAGTTGAGGGCGGCGTGCAGTGCATCATCCGCATCACCGTCGAGATCGAGGGTTCCCCCAAGCCGGCCTGCGTGGTCGAAAACGTCACCCGTTATATGCGCTGAACGAGCGTCGGAACTTGGCTTCGCGCTCTGCCGGGGGCCGCTCGGGCCCTGAGCGGATAGCCTGATTCGGACTCGAGTGGGTCGGATCGAGAAGCAGCGGTAGTCATGGCCAAGCGCAAGCAAAAGCGAGTACAGATGGGGCCACCGTCGTTGCCCCCGATTCGCCAGCAGTTGGTGTCGCCCGGCCGCCCCGTACCACCCCACATCGTGCGCCCGCCTTACATCCGCAACGGCGGCGAGCCCGGTCGTTCGACGATGAACCCGATCCGCACCCCGGCCGAGATCGTCGCCATGCGCCACGCCAACCGTCTGGCGGCCGACATCTTGTTGCACGTCGGCCCGTTCGTTCAGCCGGGGGTCACGACCGATCGGCTCGACATGATCGTGCACGACAAGACCATCGAGCTCGGCGGCTATCCCAGCCCGCTCGGCTACCGCGGTTTTCCCAAGTCGGTGTGTACCTCGATCAACGAAGTGATCTGCCACGGGATACCCGACAGCCGTCCGCTCAACAACGGCGACATCGTCAACGTCGACGTGACCATCTACATCGAGGGCGTCCACGGCGATACTTCGGCGACCTTCATCGTCGGCGAGACCGACGAGTGGTCACAGATGTTGGTGCGCGAAACCAAGGTGTCGCTCGACAAGGCGATCGAGGCGATCAAGCCCGGCCTTCCCCTCAATGTGATCGGGCTCGCCATCGAGACGCACGCGCGCAAGTTCAACCTCGGCGTCGTGCGCGAGTTCATCGGTCACGGCATCGGCCCCGAGTTCCACGGTTCGATGCAGATCCCGCACTACTTCGACGCCCGTGTCCGCACCATCATGCAGCCGGGCATGACGTTCACCGTCGAACCGATGTTGACGCTCGGTCATCCCGACCTCGGTGTGTGGGACGACGACTGGACCGCGGTGACCCTCGACGGTCGCCGCAGCGCGCAGTTCGAACACACGATCCTGATGACCGAATCAGGCTGCGAAGTACTGACGGTCGGCAGCGATGGTCAGACTGCGGCAGACGTCTTCGCCATGGTGGCCAAGGTCTGAATCTGAATCAGCTCCGAAGCCGGGCTGTCCTCACCGTCTGGTCAATCTCGGCGGCGGGCGGTCACAAAGACATGGCGGCAGCGTTTCGTCATGAAGGCGTCGCACCAGAGTTTGTAGAACAACGGGAACCCGACCATCGAAAACAGCGCGCCGCGAGGTTGGCCGAGCTGCGCCGCGAATAGGTCCCGGCGAAGAGCTGCTTGTGACTTGAGGAACGCGGCGGTGCCCACGGCGGTGAACTCGCCGACGTCGATCATCGAAATTTCGACGAATCCCGCGTCGTGCAACTGGCTGCGGTAAACGGCCTCGGGACACAACGAGTTGGTGTGGACAACGGAGCTCACGACGCGCGTCGACAGTCGATCTGCTTCATCGCCGAGGATGAACTCGGACAAGAGCATGACGCCACCGGGACGCAGAGCGCGCCCGAACTCGTCGAACGCGACTTGTCGGTGGGGAAATCCGTAGAGACTCTCGATGCCCACGATCAGATCGACGCTGCTACGGCGCAACGGAAGCCGCGTCATGTCGCCCTGCGCCAATGGCAGGTCGTCCAAGGCCCGACTTTTCTGCAGGACCACGTCGAGAAGATCGATCCCCACCACCGCCGAGCCGAATCGTTGCCGGATCCATCGAGCAGTGTTGCCGAGCCCACAACCGACATCGACAACGATGTCGCCGGCGCTCGGCGATTGCTGCCGACACAGCTCTTCGACGTGGCGAGCCTGGCTGGACTGCAGATCGAGATCGGGAGAATCGAAGTAGCCCAGGTGGTAGTGATCTCGCCGCAGAATGCCGGGCGCGTCGTCGACGCTGCGCCGATCGAGCAGAGGCCAACGCTCGCGGATGGTCATAGGTTGTCGCCGAAGCCGTAGATACGCGCCACATTGCCGCGCAAAATCTTGTCTCGCTCGTCGGCCGGCACATCGTGCAGTCGAGTCTCCATGATTTGTTGCGACCGCGGAAACGTCGATTCGGTGTGCGGGTAGTCGTTGCCCCAACACAAACTGTCGATACCGATGTAGTGACGCTCGCGAATACCGAACGCGTCGTCCTGGAAGCTGCAAAACACATTGCGCCGGAAGAAGTCACTCGGTAGTTCGGCGTTGGAAAAACGGTAGTAGCGCGAGTTGCCCTGGCGTTGCGTATACGTGTTGTCCATGCGCTCGAGAAAGAACGGGATCCACCCGAGTTCGTGTTCGATCGCGCCGACGGTGAGTGCAGGATGGCGGTCGAACACGCCGGAGAAGATCATGTCGGCGAGCGAGATCTTGACCCAGTGTTCGCACACTGCGAAATAGGTGGGACGGATCCGCGCCAGGTTCGGGTCGACGCCGCCGGTGCCGACGCGGTTGGCGCCCAGATGCAATGACAGCGGCATGGCCAGGTCGACCGCAGCCGTCCACAGCGGTTCGTAGTCGGGCGAGTCGTAGAGCCGTTCGGACGGAGCGGCGGTGGGGATCAGGGCTCCGGACAATCCGATCTTCCGCGCGCGTTGCATTTCGCGAACCGCGTCGTCGACGTCGTCGGTGTTGATCATGGCGACGCCTTTGAGCCGATCGGGTGCGCTGGCGCAGAACTCGGCGAGGAAATCGTTGTAGGCGCGGCAACTCGCCGAGAGCAGCGCCGAGTCGGCCTGCGTGTACAGCAGAAGCCCTTCGGTGGGGTAGAGCACCGAGCCGGAGACACCGTCGGTGGCATTGTCGCGGAGATGCTCTGTGGGGTCGTAGCCACCGGGGCGCACTTGTTCGAAACGCGCGCCCGTGCGAAGTTCGATCGGGTTCGTGAAGCGATCACCGGTCTGAGCACCACCGGCGAACGACAGCGTGCGATTCGTACCGACGACCCACCATTGCTCATGGGTATCGGTGTCGTCGACGACGTGCGGCGCACGGTCGCGGAACTCGCGGTCGATGCGACTCGTCCAAAGATCGGGTGGCTCGATGATGTGCGAATCGGACGAGATCATGACGCGACCAGATTTGGGAGCGGGTGGCCGATCTCGCGCGCGAGTTGTGTGAGCGACTCGTAGTGGCTGCGCGGTATCGCGAATGTGTCGGCGGCGCGTCGCTCGCGTTTGATCTGCTGCGATCGCAGCCCCGGATACAGGATCGCATCGACACCGTCTTTTCGGGGTGCGTTGGTGATGCGATCGCAGAAGGCATCGACACGGTCCGCCGCGCCGCCCGTCGGATCGAGAGCAGACGGATCGATGGCCATGCACAACGTGCCGTAACGACCGCGCTTGGGAAGGTGGTGATAGAGCTCCCACGGCGGGCTGGTGTCGGTGAGGATCGACGACAGCAATCCGATGAGGAACACCATGGCGAAGCCCTTGTGGCTGTCGCCGAGCGGCACCAACGAGCCTTTGACCGCAACGCCCGTGTTACCGGTCTTGTTGGTGAGATCCCAGTCGGGGAAGTCGGACGCGTCGGTCGTGGGGTTGCCGTGCTCGTCGAGGAGCAACCCCGGCTCGATCGATTGTCCTTGCTCGGCCGCCATCATCACCGGGCTCGCCGAGCTCTGGGTGAATGCCATGTCGAGGATGACCGGATCGCGATTACGCGCGGGTACGCCCCAGGCCATCGGCGCGTTGCCGAGCAACGGTTGAAAACCGCCGAGTGGCGCGACCGTAGGCACGCTTTGCACCATTGCCATGCCGACCATGCCGGCGTCGACCGCGAGCTTGACCAACGGCGTGAGTATCTCCGCGGTACCGCGCGCGGCGACGAAGCCGACACCGAACTCGCGCGCTTTGTCGATGGCGAGCAACATCGCATCGCGCGCCACGAGGCGTCCCGATGCCCGCTCACCGCCGTCGACCACGGCGGTGGCGCCTTTTTCGTGCACGACGCGAATTGGCGCAGTGACGTCGAGTTTGCCGGCGCGTATCGCGGTGATGAGACCGGCGACGCGCCCGACACCGCGCGCGTGATCACCTTGGATGGCCTTGTCGAGATTGGTGGCGACGAGGTAGTGCGCATCGTCGGGCGCCGTGCCGACGGAGAGATACGCGGCGTGGCACAGCGCGTCGATCTCACTGATCGACACCGATACGAACGGCTCGGTGGAATCCCACCATTGGCCGAAGGTGCGGCGACGGATATCCGGCTGATCCACCATCGCGACATCTTTCCAAAAAGCGAAGCGGCCCGCCTCGGTGGAGGCGGGCCGCTTGTTCAGTGCTGTGTTGCTACGTCTTACTTGACGATTGCTCCGACCGCTCGCTGATAGAAGCTGCGGTCGACGAGCTTGTCCTCGGGAACCGGAGTCTTGAAGTCGGTGATCACACCGAGGTCGATGAACAACTGCTGGACGCGTGTGGTGGTGTCCTTGCGCATCTCCCAGTCCATCGTCAACGAGTCGAGCGCCGCCAGCGGTTGGAAGACCGCGTCGGTCTGGCCGGTGAACTTCTGGATCTCGGCCATCACCTTGGCGTCTTTGTGATAGTCGCCTTGGTAGTAGGTGTTGATGGTGCGGATGAAGGCCCGGGCAAACGCATCGCCGATGTCCTTGCGATCCTGCAGCAGGCGCTTGCCGTAGGCATAGATGCCGAGGGGTTCGCCCGGGGTCTGCGTGGCGACCTGCACGAACGTGGGGTCGTCCTTGACCTGTACCCAGATCGGATCGAGCAAGATGCCGCAGTCGACGACCTTGTTCTTGACGGCAGCCAGGATGTCGTTGGACCCGATGGCCTGTACTTCGACGCCCTTGTAGTTGAACGTCGGGACCTTCTTCAAGATCTCGGCCACGCTGTAGTACATGGCCGACGAGCCGCGGCCGACCGAGGTCGCCCACTTCTTGGTCTCGAGTTCTTTCAGGTTGGGAGTCTGTGGCGTCGTGAATATGTCACGGCGACACCACAGGCCCGTCTGCGGCACGGTGTAGTTGCTGGCCTTGGGCGGGAAGTAGTTGCCCAGCGCCACCCTGACCGGCAGGTCCTTGAAGCCGGCGGCGAATAGTGCCGTCTCGATGCCCCCGACGGCCACGTCGACCTGCCCGTTGGCCAGCTGCGGCGCCGCGTTGGCGAACGTGATGACCTGGTAGTCGATGTCGAGGTTCTCCTTGGCGAACTCGCCGAGGGCCATCGCGAGAGCGATGGGCGAGTTGAACTCGAGCTTGAAGCTCGAGCCCAATACGACCTTCTCGTTGGTGCCGTCGGCTTTCTTGGCCAGCGGCTTGGGCGCTGGCGTGCCGACGTCGCAGCGGGCAACCACACGGTTGTCCGAAAGGTTGCTCGGGTCGGAATAGCCGCGCTTCTCGCATCCGGCGACCGTGGCCACTGCGGCCGTGCCGGTAGTGACGGGCACGGTGGCGGCAACGGGGGCTTTGGTCGTGGTCGGGCCCTCAGGAGTGGCGGTGCCACCGTCGTCGCCGCACGCCGACGCGATCAACATCAGGCCTATGAACGGCGCCAGAAACGCCAATTTTCTTCTTGATCTCATGAATTCCCCTCCGGAATTTGGACTCTCGGATCATACAGTGACCGGTGGCTCAACCTCGGCCGCCGCCGGTTTCTTCGTTGGCCCACGGGGTGACGGCCTTGCCGACCGCCCCGATGACGGCGGTGACGATCACGCCGAGCAGGGCGGCGATGATGACGCCGGCGAATGCGCTCTCCAAGTCGAGCGAGGCCCGTGTGTTGTTGATCATGAACCCGAGGCCCTGCTGTTGCCCCTTCTTCGACGGGGTGAAGACCGCCTCGAACCCGAAGACCGCCAGAAATGCGACGCTGGCCGCCACTCGCAACTGGACGAAGATCTGGGGCAGCGTCGACGGCAGCGTCACGTGGCGGAACTCTTGCCACGCGCTCGCGGCGAACGACTCGGCGGCTTCGCGCTGGCTCGACGGCACCGTCATCACCGCGTGTTGTACCGGCACCCACACGAAGAAGAAAACCGTGAGGGCAATGAGAATGATGATCGGTTTGTCCTTGAACCCGAAGATGATGAGGAACGGGGAGATCAAGGTGATCTTGGGGACGGTGTAGAGCGCGTTGAGCGTGGGCTCGGTCATCTTGCGCAACACACGAACCCGGCCGAGGACGAAGGCGAAGAGCAGCCCGAACAGCACACCCCAGAAGTAACCCCAGATCACGCGGTAGGCGGTGGCCCCGATATCGCCCCACAAGTTGAACTTGTCGAAGCGCTCGAACGCCTTGTGCCAGAGATCGCTCGGGGCCGGATAGAACACCCGTGTCCACCATCCGTTGACGGACCCGGCCTGCCAGAAGGCGAAGATCGCGGCAGGAAACGCGATGGCCAGCGCGATTTCGACGATGCGGCGCCGGCGCGCCGAGCCGGCGGGATCGCGATCGGCTCGGTCGGCTTCGCGCCGCAATACCTTGTACTGCTCGCGCTGGGCGGCGCCCATCATGTCGGCTTCGTAGAGGGCCATGGCGCTACTCCTCTCCCTCGGCTTGTCGAACTTCTTGGCGCAACAACGCCCACAATTCGGCTTCGAGTTCGCGGAACTCGGCCGTCGTCCGGATATCGACCGTGCGGGGCCGCTCGAACGGCACCTTCTTCGAGGCGATGATCACGCCCGGCCGGGCCGACATCACGAGCACACGGTCGCCGAGCAGGATCGCTTCTTCGAGCGAGTGCGTGACGAAGAGAACGGTGCGCCGGTCGGCCTGCCACAGCGCCAGCAACTCTTCTTGCAAAATCTGGCGCATCTGGGCGTCGAGCGCGGCGAACGGTTCGTCCATCAACAAGATCTCGGGCTCGACGGCCAGTGCCCGGGCGATGGCGACGCGTTGCTTCATGCCGCCCGAGAGCTGTGCCGGGAAGGCGCGCGCCCGATCGGAGAGGCCGAGCTTGTCGAGATATTTCATCGCCCGGACGTTGCCCTCTTTCTTGGGCACCTTGGCGACGTCGAGGCCGAAACGGGCGTTGGCCAGCACGCGCTTCCAGGGGTAGATCGAGTAGTCCTGGAACACCATCGCCGTTGCTTGTTCTTCTTTGCGCACTCGTAGGTCGATGGTGCCTTCGCTGGGGTTGATCAACCCCGCGGCCATGCGCAGAAACGTCGACTTGCCGCAGCCGGACGGGCCGACGAGGCAGACGAACTCGCCGTCGCCGATGTCGAGATCGAGGGGACCGAGCGCGTGCAGCCGGTTCTTCGCCTTGCCGTCACCGAAGTAGCGCTCGACACCGCGCGCCATGATCTTCGCGTCGCCCGACATCTGCGGGTTGCTGTCCACCACCGAGTTCCTCTCGCCCGCCGTGGGGGGCGGGCCTGCGTGGCGCGGAGTGTAGTGCGCCGGTGCCGTCGGTCACGAAGTCGTGTTCGCGCGGCGGGGTGAACCGGCACGCGACGGCCAGTTAACTTGGGGCCATGCCGGGCGCCACGAAGATCATCCTCGTCCGTCACGCCGAATCGAACGTCACCGTCAGCCAGATCATCGGAGGTCAGCTGACGTGCACCGGCCTGTCCGAGTTGGGCGTGCGCCAGGCGCAGCGGCTCGCCGACCGTTTGCGCGCCGAGGGCGCAACGGCCGACGTCTTGTTGTCGAGTCCGCTGCCTCGGGCACGACAGACCGCCGAGGTCATCGCGCCGCTGTTGGGGCCGCCGATCCAGTTCGTTCCCGATCTCGAAGAGCACCGGCCGGGTGAGGCCGACGGGTGCCCATTCGTCGACTTCGCCGACCGGTTCGGTTTGTTCGACTTCCGGGCCGAGCCCGATCGCCCGTTCGCGCCGGGAGGTGAGACCCTGCGGGAGTTCCACGAGCGAGTGGTTGCGCAACTGCAGCGCATCGAGGCGGATCACCGCGGCTCGACGGTGGTCGCGGTGTGCCACGGGGGAGTGATCGACGCCGCGTTCCGCTTCTATCTCTCCATCGGCATCTCGGACACGTTCGACTTGTGGACGCTCAACACGTCGCTCACCGAATTCGTCGTGCCCGAAGCGGGCGCGCGACCGCAGTTACGCCGCTACAACGACTCGGCGCATCTCGCCGGATTGCCCGCCAAAACCGTGCAACCAAAATTGTGAAGTGAGACCGCATGCAACAGGGGACCGCGAGTTCGACCGCTGCCGGCGCCGCGATGCAGCGCGCCGCACACCTCGTGATCGACGGTGAGCCGAAGATCTTGATCGACGATTTCGCGCGGCGATTCCTCGACGATGGGCAGCGAGCACGCGTCGAGACCAACGACGAAGTGCTGCAGGCGCCCCACGTGCGGGCCAGCCGCGCGCACATTCTGGGTCGCAGCGCGTTCACCGAGGATGAACTTCGACGCGCCGTCGACCAGGGCTGTCGGCAGTACGTGTTGCTCGGCGCCGGCTACGACTCGTCGGCGGCCCGTCTCGCCGAACCGCTGGCAGAGGTCGCGGTGTTCGAGGTCGATCACCCCGATACCCAAACGGCCAAGCGCGCCGCGTTGAGTGCCGGCGAATGGCCGGCCAATGCACGGTTCGTGGCGGTCGACTTCGAGCGCGATGGGTTGCGGGCGCGCTTGGTCGAGGGGGGTTGGGATGCGAGCGCGCCGACGTTCTGGTCCTGGCTCGGCGTCGCGATGTACCTCACCGATGACGCAGTGATGAACACGCTGCGCTTCGTCGCGGATGGCGCCGCAGGGACGACCATCGTGATGAACTTCACGATCCACGACGACGAAGTGACGCCGGACGATCTCGCGCTTCGCCGCGTCGCCGCGCCGGGGGTTGCCCGCCAGGGCGAGCCGTGGATCAACTTCTACCGGCCGGCCGAGTTGGTCGAGCGCGTGCGCGCACTGCCGTATACCAGCGTCGAGTCAGTGGACCCCGCAGTGTTTCGCACGCGGTACTTCGACAACCGTGACGACGGCCTCACATGGTCGTCGCTCACCGGCACCCTCGTCGCGCGCGTCTGAGCGACAGGCAGCGACCGCGCGATGCACTTCGACGAATCGGCCGAAGACGCGGCGTTTCGCGCGCAGGTGCGGGAGTGGCTCGAGGCGCATGCATCGTTGCGCGGCGGCGAGGGCGATTGGTCGAACGGGCCGGCCGACCACACGCCCACTGCGGAACGCGACTATTTCGACCGGTGCCGGCGGTGGCAGCAGACCCGCTTCGACCACGGTTGGGCCGGGATCACGTGGCCGGTGTCGGTGGGCGGCCGCGGCGCCGGCGTGTGGCAGGAGATCATCTTCAACCAGGAGATGGCCCGCTTCGACGTCACGTCCGGCTTCCTGGCCGCGACCATCGGCATGGTGGGCGCGCTGTTGCTCGTGCACGGGAGTGACGAGCAGCGCGCGACCTATTTGCGCGGGCTGCTGCGGGGTGACGATGCGTGGTGCCAGCTCTTCAGCGAGCCGGGCGCGGGCAGTGACCTCGCCAACCTCAGCGCTCGCGCCGATCGCGACGGTGACGAGTTCGTCGTGAACGGCCAGAAGGTGTGGAACTCGAACGCGCATCTCTGCGACTGGGGCATCCTCATCGCGCGCACCAACTTCGCGGCGCCCAAACACAAGGGCATCACGTTCTTCATCGTCGATATGCGCACACCCGGCATCGAGCCCCGGCCACTGCGCCAGATCACCGGACACACGCATTTCACCGAAGTCTTCTTGACCGACGTGCGTATCCCGGCGGCCAATGTCGTGGGCGTGATCGACGGGGGGTGGGGGCCGACGCGCACCGTTCTCTCCAGCGAAGCCACGATGATCGGCAGCACCACGACGTCAGGAAATGCGGCCGCGCTGATCGCTCTGGCGCGTGCGATCGGTTGTGCCGGCGACGACCGCGTACGTCAGCGCCTCGCCCGTGTGGTGAGTGAAGAGCGCATCCTTGCATTCATGAGCGATCGGGTGCTGTCCGCAATCCGCGCCGGCTCGGCGTCGCCGATCGATCCGTCGGTGTTGAAGGTCTACTGGAGCGAAACACGCGCGTATCGCGACGAGGTGGCGGTCGACCTGCTCGGCCCGGCCGGCACGCTCGCCGGTGCCGACGCACCCAAGAACGGCTACTGGCAGACGCAGATGCTCAACCGCTATTGGGGCACCGTCGGGGGAGGAACGAGTGAGGTGCATCGCACGATGATCGGCGAGCGCGCGCTGGGTCTGCCGCCCGAGCCCCGCGTCGACAAGGACAAGCCGTTCTCGCTGTCAAACGTGGGTCTGTAGCCCACGTTCGACAGCGAGAACGATGGTTGGGTCACAGGCGGTGTCTTATCGCCCAGAGGTCGGGGAACGCTTGCACGAACAGCGTCTTCTTCAAGAACTCGACACCGAGTGATCCGCCCGTGCCTTCCTTGTTGCCTATGGTGCGCTCGACCATCTTGACGTGGCGATAACGCCACTCTTGCAGGCACTCGTCGACATCGGTCAGCAATTCGAAGAGCACGCGCATCTCCCCGTCGCTCAGGTACAACAACAGCATGCCGTCCTGCACGACTCGGTTCGGTTGCGTCGACTGCGTGAGATCGCGGGTGATGAGTTCGCGCGGCACATCGATGCCTTTGCGCTCGAGCAACACGTAGAGGTGGTCGACAACGGTTCGCTCGCCGAGCCGGCGCCGAGCGGACTCGATACCGGCGAGGTCGGGCGGGTAGTGATCGAGTGCGCCCGCACGTTTGATGCCGAGCACGAATTCGAGCTCGCGGAACTGCATCGACTGGAAACCCGAGGCATGTTCGAGGCGATGGCGAAAGAGCGAGAAGGACAGGGGTGTCATCGTCTCGAGCACGTCGATCTGCTGGATCAACACGCGGAAGATACGGCGGACGCGCGTCAACGTGGCGGTGGCGGGGGAGACCAAACCCGAAGAGAAATCAGTCTTGACCTTGTCGAGTTCGTGCAATAACTCTTTCAACCACAGCTCGGTCGATTGGTGAATGACGATGAACAGCAGTTCGTCGTGCTCGGCCGGGCTCGATCGTGCCTGCTGCAACTGCAGCAACTCGTCGAGGTGGAGATAGCTCGCGTACGTGAGTTCTGCCATGGTGTTTGTCTAGACCACCACGAGCACGATCGTCGCCACGACAACGAGAAGGACGAGTGCGACGAGCGCGAGCATGAGGCGCTCGACGAGCGCAGTCTGGCGTTTCGCCCGGGCGACGGCCTCGACGTAGGGCGTGCGGGAGAAGGTGACCATCTCGTAGAGCGGCGTGATCCAGCGAGGCGCCCACCGGTGCACGCGTTGCTCGGCCCGCACGCGGAGGCGGAACAGCGGCGACGCGACCCGGTCGCGCATCTCGACGAAGTTGTCGAGCGCGAGATCGGCCAGGGCGTCGGTATCGGGCTTGCGCTGGGCGTAGAAGCTCGCCATCGTCGGCCCCCAGGCGCCGTCGTTTGCGGCCAGAAGGTCGATGAAGATGGTGACGTCTTCGAGGGCCGCGTTGGCTCCCTGCCCGTAGAACGGGACCACGGCGTGCGCGGCGTCGCCGAGCAACACCACGCGGTCTTCGTAGAACCACGGTCCGCAACGAATCGTCACGAGTGAACTCGTCGAGTGGTGGAGGTACTCGTCGGTGAGGTGGGGCATGAGCTCGACCGCATCGGGAAACTGGTCGAGGAACGTCTCGTTGACTTCGCGCTCGGTGTCGACTCGTTCGAAGCCGACCGGCCCGCCGAAGGGCCAGAAGAGCGTGCAGGTGAACGAACCGTCGGGATTGGGCAACGCGATCATCATGTGGCCGCCGCGGGGCCAGATGTGCAACGCGTGCGGCTCCATCGCGAAACTGCCGTCGGCGCGCGCAGGGATCGTGAGTTCTTTGTAGCCGTGCTCGAGATAGTTCTGCTCGTAGGTGAATCGATCGGTGCGCTGCAGGCGGTTGCGCACCGCCGAATACGCGCCATCGGCGCCGATCAGCACCTCGAAGAGTTCGCTCTGGCGGCCCTGGCCCACCTCGAACACCGCGTTGGACGCCTTCAGCTCGATGTCGACGAGGCGTTGACCGAAGTGCGTCGGTATCTGCCGTTCGTCGACGGCGTCGAGCAACATCGCGTTGAGGCCGTCGCGGCTGACCGAGAGCAACACGTTGGCCGGATCTGCGCTGTAGGGCTGGAAGGTGACCGACCGATCGCGGCCGTGCAGCATGCGGCCGCGCATCGGGATGCCGTGCTCGCGCAACGTCTCTGACAACCCGACACGATCGAGCGCATCGAGGCCCCGCGTCGAGAACGCGAGATTGATCGACCGTCCCTGGTGCTCGGTGCTGCGCCGCGGATCTTCGCGCCGCTCATGCAGCGAGACGGCGTGGCCCGCCTCGTGCAACCGCACGGCGGCGAGCGCGCCCGTCAACCCGCCCCCGACGATGACGATGCGGCTGGCCATGCTCAGCGGGTCGCTTCGATCGCGAAGCGCACCGAACGCTGCGCCGGATCGGCCGAAATCAGCAGCAGTCGCACCAGATCGCCCGGCCGGACATGATCGGTTTGTGCGATCGGGACATCGGCCACCACGGCGGCCGTGCACAGTTGCACTCGGGCGACGCCCTCGACGATGTCGGTGACGCGCGCTTCGAATGTCGTACCTACGGACGGTCCGAGCGTCACCGCTTCGAGCAGATCGTTGACGGCGCGATCGAGCTCTCGTTGGCGCTGCTGCGCGCGGTTCATGACTTTGGGGAGCTCGTCGAGTGCCGCCGCGGTCCATTCGGGCACGCTGGTACCCGCGCAATGGGAGAGCACGATCTCGTTGGCAAAGCGATCGGCCGCCCGCCGCAATGGCGCGGTCACATGTGCGTAGGGCGCTGCCAGCGCGCCGTGCTGGTGGTCGGCGGGCGGGGCGCCGCGAAACGCGAGGTAGCCGGCGCCGCGGAGCAACCGGGCGGCCTGCGTCATGAACGCGCTGGCGCGCGACGAGTTCGCATCGAGTGTGCGGATGCGATCGGGATAGCTCATGGCCGTTGGCCATTCGATGTCGAGCGCCGACGCGATGTGGCGCAACTTGTCGATATCGGCCCGGCGCGGTGCCGGCATCGTGCGCAACAGCCCGATCCCCGCCTCGATCATCAGTTGCGCGGCGGCCATGCCGGTCATGAGCGAGATCTGCGCGTTCCACTTTTCGATGGGAAGCGACTGCTCGTATTCCAATTCGAAGTGGCCATCGCGGCGCACCACGTTCTGCGTGGGGATGTTGAGGCTCACCGCCCCGCGGGCTCGCTCTCGGTCAAGTCGCGCCGCGCCGATCCGCGAGAGCAGTGCCAGCGATTCGTCGGCCGCGCCGGTGTCGATCAGCTGTTGCGCTTGCGGGTACGACAGTTGTTGGCGGCTGCGCACCAGTGCGCGCTCGACCCGCGTCTGGGTGACCGAACCGTCCGCATCCACATCGATCGTCCACAGCAGCGCCTGGCGATCGAGACCGGCGAGCAGGCTGGCTGCGCCTTCGTTGAGTACCACGGGGTGCAGCGGTGCGCGTTCATCGGGAGCGAACATCGTCGCGCCGCGCGCTTTCGCGGTCTGATCGAGCGCGCCGCCCGGCGCCACGAAAGACGCGACGTCGGCGATGGCGTACCAGACGCGATAGCCGCGGCCGGAGCGCTGCGCGGCATACGCCTGGTCGAGATCGCGACTGCCCTCGGGGTCGATCGTGACGAACGCGACGTCGCGTCGGTCTGCGACGTCACGCGCCGTCGACGCGGGGGGAACGACCGGGCCCCGTAGTGCGGCGGCATCGGCCTCGGCCTGGGTTGCTTCGTCGAAGGCCGCCGGGATGTGCAATTCGGCGCGGATGGCCGCGAACGACGCCAGCAATTGCTTGTCGTCGACCGCCAGTGTGACGCGAGGCGACGCCACGATTCAGCGAAGCTCCGCCTGACCGGGCCGCGGTAGTTCGACAAAGGTCGAGCCCGGTGTCAGCGAGATCTGCTTGCCGTCGGAGTCGGTATAGATCGACACGGACTCGTCGCCCGCGCGACTCCACGTGCCGAGGATCATCTTGCCCGCCGTCAATATCCACGCGTCGCCGGAACCGATGACCACCGCCTCGGGAGAGTTCGGATCGGACGAGCTCTGCTTGTAGGCCACGAACTGCACGATCACGTTGGCCGGCGCGATCTGCACGCCATCGGAGTCGACGTGGCGGCGACCGCTCTGCGAACGGGTCCAGCTGGTGCCGTTCCAGTCGTAATCGATACGGGTGGGGAACCGGATGGTCACGCCCTGAATCGGTTGCGCCGAAGCCGGCAGCGCGGCGTTGGGCGCACGGAATGAGAACAGTGCCGGCGGTATCCCACCGGTCTTGCCCTGCGGCGAGTTCCAGAGTTCGGTGGTACTCGTGAAGAGGTTGTGGGGGACGACTCGGTTGTCGTCGCGGTAGTACGCCGCACCGACGACCGAGTTGCCGACATCGACCAGCGTCGACTGCGACATCTCGTAGCGCACCCCGCCGTTGCCCCCCGAGTTCGCGAAGAGTGGATGGTTGAGCATCGGGAACAGGTGCACGTCGGTAGAACGGGCCGACCTCACCGGGCCCACGGGATCGGAGCCACGCGAATGGAATACGGCGGCGAGACGAGTCAGTCCGCCTTCGACCAACTCTTCGTAGACGACGTCGGCGCGATTGATACCGACGGGGGGCCGTGCATCTTCGACGTTGTCGATCTTGACGACGATCGCGGGCCGGTTGCGGTCCTCGAAGCTCGGCAGACCGGTGAGCAAGCCGGTGGTGGCCGACGCGATGATCGCGTCGATACGTCGCTGCACGTCGGCGCGCTCGTTGGCCTTCTGCGTGAAACTGACGTCGTTCTGTGTGCGCTTCGCGACGAGTGCGTCGAGCTGGTCTTGTACACCTTTGATCGCACCTTGTTGCGTGCCGACTCGAGTGGCGAGCGCGCGGAGTTGGTTGTCGATGTCGATGATCCTGCGATCAGCGTCTTGCACGACCGCGTTGTAGATCTCGCTCTGCGTGGCCATATCGCTGATGCGGTCGCTGTCGGTGCTCGTCAACAACAATTCGGCGAGCAGGTTGGTGACGCTGGGATCGCCCCGTTCGTAGGCATCGATGGCGATCAGCAACCGGTTGCGGACCGGTACCTTGCGGGCTTCGACGGTGCGGGTGAACTCGTCGCCGATGACCTCGAGTTGGGCCGTGGCCCGGCGGACCTCGACCGTCTTCGCCGCGATCGTGGGCGCGAGGTCAGCGTTGGCTTTTTCGAGCGCCGCGATCTCGCTGTCGAGTTCGCGATAGCGCTTTTCGAGTTGTTCGCGCTCCGTCTCGCGGTCTTGCGCGACCGCGGCGTGGCCACCCAGCGGGACGACGGCGCACGTGACGACGAAGAAGCACAGGACGAGTAGCGGGGTGCGGCCGGAGTGCATCAGGTTCGTAAGGGTAGTTCGCCCGCCGGGCCACGGGGTTCAGCCCAGATCGTCGAACGACCCTGATTTGAGGCGAATCACCCACACGGCCAATACGAGCAGGGCGTTCGCCACGATCAGGCCGCGCAGCAGCGGGGCGGGCAGCGGCGCCGAGTACCCCTCGATTTTCTGCGCTCGACGGCGGTACCAGAGGAACATTGCGCCGACGGCGGCCTCGATCAGTAGGACCGGCGCGAGCGGGTGGTAGCGCAACGATTCGTGCAGATCGCCGTGGGCCATCCAGGCGAAGGCGCGGGTCATCCCACACGTCGGACACCACACCCCGGTCACGCGGCGAAACGGGCAGAGCACTGGTCCGTGGGCGCCCGGCCGCAACAGCGTCGGTGCGAACAGCGCCACCCCGGCGAGAAAGCCCAGTGGACGCCCGTAGCGCGACGACGTTGTGGAAGTTGGTGCCGCGAGGGTCATTGGGGAGACCATACGGCGAACGAGCCGTCACCGACGCGGGCCGGTGGCCCGAATCCGTCGAGCACCTGTACCCATACGCCGTTGAGATCGGCGACCTTGCCGGCGAACACGAACGCCTTGCCGTCAGGGGAGAACCAGCGGCTGCTCTGGTCGTATTGCGTGAAGGCCGCGATGGACTGCTGCGTCACCGGCGACGGTTGGAACAGCACTGACGATTCGATCGTGCGCTCCGTCCAGAAGCGCCACTGCACCACACCGCCACTGGCTTGGGCCAAGAACGCGATGCGGTCACTCGTCGGGCTCCACGCGAACGCGAGAGCGGCCGAATCGAGGATCGAACGGTTGCTGTTGTTGCGCCGTTCGAAAACGCTCAGCCGGCCGATGGTCGCCGTGGGAATCGTGGTCGTGGGTGCTTGCAGCAGCGGACCCATCGCAGGGTTGTTGCCGCCCCCACCACCCGCGTTGACCTGATACGCGATGCGTTGGCCACTCTGGTCGACCACGAACTGAATCGTTCCTTCGTAACGCAACAGATCTTGGCGGCGACCGCTGTTGGTGTCGATGACGGACAGATACTGATTGGTGCCGGCTTGCACCGCGATCAACACCGAGTTGCCTTCGAGCCAGACGGGAGTCTCGAAGCCTGCTGCGGACACCGTCAAAGGGGTGGAGACGTCGGTGTCGAGATCGACGATCGCCAGATCCGCGTCGCCGTTGTGCACGATGGCGCGCGTGCCGTCGGGTGACAGCCAGAAGTACAGCGTCGCGCCCTTGGCCAGGCTGCGCAGGGTTGCCGCAGCCGACAGATCGAGCACACCGAAGTCGGTGCTGCCCTGCGTGTTGTTCTCGGCGCCTTGGGTCGCGGTCGCGGTGCGCGACCACGCGACGCGGGCCAAGCTCGCCGGCGCGCTGGTCGTGGGCGGCAGGCCGAGCACCGTGCGGGCGAGTGGTGGCCGCCACGAGAAGTACGTCGGCGCCGGTTCGGTCAACGCCAACGAAACTGCGCCGGTCGTCGAGCCCACGGTGGCACTCGCAACCTGTGTACTCACGGGCGACGTGGCGCTCCACACGAGGCGCGACGCGTCGGGTGACCATGTCGGATGTGCGATCTCTCCTTGGCTGGCGTTCGCGATCGGTACGACCGAGGTGCCGTTGGGCTGGGTGACCACCAGCCGGCCCTGCCCGTCGATCATGGCCAAGCGGCCGCGCAAAGGCGGCAAGGCCCCGGCGGAGTTGAGCGCGGGTCGAGTCGTCGATGCCGTGCTCGTCGACGCATTCGGTCGCGTGGTGGTCGTCGTCGAGCGCGTGCTGCTCGTGCTGGCGCCCGGGGCGAGGGTTGTCGTGGTCGTGCTACCGGTGACGGAGGACGACGTGGCGGAACGGCGCGTTGTCGTCGATGCCTTCGCTGACTCGGGATTGCGGTCGTAGCTGCCGCACGATGCGACGAGCACCGCCAGCACGATCACGATCGGTGCGATCGTGCGTACGCGCGGTCGGGGTCGACCGCTCATCGCTGCGCGGTGTGCTTGGTCCACTCGTCCCCGTTCCAGTAACGCAGCGCGTGCGGTTGCCCCGAAGGGTCGACGTACCACCCGGCCGGCGCGGCCGGCACATTCATTGGTGATACGGCACCGTGTTGCTGGGCCTCGGGTGCATGGTGTCCGATCTGATCGAGGTTCATCGTCGACGCGGCGGTCGGTGTGGTGTCGACGGGTCGCACTGCGGTCGCAACCGCCGCGGCAGTAGCCGCGCTCGGGTCGCTCAGGCGCTGCTGCTGGCGTCGGTCGAGATCGGCAAGGACATCTGGCTCGGGCCCTTGGTATTCCGGCAAACCCTCCATCGCGCGCAAGATGTTGATGCGCTCGCGCAATGGGGGATGGGTGTTGAACATCTCGTTCAGCTTGGCGCTGTTCTTGTCGTGATCGCGATCGTCGGGCGACTCGATCCACAGATGCGAGGTTGCATGCGAGACGTGCTGGACGACCGTCGAGTCGGCGTCGAGCTTTTCGAGCGCGCGGCGCAGGCCGGTGGGGTAGCGAGTGAAGGCAACCGCGCTCGCGTCGGCCAAGGCCTCTCGCTTGCGGCTGATCGCGGCTTTCAACAACGCGGCAGCGATCGGAGCGAATATGGCCACCACCACCAGCGCGATGAGTGCCAACGGATTGCCGCCGCGGTCGTTGTCACCGCCGCGCCGCCGGCCGCCGACTGCGCCGAAGAACATGAGCCGCCAGAAGACATCGGTGATGACGGCGACCGAACCGGCGGTCGCGACCGCGACGGTCATGACCCGGATGTCGTAGTTGCGGATGTGCGCGAGCTCGTGGGCCAACACGCCTTCGAGTTCGTCGCGATTCATCTTCTCGAGAAGGCCGGTGGTCACCGCGACCGACGCGGACTTGGGACTCTTGCCGGTGGCGAACGCGTTGGGTGCAGGGTCGTGCACCACGTACACCTTCGGTTTGGGGATACCCGCCGCGATCGCCATTTGCTCTACGAGGTTATGCAACTGACCGAACTGATTGGGATCGGCCTCGTGGGCATGCGTGGCCGCGAGGGCGATCTTGTCGGAGCTCACATAGCTGGCGAACGTCAGCGCCATGGCCACCACGAGGCCGGCAATCACGCCGACCAGCCCGCCGCCGAGGTAGATCGACACGGTGAGGGCGACGACTGCGAGCAGCAAGAAACTGGCCCCGAGCAGCACCCATGTCCAGCGCCGGTTCTTGGCCACGAGGTCAGCGAAATCGATGCGCTCCACAGGTGCTCCTGTCGTAGAGGCTAACGGCTCGCGCGGGTCCATAGGCCCGAGCGGCCGCTCAGAGCGGGTCGCTCGGACCGGCAGTGTCGGTTTACGCTGCGCAGCCATGACGAACACTGCACGCAAGCCCACGGTGAAGCTCGAACGGCAAGGGCCGGTGGCGGTGGTCTCGTTCGATCGCCCCGAGAAGCTCAACGCGTGGGCGTGGGGGCCGACCGACGACCTCTGCGCGATCGCCGACGAGCTGCGCTTCGACGCGTCGGTGCGCTGCGTCGTGTTGCGCGGCGAGGGCCGAGCGTTCTGTGCCGGCGAAGACCTGAAGCCCGAGACCGACGATGTCGTCGAGCGCCATCCGGGGCGTAGCGCGGCCGAGCGCACGCTCATCTCGTATGAACGGGCCAAGTACCTCTTCGAACGGTGGAAGGTCGTCGATCAGTTGCCGCAGCCCGTGATCGCGGCGATCCACGGCTATTGCCTCGGGGCCGGCCTCGAGATCGCCATGCTCGCCGATATTCGTATCGCCGCGACCGATGCGATCTTCGCGCTGCCTCAGGTCACGCTCGGAACGCAGATCGTCGGCGGTGCCGATCTGCGCATGGTCAGTGAGCTCGGTGCGGCACGTACGAAGTGGTTGGCGATGACCGGTCGGCGCTTTGGTCCGGTCGAGGCCGAGCAGTGGGGCCTCGTGCAGCTCGTCGTCGAGCCCGATGCGTTGCTCTCGACCGCACTCGATCTCGCCCGCGAGATTGCCGCGAATGCGCCCCTCGCCGTGCAAGGTGTCAAGCGAGCCGTCAACCATGTCGCCTATCGCGGGTTCGACGAAGCCGCGAACTTCGAGTCATTGGCATCGTCGGTGCTGTGGACTTCCGAAGATGTCTACAAAGGCTTCGCCGCCAAGGCGCGCAAGGAACAAGCCGACTTCGAGGGCCAATGATGCAAGGGTTGCTCCATGAGCACTGCGCGCTGACCCAAGCAGCGGACAGTGCCTTCGAGCGAATCTGCGACAAGACCTGGTGGGGTCACGGTGCGTTGTTCGGCGGGTATGTGCAAGCGCTCGCCCTGAAGTCGATGACCGCGGCCTCGGGCAACGACGAACAGCTCCCGCAGTCGATGACCATGCATTTCATCCGGCCGTTCCTCGACGGCCCGTTTCGCGCCGAGACGAAGGTCGAACGAGCCGGGCGCAATATGTCCAACGTCAGCGCGCGCCTCTTTTCGAACGGAAAGCTCGCGGGGCTGGCGCTGGCCAGCTTCGGTACCTGGCGTGAGTTCAACGAGTTCCGCGCGGTGCGGTCACCGGACATCGCTCCGATCCGACGTGATGAGGCACCGGTGGCGACACCGCTCGGGGTGCCGACGCACGAACACTTCGACATGTATCCGCGAATCGGTACGTTTGCGCGCGGCGGCGGCGACGCCCACGTCGGTGGTTGGGTCGTGCAACGCGACTACGGCGCGATCGACCATCTGTTCATTCCGGTTGTCGCCGACCTCTGGATACCCGCGGCCTACCACCGGTGGACCGAGCCGTCTCCCGCGGTGTCCGTCGACATCACCACCCACTTCCGTTCGCCGCTGCCACGCGACGACATTCCGCCCACCAGCGAAGTGCTCGTCGACCTCCGCACCGTGGGTTCCATCGGTGGGTTCGTCGACGAAGACGTCAACATCTGGAGCGCGTCAGGTGTCCTCCTCGCGCAGAGCCGCCAGATGCGGTTCGTTCACGCCCTCTGAATCTCGCTGCGCCGCCCGCCGCTGCCAAAGCGTGACGTCGATGCCGCCGTTCTTGGTGCGCAAGATCGGATTGAGCGCCAGACCCGTGGCGCGTGCGAGCGTGTCGTCGGCAGCCAAGAACGCGAGATCCCACGACGCGAGGGGTCCCTTCGCGACGTTGCCCAACGACGCGTAGAGATCGCGCAGGCCCTTGTTCGACGTCACTCGCACGCCGTACGGGGGGTTCGTCACGATCATGCCCGACCCTGCGTCGCGCACTTCGTCGAGCTTGGCCGTCGCCGTCAAGGCCGCGGCGTGCGTGTGCACGAGGTCGGCGACACCGGCGCGCTCGGCGTTGCCGATCGTGGTTTCGATGGCGCCCGCGTCGCGGTCACACGCAATGATCGTCGGCTCGCGCGGCGCATCGTCGCGCGTTGCTCGGATCGACGCCTTGACGCTGGCCCATGTGCCCGGCTCGAACGACGGCCACTGCTGAAACGAGAACTCACGACCGGCGCCCGGAGCGCGCTGTGCCGCGATGAGAGCGGCTTCGATGGCGATCGTGCCCGACCCGCACATCGGGTCGAGCAGCGTAGGTGCTTGCCGCTGCGTCCCCCGCGCCGTCGAGAATTGCTCGGGCGCCGCCCAGCCGCAGCTGAGCAAAATGGCGGCGGCAAGTGTCGGCCGCAGTGGTGCTTTGGCGATGCCGAGGCGCCAGCCGCGCTGATGCAACGGGCGGCCCGAGCTGTCGGCGCTGACCGTGCATACGTCGCGATCGAAGCGGATGATGAAGAGTTGCGCGTCGTCGGCATCGTCGCCGAGGTCGCGCCCGAAGACGCGCGTGAATCGTTCGGCGATGGCATCGGTGTGATACAGCCGAGACCGGTGCGACGTCACGGCGAAGCGAACGGCGCGCTCAGGAGATGCGAAGTCGAACCAAGGTGTGCCGGCCGCACCGGCTTCGAGCTCTTCGAAGCTGCGGGCGCGAAAGTTGCTGACGCGGGTGATGATGCGGGTGGCCGTGCGCGACCACACGTTGGCCGCGTAGAGCTGGCGTGTCGACGCGCGGAACTCGACCCCGCCGCGACGAGCGCGGCAGTAGCCGACGCCGAGAGCGTCGAGCTCGCGCTCGACGAGCCCCTCTAGTCCCGGAAGACAAACGGCGAACGCGTCGTGTTGCAGCGGGCCCTACGGTTGCGAGACGATCAGGGCGCTCGTCGGGACCGCCGTGCCCGCGGTGACGAGCACGTTCTCCACGTCGTCGACCTGGTTGACCGCGCTACCGCGCACTTGCCGCACCGCTTCGGCGATGCCGTTCATGCCGTGGATGTAGGCCTCACCCAGTTGCCCGCCGTTGGTGTTGATGGGCAGGCGGCCGCCGATCTCGAGGGCGCCGTCACGGATGAAGTCCTTGGCCTCGCCACGGGCGCAGAAGCCGAACTCTTCGAGTTGTGGCAAGACCAGCGGAGTGAAGTGGTCGTAGAACACGGCTGTCTGGATGTCGGCAGGACCGATACCGGAGTTGTCGTAGAGCTGCTGGGCGCACAACCCCATCTCGGGGATGCCGGTGATCGACGGGCGGTAATAGCTGCGCATCATCTGTTGGCCCGAAGCCGACCCTTGTGCCGCCGCCGCGATCTTGGCCGGTTTTTGGCGCAGGTCGCGGGCGCGCTCCATCGTTGTCACGAGCAACGCTTGGCCGCCGTCGCTCTCTTGGCAACAGTCGAGCAGGTGTAGCGGATACATGATCCAGCGGCTGTTCTGGTGATCTTCGAGCGTGATCGGCCGCTGATAGAAGTGGGCCTTGGGATTGGTCGCGGCATGCCGGCGGTCGGCAACGGCGACGCGGCCAAAGTCTTCGCTCGTTGCGCCGTACTCGTGCATGTAGCGCGTGGCGAACATCGCCACCCACGACGCGGGCGTCAAGAGTCCGAACGGCGACGACCAGGAGAAACTGACTTCGGACACCTCGGCACCGGCCGGGCGATCTTGCACACCGGCACCGAAGCGCGCCCACGACCGTTCGTTGAAGGCGCGATAGACGAGCACGTAGTCGGCTTGTCCCGACGCAACGGCCATCGCGGCTTGCGCGATCGTGCCACACGCCGCACCGCCGCCATGGTGGATCATCGAGAAGTGGGTCAGATTGGGGATACCCAGATTGCGAGCGACTTCGATTTCGGTGTTCATCTCTGCGGAGAACGTGACGATGCCGTTCACTTGCTCGGCGGAGACGCCGGCGTCGTCGAGCGCCGCCTGACACGCTTCGACCGCGAGCGCCAAGGGAGTGCGGCCCGAGTCCTTGGAGAACTCGGTGGCGCCGATGCCGACGATGGCAGTGGTTCCGGAGAAGTTCATCATGATCGTCAGCCTGCCTTCGGAAGTGCGAGGTCGATCGTGCCGGTG
>JBDTLT010000053.1:0-28234 GCA_039934635.1 Acidimicrobiales bacterium
AATCCCGCCCCGGGCACGTGACTGACCCGCGGTTTCGTGCACTCATGAAGATCGTCTGCATGTGTTCCGCCACGCCAGGGCCACCCTTGACAGCCACCCTTGACAGGCCACCCTGACAGGCCACCCTGACAGGCCACCCTGACAGGCCACCCTGACAGGCCACCCTGACACAGGGCCACCCTGGCCACCCTGGCCTCACAAGCCGGCATCCATCCAAAGGTCGTGTCCGAGCGCCTCGGACACTCGACGATCTCGATCACGTTTCTACCTACAGCCACGTCATGTCGAGCATGGGCGTCGAAGCTGCGAACGTCGTCGCGGCGACGATCCATGGTGGCCGCAGTGCCTGACAGCATTTTGTTGGATGCGGGCACGGGCGATGCTTTCTACGCTGTGCCTATGCCGGTCACGGTCGAGCTGCCCGAAGATGCCATTGCACGGCTGCGCGCCGAGGCGACACGTCGCGGGGTCAGCATCGATGTCGTGATCGCCGAGCTCGCCACCCGTCTCCCCGCGGTGGATCCGCTCGAGTCGTTCATCGGCTGCGGCGCGTCAGGTCGGACCGAGCCCTTTGATATTCACCACGAACGCGCCGAGCTCGCGGCGAAGAAACTCGCTGAGGGCGTCTGAGCCAGGTGCTCGTCGACACCGGGATATGCGTCTCGGCGGCTGATCGAGACGAGCCCGAGACCGCGAGTGTGTTGCGGCACGTCGCTGCCGGGGCCCGGTTCCTGCGGCTTGTCACGAGCCCGTGTTCGTCATCGTGGATCTGATGGCCGCGGGCTATCAACGCATCATCGAGCTTCGAGCGATACGCGGACATGGGTCTCGAACCGTGGATGCATCGATCGACGAGGTAGTGAAACGGCTGGGCATCATCACGGTCGCAACACTGAGCCGTCGCGATCTCGCCGTCGTGTCCTACTCACGTCGACGCGTTCGAGCTTGTGCCCTGAGAGCGTGCCGTGGTTGAAGCGAAAGTTCGACTTCGAGCGCGTCGGCGAGGGCAATCAGCGTTGTCACCGTTGGATTCGGCGAGTGGACGCTGAAGAGGCGACGCACCGCCTCGGGCGCGAGATCTGCTCGCCGGGCAAGCTCAGCCTTCGTGAGTCCCATCTCCTCGCGTCGTGCGTCCAACGATTGCACTAGCGCATCCACCTTTCCGATATGGCGGCGCGCGGCGCTATAGGCGCTCCGGTAGGTCGGGTCGCTCAAGCGGCGCTCGAAGTACTCTTCTCCGCCCGTCCGGTGATGCGCAGCCATTCAGCGAGCGTAACGTTTGCGTTACGCCGCAGCTGTCGTCAAATCGCGAATTCGATCTGGCTTCAAACGTAGCGAACCACAAGTTCAAGTGGTACCATATCTCGTACCACTCAAGGAGAAGGACCGATGGCGATCACTGCCAGCGAAGCTCGTAAGAACCTCTTCCCCCTCATCGAAAAGGTCAACGAGGACCGCACGCCGATCGAGATCACCTCGAAGCGCGGCGACGCAGTCCTCATCGGCATCGCCGACTACCGCGCACTCGAGGAGACTGCCTACCTCCTTCGCTCACCGGCCAACGTACGACGTCTGCTCGAAAGCCTGGATCAGGCGGGCCGTGGTCATGTCGAGGAGCACCAACTCGACCGATGAGACTCGTGTTCACGCCCAACGGGTGGCAGGACTACGTCTTTTGGCAGTCGTCGGATCGCGCCACGCTCAAACGGATCAATCGGCTACTTGACGACATCGTGCGCGATCCCTTCGAAGGGATCGGCAAGCCGGAGCAGCTGCGCCACGCGCTCGCCGGCGCGTGGTCGCGTCGCATCGATGAAGAGCACCGTTTGGTGTACCTCGTTGAAGGCAACGACATCGTCATCCTGCAAGCTCGCTACCACTACGGCTGACGATCACGAGACGCGCTACCGCGTTCAGCAATCGGCGAGTGCCCCGCCCATCGGTGACGCGATCGCGCGGACGCGGGCGTCGAGGTTGACGAAGTCGCGATCGAGAAATGCGATCAGTTGCGTGCCCGGCACGTTCCAGCCGTCGTATGGGGGAACACCGCCACCGAGGCTCGTGGAGAAGAAGCCACCGTTGCCATCGGCGCCTCTGAGTTCAGCGACGGCGGAGTCGAGGGTGACGTTGTTGCGCGTCGCGAGCCGTTGCTCGATCGGTGGCAGCCCACCGTCGAACGTGAAATAGCTGTACAGCACGAACTCGCCTGGGCTTTGCGGATCTCGGCGGCGGAACTCGATCATCAGATTCGGCCAGAAGATGGAGCGAAATTGGCCCGAGCAGGTGTCCCCCCAGGGCGTCGTCTTGGTGGGAGGACCGAACACGTCGGTCAAAAGTTGTTCCGCCTCGGCGTCGGGTGTCCCCAGCGCCACGCCGGCGAGGTCGGTATCGCCGAGCAGTTGGCGGGCCGGCGCTACGGCTGCGGGTTCCGTGATCGGGGCGACGTACGGCGGTGCATTCTGCGAAACGCGGATCACGATCGTCGCGAAACCGAGAGCGACGTCGTAGTCGCCCGCGACTGTCGCCAACGGCTCCGCTGGCTCGCGGCGCGACCTCGACGCGTTGCGGATGAGCACCGCCGGAATCGTCCCGACGAGGCGCACCGAGGCGTTCTCGATTGTCGCGAGGCCGACGTAGCCCGTGACTCGGCCGGAATCGGCGGACATCCACAACCGCCATGGATCGGGAAGCGAATGTGGCTCCGGCAGCGGGACAACGACATCGACCGGCTGTCCCGGCGCGCCCTCGACTCTGATCACCGGAAGGGTGGTCGAGGGCGACACGGTCGGTACCGCGACGCTTGTCGTCGGTACCGTCGACGTCACGGTCGACGTGGTTTGAGAACCGACGGTCACACTCGTTTCGGTCGGCGTTGTTGTCGACGGCGTCGTGGCGACGGGAGCGGCGTCACCGCACGCAGCCAGCAAGACCAAGGCCAGCAGCCACAGGGTTCGTCGCACGGCCGCTCCTCGTTTCACCATTTGTCTATCGGGCCTATCGACGCCACCCACCCGGGGTTTCTTCCGACAACAGGTCAATGGGCCTATCGATTGGGTCGCCGCTCTCAAGTGCGCGTTCGCGGCGCCAACTATGGATGTGCCCGACATCGCCGCTTGGCCGCGGAGCAGTGGCAACGCGACGGTGGCAGGCGGCCGATCCGTTCGCGTACCCGAAGGTGAGCGCGCTGTGGGGTCGTCACAACACACTGCCGATCACGCCGCTCGTCGATGGTCTGCAAGAGATGTTCGTCCTCGGGTTGTTCAACGTTGTGACGCTCGCGGATTGGGTGTGCATCGTTGTCGTGCTGTGGCGTGTGCCTACTCGCAAGGCGCGCGATTCTCGCGGGCACTGCTACATGCTCGCGGCGTGGCCTGGCGGCGATCCTTGGTGCAGATGGCCTCCGCGTGGCACGGCGGGTAGTTCAGCGCCTGCGGCCTCAAAAGCCGGGCAGGCCGTCGCAGTACAAACCTGCGGTGAACCCACCATCGACAGGAAAGTCACCACCGGTGCAGCCGCCGCTGTCGTCGGACAACAAGAACAGCGCCATCTTTGCGGTGTCGGCCGTGGTGACGTCGTAGGGCACACCGTCGCGATAGAGCTTGGGTGGCGGGGCAGTGCGCTGGTACCGCTCCCAGTCGAGTCTCGGGCTGAACGGCGCGAACATCTCGGGGCTGCCGAGCGACGGATGAATGGTGTTGACGCGGATCGCATCACGACCGAGCTCGATGGCGGCCGATTTGGCGAGGCCGCGCACGCCCCATTTGCTGGCGGAATAGACCGCGATGCTGTTCATCCCGTGCATGCCGTCGATCGATCCGATGTTGACGATCGACCCACCGCCCGCCTCGCGCAGCAGTGGCGCACAGAACCGGATGCCGAGGAATACGCCGAACAGATTGACGTCGAGCAGACGATGCGCATCATCGAGCGGAATCTCTTCGAGCGAGCCCATGTGCAGGATCGCGGCGTTGTTGACGAGGCCGTCGAGACCACCGAGGTGCTCGGTGATCTGCGGCAGCGCGGCTGTCCAGTCGGCCTCGCGCGAGACATCGAGATGCACATATTGCGCGCCGTCTCCGAGCGAGTCGGCGACGGCGTGGCCCGGCTCGTCGCGCACATCGACGACGGCGACTCGAGCGCCGGCCGCGATCAGTTGGCGTGCGATTTCTTCGCCGACGCCGCGCGCCGCACCGGTGACGAGGATGCGTTTGCCGTGCAGCGATGTCACAGCGAACCGAGCCATCCGTTGATCGAGTCGACGAGGTGCCCGACGTCGTCGCTCGTGAGGCCGTGGTGCAACGGCAGCGAAAGGGCCCGGTCCATCACACGATCACAGTTGGGTAGACCGCCCGCCGGTTGACGGTGCGCGATGTTGGCGAAGCCCGGCTGGCGCAAGATGTTGCCGGTCCAGACCATGCGGGTGGGGATGTTGCGTTCGAGAAAGAACTCTTGCGCCTCGGTGCGGTCGATTGCGTCGTCGAGGATGAAGGGATAGCGCATCCATGTCGTGTCGACACCGTCGGTCGTGCGGGGCGCGATCACCTTGTCGGCGTGAGGTGCGATCGCTTCGTCGAGGGCACGTTTGGTCTGCTGGCGCCGCGCGTTGAAGTCGGGGAGCTTGTCCATCTGTACGAGCCCATACGCCGCCATGATCTCAGAGGGTTCGAAGTTGTAACCCATGTCGTCGAACACGAAGATCAAGTCGTAGGGCGTGCCGTCGCTGAGGGGCCCGAAGCGATCATCGCTGCCCTTGCGGCTGCCGAACAGATAGGTCTCGGAACGCCGCCCCCAACGCCGCCGCACCAACGTCTGGTCGAACCACTCGGGATCGTCGACGGCGATCATCCCGCCGTTGCCGGCGGCGGTCATCGAATGGGTGCGGGCGAAGCTCGTCACAACGATGTCGGCGCGCAAACCCGTGCGCGTGCCGCGCAGCTTCGAATCCAACACATCGCACGAGTCCTCGACCACCAAGAGGCCGTGCGCGTCGGCGATGGCGCGGATGCGATCCCAATCGGGGCAGTTGCCGACGAGATTCGGAGTGAGGATCGCCTTCGTGCGCGGCCCGATCATCTCCTCGATCGCGTTCACATCGATCTGATAGGTGTCGGGCTCGACATCGACGAACACGGGAATGATGCCGTTGCGCACCAGCGGCGCAACGTCGCTCGAGAACGTCAACGGTGAAGTGATGACCTCGTCACCGGGTTGGCAACCCAAGAGATCGACGGCCAGCCACAGCGCCGACGTGCCGGAGTTGACCATCACACCGTGCGATTTGGCCAAGAGTTCGGCGCCTCGTCGTTCGAACTCGGCTACGCGGGGCCCGAGATCGAGTAGCCCCGAGTGCAACACCTCGAGCACGGCTTCGATTTCGCGCTCGTCGTGCACCGGTCCCGCTTCGGTCACGCGATGCATTCGTATATCAGCCATTGGCGATTCCCCCGTCGGTGCAAGACCCGATCCCGATCTTTGCATGCGGCCGAGATAGGGTCCACCGATGGCCGATTACGACGTCATCGTCGTCGGCGGTGGTGCCGCCGGTATGTCCGCGGCGATCACTGCGCACGATCGTGGTGCTCACGTTTTGCTACTCGAGAGCGAGACCAAGCTGGGCGGATCCACCGTGCTGTCGGGTGGGTGGTTCTTTGCTGCCGGCACCAGCGTCCAACGAGCGGCGGGCATCACCGACGACACGCCGCAATCGATGTTCGACTACTACGCGCAGGTCAACCAATGGCGCATCGACCCGCCGCTGGTGCGGCGGCTCTGTGACGAGGCTGGTGCCGCATTGGAGTGGCTTGTCTCGTTGGGCGTCGACTTCCCGGTCAAGAGCCTCAAGCGTTCGGGCATGGAGACCGTCGCCCGTGGCCATCAGCCGGTCGGTCGCGGTGCCGCGATCGCGGAGATGCTCGAGCGTGCAGTCCGCGCACGAGCCATCGACATCGCGCTCGGCAACCGCGTCGAGCAGTTGCTGCCCAACGGCGTGGTGGCCCGCGGCGAATCCGCGACAGCGAATGCGGTCGTCATCGCGACGGGCGGTTTCGGTCAAAACCGCGACATGATGCGCCGCTGCTATCCGACGGCCGGTGACAAGCACTCGTCGATGTCCGCGCCGGGCTCGCAGGGTGACGGCATCACGATGGCCGGCGCCCGCGGCGCCGTCATCACCGGGCACGACACCGGTCTGTTGATTCCGTGCGCGTCGATTGCCCAGGGCCAGATCGAACCGGGTGGGTGGGCAATGCTCGTCAACCGCCACGGCCGCCGGTTCATCGACGAGGCGTCGTACTACTCGGTGCTCAGCCTGGCGATCCGTGCCGAAGGCGGCTACTGCTTCGCCGTCTTCGACGAGGCCACGCGCCGCCGCGCGCCACTCGACGGATCGTTCGGCGACCTGCTGGGTGATCACGATGTCAGTGACGAACGCATGGCCGAATGGTCGGCCGAGGCGGTGCGCGCCGGCGACGTCGACGCGCTGGCCGAGGCCATCGGCGTGCCGCCGCAGGTCCTGCGGGGCACAGTCGCCCACGCCGTGCCGCAGCATGCGCTGCGCGACGCGCCGTTCTACGCGGTGCGCGTCACGCCGGGCGTGGTTGCGCTCACCGCATGTGGGCTCACCATCGATGTCGAGGCGCGCGTGCTCGACCAAGCGGGCGAGCCGCTTCCCGGTTGGTTCGCCGCAGGCGAGACGACGGGCAACGTGGTGGGCGACATGTACATTGCGAGCGGCAATTCGCTCGCCAACTGTGTCGTGTACGGACGCGTCGCCGGCGACAACGCGGCGCGCTATCGGTAGTGGGGATATCAGGAGTGGGGGAACCATGACGGGCAGGCTCGAAGGACGCACCGCGCTGGTGACGGGGGCGGGCAACGGCATCGGCAAGTCGTGCGCGCTCGCGCTTGCGGCCAACGGCGCATCGGTTGTCGTCAACGATCTCGGTACGAGCGAATACGGCGTCGGTCAGAGCGCCGGTGCCGCCGACGCGACGGTCGAGGAGATTCGCGCCGCCGGCGGTACCGCAGTCGCCGAATACAGTTCGGTCGCGACGTCGGCCGGATGCAACGACGCGGTCGCCGCCGCGGTGTCGGCGTTCGGCCGGTTGGACATCGTGGTCGGTGTTGCGGGCGCACTGCTCGAGGGCAGCATCAACGCCACCGACGACGAGTACCGGCGTTTCATCGACCTGTTCTTCTCGCAGAAGTTCTGGCTCGCGCGAGCCGCGGTGCCGGCGATGGCGCAGCGCGGTTGGGGCCGCCTGATCACCACGACCTCCTACGGTGCCACCGGTCTGCTCGGCAAGCCGATCTTCGCCGGCGCGATGGGCGGGGTCATCTCGATGACCAAGGCGATTGCGCACGAATATCAGGGCATGGGTGTCACCGCCAACTGTCTCGCGCCGGGCGCGGCGACACGACTTCACTTCCTCAGCCGCGCTCGATTCGAAGAGCTGCACGCCAGTGGGCTCATCGACGACGAAGGGTGGGATAGCTATGTCAACGCGCCACCCCCCGATTACGTCGCGCCGATCGTGGCGTGGCTCTGCACCGATGCGGCCGACGGCGTGAGCGGGCACGTGTTCCACGCGAACGGCGGCGTGGTCGGCATCTGGAACTCATACGAGGAGACTGCGATCGCGTTCAGAGGAGATCACCGCACAAACCCGCCGTGGTCTCTCGAAGAGCTCGACCACATCGTGCCCAAGACGTTGCTCAAGCGCTGAGCCCTCTAGAACGGCGTCATACCCTCGGTGTTCAACTGCGCGACGCGTTCGTTCGTCACGTCGCATTCGACTGCGCCGGCGTTGTACAGCGCCAGCTCTCGATGCAGCGCCTCGTCGTCGGTGGGATCCGACCGGTTCTGCGACAGCTTGGTGAAATACAGCGAGGCCACGCGATCGAGGATGGCGCGGGTGATGCGCAGCTCGAGTCCTTCGTACATACAGATCGCTTTGGCCAGTTGACACGCGACGTTGGGCACGTACGGTCGCAGATCGCCATCGCCGGTCGTACGGATCAGCATGCGTAGGTGATTTGCGGAGTCGGCATCGATCTCGAGGCCGTGCTTGCGCGCGCACACCGCGAGGATCCAGTCGAACTGTTCGTTGTCGATCGAACCCACGTAGACCTTGTTGGGCAGGCGGCGGAAGAACGCCTCGTCACCGAGTGTCTCGGGATCGAGATTGGTCGAGAACACCACGCGCGTGTCGAACGGGACATCGAAGCGCACGCCCCACGCCAACGTGAGGTAGTCGATGGCGCGATCCAGCGGCACGATCCACCGGTTGAGCAGTTCGCTCGGTGACATCTGCTGGCGGCCGAAGTCGTCGATCACGAGAATGCCGTTGTTGGCTTTCAGCTGTAGCGACGCGAGATGGAGCCCGCTCTGCTTGTCGTAGATCAAGTCGAGCTGGGAGCGGGTCAACTCGCCACCGACGACGATGCTCGGACGTTGGCACAGCACCCATCGGGGATCGAGGTCGTCGGGCTGTGGCTCTACTGCGTGATGCACGGTCGGGTCGTAGACGAGGATGAACGCACCGTCGACTTCGATCGCGCGAGGAATGAGGACGGTGTCGCCGAGCAATCGTGTGAGGCGTTCGGCCACCGACGACTTGCCGGTGCCCGGCGGGCCGTAGAGGAAGATGGCGCCTTCGCCCATCATCGCGGGCCCGACTTCGTCGATGAGTCGATCGTTGACGACGAGGTCGTGAAACGAGTTGCGAACCGCCTCGCGCGACACGACGGGTCGTCGCGTTTGCGCGGCGACCACGCGCCGGTAGTCATTCAGGCTGACGGGAGCGATGCCGGCGTAGCTGATTCGGGCGATGCTGTCGTTCGCCAGCTTCTTGCCGATCTCGGTGAGACCGACGAGCCAGTCGCGTCCGACCATGGATTCGAAGTCGACGTATTTCTTGTCCTCGCGCAAGTAGCGCACGATGCTCTCGGTGAGCTGTCCGGTGAGCCCGAGAGCCTGCGACATGCGGCTGAGAAGGGTACGGCCGTCGAAGAGAATCCGGCGCAGGATCAGGTCGACGATGACGGTCTCGGGAAGGCCGAGCTCTTCGAGCGTGCGAGGTATTGGCGCGAGAGGGAGCATGCTTTCGGGTGATGTCACGCCCACGTGTGTCGACCACGGATCGACACGGGTTGAGACTCTTCACCGACGGTGATTCGTTCGGCTCACCGCATCGGTGGCATCGCGTCCTGATGGTGGCAGACTGCCCATCCACTGCAGACGGAGGCGACGATGGCGAACGACGCGGCTGCGCTCGATGTGCACATGAGCACCCGGGGTTCGATCTCCGACGCGCAACGCGATCTGGCGCGTGACAAGGTCGCGCGGCTTGTCCACTTGTGTCGCGAGCCGGTGCTCCTTGCGCAGGTGCGCATGGTCCTTCAATCAGATCCCGCGCGCGATCGACCAGCCGAGGTCGAAGCAGTTCTCGACATCGACGGCAAGATCGCGCGGGCGCACGTCGCCGCGGCCACGATCAACGAAGCCGTAGACCTCGTCGTCGATCGCCTGCGCCGGCGCATCGAGCGGCTCGAAGACCGCCGCCATCGTTTGCCCGAGCGCCGTGCCGCCACCAACGACGCGCGGTCGCGTCACGCCGAGGTCCCCGCGCAACGACCTGAGTACGAGGCTCGGTCGATCGAAGAGCGCGAAGTGGTGCGGCGCAAGTCGTTCGCACTCGAGCCGCTCTCACTCGACGAGGCCGCCTTCGATCTCGACGCCCTTGCCCACGACTTCTACCTGTTCCAAGAGCAAACGACGATGCGCGACTGTGTGCTGTCCTACGGCGAAGACGCTCTCGAGCTTGCCCATCCTGACGACGTCACGCCCGATGTGTCGGCTCTTTCGGTGCCGCTGCGGCTGCGACCGATCGCGGCAATTCACATGAGCGAACTCGACGCGCGTGAGCGCCTCGATGTCGGCCATGAGCCATTTGTGTTCTTCCTGTCGGCCGACAACCGGGGCAACGTCATGTACCTGCGTCGCGATGGCAACTACGGCGTGATCGAAGCCGGCTGAAGCGTCGCGCAGCTCGCGCGACGCGCCTCGACGTCGGGGCGGGGCGTCAGCTCACCGTGATCGTGACGCGCCGGCTCTGCGCCGGGTCCGCAGAGGGTTGCGTGTCGCCCTTGCTGTCGACGGAGAACTTTGCCGCGGCTTGTGGCACGGCGGCCTGGATCGCGTCACGCACCACCGACGCGCGGGACAGCGAGAGCTGCTGGTTGGCGGTCGGATTGCCACTCGTGTCGGAGTAGCCGGTGATCCCCACCGGTGTGCCGACCCCTGACGAGCGCAACCGTTCGGCGACCTGGGTGATGACTTGCTGGCCGGCCGAATCGATCGCCGTGCTGTTGACCGCGAAGTAGATCACCCACGTTGTCGGTTGCCGCACTCCGCTGACCGCACCGCCGGTCGACACCGGTGCCGTCGGTGACACCGGCGCGGTCACCGACGGTGAGACGGCGACCGTGCCCGACGCGCCGAGGCCCGCGGTCTGGCCGGTCTGGGTCAGCGTGGTGCTCGTGACGGTCGCAAGATCTTTGCCGTCGCCACCGCCGCATTGCGAGAACACGAGGGCGAACACGAGCACCAGACCGCCCAGGATGAAGAGCCATGTCAACGGATTCGCCCGGCGCTCGTTGTCCCCGAATGGGCGGTTGGGCGGGTAGCCGGCGCTACGCGGTCGCGCCCGGCTGGGCGTCATCGCCCGGCCGGAGGCCGCGTCGTCGACGATGACGATGCGATCACCGTCGTCGTCGTAGCCAACACGCGTGTCGTAACCACCGTCGTCGTAACCAGAGCCGAGGGCGGCTTCGAATCGATCGTCGAACGTGTTGTCGTCGCCGAAGTACGGATCATCGATCGCGCCGAACGCGAACTGCGTGTCGAGCGGCTCGGGGTCGATGACGAATTCGTCGAGCGGATGATGGGGCGCGGTGTTCAACTGCGACGCGTACGCGGCATCGGGCTCGATCGACACGAGCAGCGGCTCGTCGTCCGGTGTGAACGCGCCGACGCGCCGTGTGTTGGTGCGATAGCCCAGGCGCTCGCCCACAGTCGTGTCGTCGATGTCGCCCAGTGCTCGGCGCACCGACCCGACGTTGCCGGTGACGAGATCTCGGCCGAAACGATCGTACCCACCGGCCGGCAGCAGTTTTTGGAGCCAGGTCAGCCGACCGTCCGCGAAGCGCGTCTCGATCCACGCCAGGTCACCCCGCGCCGCACGGCGGCGCAGATGGCGAAGGCCACTCAGGAGCTCGTCGAGTTCGGGCTGCATAGTTGAACCCATATCTTGCACTGTCAGCGCCCTCCGTGCAGGGCAATGGTTCAAACGGCCCAGGTCGGCCTCTGCCGGTGGCAGCTGTGCTACACCAGCGGGCGAGGAGCGCGTGTGGGCGTCAAGCCGTGGCAACCGGGCGGAGAACAGCGCCGGCGGGGCATCGATTGGATACTGGACCGCGCCGTCGAGACGGCGCCGCTCGCCGACGGGCGGGCGCGGGCCGACGACGCGTGGAACCGCTTGCGCGACGGGCTCGCCGAGCGGTCGGGGTTCGTCCGCCGCCATCTCCGCGCCGCCGGCGCCGATCTGGCATCGGTCGAGCGCGTCGCCGACCTCCCGCGACTGCCGTTGTGTTCGAAGGCCGATCTGCGCGACTCGCAAGATCGACATCCGCCCTTCGGCGACCACCTCGGCGTCGACGAGGCCGAGGTCAAGCTGGTGTACCAGACGAGTGGCACGACCGGTCGGCCCTGCCGCATCGCCTTGACCCGCGGTGACGCCGAGATGTGGTGGACGATCGGCGCCCGCTCGTATCGGGCGACGGGCATGTACCCGCACGACTCCGTGTTGGTGTCGCTCGGCGCCGGGCCGTTCGTGGCCGGGCACACGCACGGTTCGGTCGACCGCACGGGCGCTCGCCGCGTGCCGGTCGCGCCGGGTGACACCGCTCGGGTGCTCGACGCGGCGGCAGCCGGGCTGTTCGACACGATCGTCGCCACGCCGAGCTTTGCCCTGCATCTCGCCGATCGCTGTGCCCGCGAGGGCATCGACGCGCCGCGCCTGGGTATTCGCCACATCGTGAGCGGGGGCGAGCCCGGCGGGGGCATCCCTTCGACCCGCGCTCGGATCGAGGCCTCGTTCGACTGCGACGTGACCGAAGCGATGGGGCTCGGCGATATCGCGCCATCGCTCTACGGCGAGTGCGAGGCGAAGGAAGGCATGCACTTCTGCGGGCAGGGCTTCGTCTGGCCTGAGCTCATCGACTCCGCGACGAGCGAGCCCCTCGCCATCGAGACGGGTGTGGTGGGCGAGGTCGTCTACACGACGTTGCAACGAGAGGCGATGCCACTCGTGCGGTTCCGTTCGGGCGACATCGTCGAGATCATGGGCACCTCGTGCGAATGCGGACGCACCAGCTTTCGGGCCCGGTGTCTCGCTCGCAGCGACGACATGTTCATCGTGCGCGGGGTCAACGTGTATCCGTCGGCGATCGTGGCGGTGGTGGGCGAGTTCCAACCGCACGTGAGTGGGCGGGCCCGCGTCGTGTTGCCGGTGGGCGCAGTCGCGGTCGACCCGCCGGTTGCGGTGCAAGTGGAACTGGCCGCAGCAGATGCACCCGCTGATCTGGCCGCGCGCATCGCCGACGCGATCAGGCAGCGGCTCACCTTCCGCGCCAGCGTCGAGCTGGTCGCGCCCGACGAGTTCGGCGATGCCGGCTACAAGACGAATCTCGTCGCGCGCCGCTGATGCCGTGAAGGCGAATCGTCAGAACATCGTGTTGTCGTTGGCCGACGAGTCGGGGATCACTTGGAGCACGTCCCAGTGTTCGACGATCTTGCCGTCGTCGTCGAAGCGAAAGATGTCGATCCCCGCGTAGTCGTGGTCGGCGGGCCAGTGTTGAAAGCAGTGCAAGACGACGTGGTCACCTTCGACGATGGCGCGCTTGAACTCGACCCGCTTGCCCGGATACTCGGCTGCCATGCGCTCGAAGTAGTCGATGAATGCCTGCTTGCCGTCACCGACACCCGGATTGTGTTGGCGATAAACGGCGCCGGTGTAACGCTCGATTGCGTCGGCCGGGCGGCACTCGTTGAACATGAGATCGTAGAACGCTTGGGCGTTGTGCTTGTTCTGCTCGCGGCGAGTGCTCATGATGTCGCGTTCTGCCGGTCGCGAAGTGTGGTTGCCGGCGGGACCCCGACGTTTTGGTGGGCCGACATCTCGCCGACGAGGTCGATGATGAACCGTCGCTCGGCGAACCGCCACTTGTCGTCGACGCGCTCGAAGCGATCGTGGTACCGACCCACGATGATCGGCTGCAGCGGTAAGTCGGGCGTTTCTTGCATCACGAGATACCGCGAGCGCACCTCTGCGTTGGTCGCGGTTTCGTCGAGGTCGATGATCGCGTTGAGGCAGAGATGCGCGGTGCGGGGAATGCCGTCGTAGAGCCGCTGGCGCGTACGGAACGATTCGGCCACCGCGGCGCCGCTGACCGCTCCGATCGGTTCGGGGAACCACACCACGGCGTGTTCGAACAGCTCGGCCCGTGTGTCGAAATCGCCGTTGTCAGTGGCCTCCATGTAGCGATAGAGGAGGTTGCGTATCTGCTGTTCGTGAGAGCTGCGGTCCATGCTCGCCACAGTATGCGCGTCGGTACTCGGCCGCACCCGTGCCCCCGCCGTGTAGTACAACGGTGGACGCGAATCGATCGTGGGGGGCCGCGCGATGCCGATACAGCCAGCAGTGCAGGCAATGCTCGACGCAATGGCGTCCGCCCCACAGTCCGCAGCTGCAGCAGAGGCCGGAGCCGAACTCGACGTAACGCAGCGGCGCCAGCAGATGGACGGCTTCACGGTGGCGAGCTTCGGCGCGGTCGGCGAAACCGGCCCGGCGATGGTGGAGGAGTTCACGCACAAGGTGCCGGTCGCCGACGGCGTCATCCGCGTGCGCACGTATCGCCCGGTGCAAGGCGGAGAATTGGCCTGCTACGTGTACATCCACGGTGGCGGCTGGTGGCTCGGCAACATCGACATCTACGACGAATCGTGTCGTGCCATGGCCGATCATCTCGGATGTGTGGTTGCGTCGGTCGGTTATCGGCTGGCGCCCGAGCACGCGTTTCCGACCGCCGCCGAAGATTGCTACGCCGCGTTGCTCTGGGTATCGATGAATGCCGACGTGCTGGGCGTGGATGCCGCGCGTATCGCCGTCGGCGGCGGCAGCGCGGGCGGCAACCTGGCCGCCGTCGTGGCGCTCATGGCGCGCGATCGCGGTGGCCCCCCGTTGCGCGCGCAGGTGCTCGACATCCCGGCGACCGATCTGATGATGGCAGCCGCGTCGGTCGAGGAGAATGGCACCGGCTACATGCTCACCAAGTCGGGCATGGAAGAGTGCCGCGCGTTCTACGCGCCCGACCCCGCCGACTGGACGAATCCATACGCGTCGCCGATGCACGCGGCTGACCATTCGAACCTGCCGCCCGCGTGTGTCACGACCTGTGAATACGACCCACTGCGCGACGAGGGTGAGCAATACGCCATGAAGCTCGTCGCCGCCGGCGTGCCCGTGACCATGCAGCGGGCGTTGGGCCACATCCACGGCTCGCACCACATGGTCAAGCTCATGCCCGACGCCGCGCGCTACAACGACACCGTCGTGCGCTTCCTCCGCCAACACCTCGCCTGACGAGCGGTTTGGGGCTAGGCGAGGTCGACGGAGCCGCGTTCGTGGCGGGTGCGGGGGACCGCCTCATCGGCGGACACCCACGCCGCGCCGTCGAAGCGGCGGATGATGCGGGCGGGCGCGCCGGCGACGATGCAGCGCGCCGGCACCTGGCCCGAGACGATGCTGCCCGCGGCGACCACCACGTGTTCGCCGAGCACGGTGCCCGGCAACACGACGCTGTTGGTACCGATCCAACTGTTGGCGCCGATCGACACCGGCCGCGACGCCTGTAGTTGGTGTCCGATCGGTTGGTCGAATCGCTCGTAGCCATGGTTTATGTCGGTGATGTAGACGCGCGGTCCGGTGTAGACGTTGGCGCCGATGGTGATGCCGGCGAGCGCGACGATGCCGTTGTGCGCGCCGATGCTGCATCCCTCACCGATGACGATGGTCGGGTCATTGGCTTCGCTCTGTTGCGGGCTCAGCCCGACCGCCATCGACACGTACGGGCCGATGAGCGCGCCATCGCCGATGCGCATCCAACGCTCGCCGTAGAGGGCGGTCACCGGAAAGCAGATCGCCGCGCCCTTGCCGAAAGAGCCGAACTGTTTGCTACGCGGATGCGACAGCGAAATCTTGCCGTGATGCTCGGCCCAGCGCCACGTGGCATCGATCGCTCGCGCAAACAGCCGGCTCGCCCGAGGAGAACGCACCAGCGGAACGTACTACCCGCCGCCGGGACCGTCTCAGATCGTGCCGATCAACTCGAGAATGCGCGACGGTGGCAGGTACTGGTCGGTGATCGTCACGGCGAACGGTGCGAGCGCGTCTTCGATGGCGTTGGTCAACGCCGCCGGTGCACCGACCGCGCCGCCTTCGCCGACACCGCGATGGTCGACCGGCTCTTCGGGCGGCGACTCGAGATGGTCGCATTCGATCGTCGGCATCTCGACCGCGCCAGGGATCAGGTAGTCCATGAAGGTGGTCGTGAGGAACTGCCCGTCGCCGTCGTACACGACGCGCTCGAACAACACATTGCCGATGCCTTGCACGATGCCGCCCCGCACCTGGCCTTCGACGATCGCAGGATTGATCATCTCGCCGCAGTCTTCGGCGCTGAAGTAGCGCAGGATCTGCACTTCGCCCGTCGCCACATCGACTTCGACCCAGCAACAGTGCGTGGCCTGGGCCCAGCCGCCGTCGGGAATGCCGAAGTCGTAGCTGCACTCGAAGCCCGGGCTCATGTCGGGCGGGAGCGAACCGGTGGCCGTGTAGCCGGTGGCGGCGATCGTCGCGAGGGGCACGGCGCTGGCGGGCACACCGCGCACCATGACTTCGCCGTCGGCGAGCACGACATCCGCGACCGCGACCTCTTTCATGTGCGCGTAGATGCGCGCCACGCGGTCGCGCACTTCGCGGGCGGCGCCGATGACCGCGCCGCTGCCGAGGCGTGCGGCGCGGCTGCCGCCCGTGCCGACGAGGTTGAACGGCGTCCGCGCGGTATCGCCGGCAACGACTCGCACCTTGTCGAGGCTGACGCCGAGTTGGTCGGCGGCCAACTGCCCAAGGGTCGTCTGGTGCGATTGCCCGTGCGGCATCTGCGACGTGAAGACGGTGAGCGTGCCGTCGGGCTCGAGCCGGGCGACGGCTCGTTGCGCCGAACGGGGCGACGCCGAAGCCCCCATCGCCGCGGAGAAGTTGGGCGGGCCCGGCGCGTGCTCCATGAACGTGGCCATCCCGAAGCCGAGGTAACGACCTTCGCCGCGCAAGCGTTGTTGCTCGGCCCGAAATGCCTCGATGTCGACGTACTCGAGGGCGCGCTCGTGTGTTTCGTACGCGGTCAGGTTGCTGATCGTCGGGCCCGTGACCATCTCGGTGGGGAGATCGGCTTTGGTGAGCAAGTTGCGCCGCCGGATCACATGCGGCTCGACACCGACCGCGCGTGCGACCAGCTGCAGCAGCCGTTCGCGCACCCAGGTCTCGGCGGCCCACGGTCCTCGGTACGCCACGACGGTTGCCTTGTTGGTGGCCACGACCGTGGATTCGAAGCGGAAGTTGCGGATGCGATATGCGTTGGGGAACACGATGCGCACGAGTGAGCTGTAGGCCGTCGTCGGCAGCGTGGTCAGCTGGTAGGAGCCCTGATCGGTGAACATGTGCAGCCGGGCGCCGAGGATCGTGCCCTCGGCGTCGACCGCGATCTCGGCCTCGAGTTGCTCGTCGCGCGCGTGGCCCGCGGTCATCAAGTTCTCGACGCGGTCCTCGATCCACTTCACCGGCCGGCCGAGCATGAACGACGCAGCGGCGACCGCGACGTCCTCGCGACTGATGTAGGCCTTTTGCCCGAACGAGCCGCCGATGTCGCGACAGATCACCCGCACCTTGTGCGCGTCGATCGACAGCAATTGCGCGAGGTGCACGCGTAGCGCGTGCGGATTTTGGTGTGCGGCGTGGAACATGAGCTCGCCTGTTGCCGGCCGGTAGTCGGCGATGGCGGCGCGTGACTCCATGGGAGCGTTGGTCATGCGCGAGAGGCGGAACGTGTGCGCGATCACGTGGGTCGCGGCGGCGAACGCGTCGTCGACGGCGCCATACTCCCAAGTCTCGTTGTACAACTTGTTGGTCGCCGCGCTCTCGAAGACCGCCGGCTTGCTGGCATCGAGTGCATCCGTGATCGAGACGATGGGCTCGAGCGGCGAGTAGGTGGCTTCGATCAATTCGCACGCGTCTTCGGCGATGGCGCGTGAGCTCGCGACGACGATCGCGACCGGGTCACCGACGAAACGCACCCGATCGGACGCCAACGGACCGTAGGGCGGAGTGTGATGGCCCTTCGGCCCGATCGGCTGCATGACGCCGACACGATCGGCGAACTCGGCGGCGGTCATGACGGCCACCACCCCCGGCAACGCGCGCGCACCCGAGACATCGATCGACTCGAGGCTTGCGTGCGCGTGCGGGCTGCGACAGAACGCCGCATGGAGCATGCCCGGAACGTGCATGTCATCGACGTAGGTGCCGCGCCCAGTGAGGATGCGCGGATCCTCGACCCGGCGCACTCGCGCCCCGACCAACTTGCTCACGTCGCGCTCCCTCTTGCCTCCGTCGGGAAGGCGTCACGCAAGATAGTGTCTCGCCGGGAGGTCGATCATGCTCGGCTACGCGCCTCGTTGCGTCTTCATGGTGTTCGCCAATCCACCGGCGGACCGTGTCGAAGAATTGCATCATTGGTACCAGGTGGTTCACGGCCCCGATGCGTTGGACAACGGCTCGTTCAATGCGTTACGGCGCTATCGGTGCGTCTCCGACCCCGCCGCCCCGATGTTGGCTCTGTGGGAAGGCGAATGGACGAGCGACAAAGAGGCCTGGGACTACATCGCGCCCCGAGCGCGTGAGCTGCACGATTCGGGCCGCATCGGCGACATCCCGAGCGCCGACTGGGCATCGATGACCTTCTCGTCGGACCCTCCGTGCAAACCCCTCGACGTGCAGCCCCAACGTTCGATGACCATGGTGCAGAGCGACTGGTATCACCCGGTGCGCGAGCAGTCGTTGGCCGAGTGGGTGCACGAGACCGGACTCGATGCCGATCAAGTCGGTGGGCCGTGGCACGCGCGCTACTTCTACAGCGCGGACCCGCTCGTCGAGGCCGGCCTGCACGCGGCGTTCTTCGAGAGCAACTATGACGTCGATGAAGTCGCCGACATGTGGTCCTCGGTCGGCGCTCCGGGTCCGTCGCCCACACGGCCGTTCAAAGGGCTCTTCGAGGAGCGCGGCCAAGATGGCCCCCCGCCGCCGCACGTGCCGGTCTACGTCTCGCACTGGGTGCCGATCGCCAACCTGCCCTGAGGTCAGACGCCCGACCGGCCTTCGGCGGAGCGGGGAACGATGTCCGCGAGTTGGCGAGCGGTCTCGACCATCGTGCGCGCGAACTCGTGGAGGTCGGTCGCCGTCGCGCGAGTCTGATCCGCGAGCGAGCGCTGGTAGATGCCTTCGGTGAGCACGGCGAACTTGAAGCGGTACAGCACGTCGTAATACGTGAGGTCGACGACCGTGCGCCCTGATCGCGCGGAGTAGTGCGCGAGAAGCTCGTCGGGGCTGGGCCAACCGTCGCCCTGGCGACGCTCGGTCCACGTGCGCTTGAACCCGGCGACATCGAGCAAGGGGTCACCGATTGTGGCCGTCTCCCAATCGAGCAGCGCCGCGAGCGCCGGTGGGTGCTCCCGTGCGATGAGCATGTTGTTGCCGTTGACGTCGCCATGCATGATCGTCGGCGTCCATTCGGATGGCGGATTCGCTTCGAGCCACGAACCAATTTCGTCGATGCCGTCGAGTAGTTGCGCCGGATATGAGTAGTACTGCGTCAGCCACCGTGTCCGTTGCCGTTTGTGGAAGCCCTCGACGTGGCCGAGGTCGGCGAGGCCGCGTTGTCGCCAATCGACTGCATGCAGCGCGGCCATTGCATCGACGGCGGAGAACGACATCGCGCGCCGCGCCTCGGGCGTTGCCCATTCGCTCGGCAGCGGCTCGGTCGGCATGAATCCGTCGACGTAGGACATCACGTAGAAGACACACCCGAGCACGTCGCGGTCGTCACAGAGTGCGATCGGTGACGGATGGGGGACCGGTGTGCCCTCGAGCGCAGTGAGCAGACGGAACTCGCGCCGCATGCCGTCGTCGGCGCGGTCGAGGGCCACGGTGGCGGGACGGCGCAGCACCACGCGAGAGCGCCCGTCGCTCACGAGATACGTGATGTTCGATCGGCCGGCGACGATGGTGCTGATATCGATCGTGGGCCCGGCCGTGACGCCGGCGCGGTCGAGCCACGCAGTCAGCGCCTCCTGCTCGGTGTCGTCCATCTCAGGCGGGCAGCGTGCCCATCTCGCGGGCGATGTCCTGCACCTGCAGATTGCCGCCGTTTGCGAACTTGCCGGGCGCTGCCGTGAGGATGTGGGCGATCGTGTCACCGACGATCTCGACGGGCGCGGCATGGCGGCGCACGAAGTCGAGCTTCTCGCCCGCCGCCATCACGCGTTCGGTGGCGACGGCACCGGGCTGCAGGTTGTACGCACGAAGGCCGTCTCGTTCGTGCTCGGCCAGTACCTGCGCGACGATGCGATGGAACCCGGCCTTGGACACGCCATAGGTGAGCGCCCACCCACCTTCGCCGATGCGCGCCGGAGGTTTGGCATAGCCCGCCCCGCTGGTGACGTTGCCGACGACCCCACTGCCGCGCTCGACCATGTGGCGCACGATCGGTTGCATCAACAACAGCTGCGCCGCGACGTTGCCGTACAGCCGTTTTTCGATCTCGTCGGCCGGTGTGTCGAGGAACAACCGCTCGCCCGCAGGCCCGACATAGATCGCGTTGTTGCACAGCACGTCGATGCGGCCGAGCGCATCGAGCGCGGCCGGTGCGCACGCCAACACTTGATTGCGATCGAGCAGATCGACGGCGATGGGGAATGCGCGCTGACCCAACGCCTCGATTGCGGCGGCGGTCGCGTCGAGCGAGCCGCTGACCAATTTCAACTCTGGAAGTGCTTCGGCCTCGGGGCGCCGCGCGGCATCGCCTTCGTGTTGCGTGCGGCCGGTGAACGCAACGTCGTAACCACGACGCGCGAGCCCCAACGCAACCTGCTTGCCGATGCCGCGCGTCGCCCCGGTGACCAGTGCGGTTCTTGCCGACGATGGGCTCATGGCCGGCAAGTTAGCTGCTCGCCGAACTATGCCGCTTCGAAGGCCCCGACATCGGGACGGGCATCGCGCAGCACGCCGCGGATGTCGGTGGCGGGCGCCGATACGGTGCTGCCACCGTCGATGGCAGGGCTGTTCGCCGCCGGCGTGTAGTCGGGATTGACCGAGACCGACGTGAGCTGATCCCCGCTGCCGACCTGGGTGGGCGACACGTTGCCGACGTAGACGTTGTGATCGAGTTGCACCTGCGCGTCCCAGACCACCACACCCGCTCCCGGGCGTGACGCCACGGTGAGGTTGTTGCGGTAGATGAGCGCCGTGCTCGAGCTGGCGGTGAGTTCTCCGCCATCGATGTCGGCATGGCGCAGGTTGTTGACGAGGGTGTTGTTGATCGCGAGGACGTTCTTCGCGTGGAAGACGTGCACACCGCGCCCGCCGTTCTCGTAGCACAGATTGTTCTGGACGAGCGTCGAGCCGGTGTACCCGTTGTCGTCGTTGTAGTCGATGATGATGCAGTTGCCGTCGGTGACCTTTTGTCCCGGTCCGGGCGGCGCGATGTTGGTGTTGTGGTGCACTCGGTTGCCCGAGATGTACATCGAGTAACCATCGCTGTTGTTCCCGCCGCCGATGTTGGCCGACAGGAAGAACGAGATGGCCGATGTCTGGTACGTGTTCCACTTCGATGCGCCGTAAACCTCGTTGCCCTCGATGCGCACGTGGTTCGACTCGATGCTGCAGATGCCACATCCACCGGTGTCGTGGACGATGTTGCCGATCACCTTCACATGGTGCGACGTTTTGACCTCTACGCCGTCGGTCATCTGCTGATCGGTCAACGCCGTGCCTTTGATCTCGAGGCCGCGGATCTCGACGTAGGAGGAGTTCAAGACATAGAAGCCCTGCCAGAACGAGTTGAGCTGTATCACCGGTCGCTCGCCCGCGTAGGCCGCGATCGTGGTCCACAAGCTGGCGTTGCCGTTCTTGTTCTCGATGTTGAACTGTTCGTTGGCGACGGCGGTGTAGTTGCCGCCACGTACCAACAGCGTGTCGCCCGCCTTTAGACGAGCGATCGACTCACTCAAGGACTTCCACGGCGCGGCGATGGTTCCGGCCGCGGCATCGTTCCCGTTGGTGGCGACGTAGTACGTCGCGCCACTCGTCGGCGGGCGTGTGGTCGTCGTCGTCGTCGTTGTCGTAGTCGGCGGCCGCGTCGTCGACGTCGTAGTGGTGGTCGTAGTCGTGGCCCGCGTCGTGGTCGTCGTCGGCCGGGTCGTAGTCGTGGTCGTCGTCGGCCGGGTCGTAGTCGTGGTCGTCGTGTGCGGTGGGCGTTTGGAGGCGGATACCTGGACCCGCTTGGCCCCCCGACCACTGGTCTGCGCCCAACCGACGCCGGCGGTACCGAGCACGAGAGTCATGGCCACCACGGCGGCGATGACCCTCGTTCGCCGGCTTCCCAGCCGGCGGCGGATGCGGTTCGTGTCCATGTGCGAGTCCTCTCGGCGCCGCCCGCGCATGGGCCTCTTCGTGTTCTGGCGGTAACAGAACTGTAATAACTATCGTCCATCCCGTCGTCTACTTGAGGAAATACGCCCAAAAGGATGGGACTGCCGCCACGGCTCGTAGTCGCGCCGTCACGAATACGTAACATTCACCGGGAATCTGCGGTCGCGGGGGACCGCGGCAATGATGGTCCCATGCTCCCTCGCAGCCAGTTGGCCCCGCACGCCATCGCCCAGTGGGCCCGGGATCGGCCCGACCAGGTCGCGGTCATGCGCGTCGACAACGGCGCCGCGCTGACCTATCACGACCTGCACGATCAGGTGCTGCGGTGGGCGGCGGCGTACCAGCGCCTCGGCGTCCGCGCCGGTAGCCACGTGGCGACGATGATCCCCAACTCGGCCGAGGCCTACATCGCGTGGCTCGGTCTGGGCTGGCTGCAGGCCGTCGAAGTGCCGCTCAACAATGGCTACACCGGCAAGATGCTGCAGTACACGCTGTCGCAGAGCGACTCGACCATGTTGGTGGTCCACCGGCGCTTCGTCGATCGACTGGCGTCGATCGCGGCCGAGTTGCCCCAACTCGAGCGCGTCGTCGTGCTCGACGACCCGGCCGATGACGGGCCCGTCGGCAACGACCGCGCGACGGCGTTCGACATCACGACGCTGCCGTTCGCGGTCAGCACACAACACGAGTTCCTCTTTGGCGTCGAACCCGCGGTTGGTCTGGCCGGGCCCGAATACCGCGATATCACGGCCATCATCTACACATCGGGCACCACGGGCCCGTCCAAGGGCGTGATCCTCCCGTGGGCGGGCATGTTGAACATGTGGTCCTGGGCGCCCGCCGACACCTTCGGCGCGGGCGAGGGCATCTATGGCGCGTTCCCCAGCTTTCACGTCAGCGGCAAGTCGGTGTTCAACGGTGTCGTGGTGCGCGGCGGCCGTCTCGTGTACCGCGAGAAGTTCAGCGCCACGCATTTCTGGGACGACGTCCGCCGCACGAACTGTGTGTCGGCGGGGCTGGTCGGCCCGATGACCGCGTTGCTGTGGGCACAACCCACCCGCGACGACGATGCCGACAACCCTCTGCGCAACGTCTTGCTCGGCCCGATGATCCCCGAGATGGAAGCGTTCGAAAAGCGCTTCGATCTCGAGGTCGGCACGTGTTACGGCATGACCGAGATCGGGGCGTCGTTCTGCGTCGGCTTCGAGCACAAGCCGTGGCAGACCTGTGGCAAGGTGCGCACCGACTATCCGTGGCACGAAGTGCGACTGGTCGACGACAACGACGAAGAAGTGCCGATGGGCGAAGTCGGCGAACTGATGCTGCGCACGCCCGAGCCGTGGTCGCTCAACGTCGGGTACTACAAGATGCCGGAGAAGACGGCCGAGGCGTGGCGCAACGGGTGGTTCCATACGGGCGACGCGTTTCGCCGCGATGGCGACGGTTGGTATTACTTCGTCGACCGTATGAAGGATTCGATCCGGCGCAGAGGCGAGAACATCTCGAGCTTCGAAGTCGAGAACTTCGTCATCGAGCACCCGCTGGTGGCCGACTGTGCCGCCATCGGTGTACCGGCCCAGTTCGGCGAAGATGAAGTGATGGTGGTGTGCGTCGTCACCGATCGCGACAAGTTCTCTCCGCAGGCGCTCATCGATTGGCTCGAGCCCCGCATGCCGAAATTCATGCTGCCCCGCTACATCGACGTGATGGATGACCTGCCGAGAAACCAGACGTCGATGCGGGTGTTGAAGTTCGAATTGCGCACACGCGGCGTCGCCGAAACGACCTGGGACAGAGACGCGTGACCGAGCCGTATCGCGACGAACGTGCTCGCATACGCACCGAAATGGGGGGCAAGGACAAGGTCGCGCGACTGCGCGCGGCGGGCCGGCGCACGGCACGCGATCACTTGGACCTATTGCTCGATGCGGGCAGCTTCACCGAAGTCGGGATGTTCGCGCGATCCGAGCACGAGGCCGATCAGGCCTCGACGCCGGCCGACGGCAAGATCTGCGGTCACGGCACGATCGACCAGCGGCTCGTGACGGTTGCCGTCGACGATGTCACGGTCAAGCGCGCGACGAGCTCGCTCGTGGGCGCGCGCAAGTTGGCGCGCGTCTACGAACAGGCGCGTCGCGCCGGCAACCCATTTGTCTACATCGGCGAAACCGGGGGAGCGCGCCTGCCCGACACGTTGAGCGCGGCCGGCTATTCGAACGAGGCAGTCTTTCCGTGGCTGGTGGCGCGTCGCCGCGAGATACCGGTCGCGTGTGCGATCGTCGGCGAGTCGTTCGGTGGCTCGTCGTTCGTCGCCGGGGTGAGCGATTTCGTCGTCCAGGTGCGGGGCAGCGTGTTGGCGATCACGTCACCCCGCGTGATCGAGGTCGCGACGGGCCAACAGGTGAGCAACGAGACGCTTGGCGGTGCCGACGTACACGATCGGCGTACGGGGCAGATCGACCTCGCGGTCGCCACCGACGACGACGCGTACGAGGCCATCCGACGGTTCCTGTCGTTCATGCCGGAGCGCACGGGCGAGCTTCCGCCGCGTCGTGCGCCCCGGGTCATCGCGCCCGATGTCGCGATCGCCGACGTCGTGCCGGGCAAACGTACGCAGACCTACGACATGCGAGCGCTGCTCGAGTTGCTCATCGACGACGGCGACTTGCTCGAGCTCAAGCCCAACTTCGGCGCGAGCGTTGTCACGGGGCTCGCGCGCATCGACGGATGGGCGGTCGGCATCATCGCCAGCCAACCCGCGTTCGCGGTCGGCTCGCTGACACCCGACGCCTGCTCGAAGGCAACCCGTCTCTTGTGTCTCTGCGATGCCTTCGGGTTGCCGGTGGTGTTCGTACAGGACACGCCCGGGTTTCTCGTCGGCACCGATGTCGAACACGACCGGCTGCTCGCTCGCTCGATGCTGTTCCTCGAAGCGCTGAGCTTGGCGCGCGTGCCGCGGCTGTCGCTCGTCGTGCGCAAGGCGTTTGGGCTGGCGTTCTTCTCGATGGGCGGATCCAACATGGGCAGCGATCTTCTCGTCGCGTGGCCGGGCGCCGAGATCGGCTTCATGGATCCCGTCGTGGGCGCCAACGTGCTGCACGCGGATCGCCTCGCCGGGCTCGACGGGGATGCGCGCAAGGACGAGCTCTACCGCCTCGCGGCACAGCTCGGTGCCGACTCCGATCCGCGGGCCATCGCGGCGGCGATGAACCTCGATGACGTGATCGAGCCGTCCGACACCCGGGTCGTTCTGGCGAATGCACTGGCGCGCTATGCGCCCAACGCGCTGCGAGCGCCCAGCGTGCTGTCGGCGTGGCCGCATTGGTGGTAATCAAGGACTGTTGGTTGTCGAACGGGGTGGAGACATGACGTTACGAGTGGTGGGGGCCGGCCTCGGTCGCACCGGAACGCATTCGCTGAAGCTGGCGTTCGAGCAACTGCTCGGCGGGCCCTGCTATCACATGTTGGAAGTGTTCGGGCATCCCGAGGACATCGAGCACTGGCAGAGCGCGGCCGAGGGCGTCATGCCGGATTGGCACCGGTTGTTCGCCGACTACCGGGCCGCGGTCGACTGGCCCGCGTCGGCGTATTGGAGCGAATTGGCCGATGCGTTTCCTGCGGCGATCGTCGTGTTGTCGACGCGTCCTGCCGACGAGTGGTGGCGCAGCGCGGACCGCACGATCTGGGAGGCGTCGCGTCGCCCCGCGCCGCCCGACCCGGTGATGCAGGCGCACATGACGATGGTCAATCGCATGCTCGTCGAGCGCTTCACCCCTCAGTGGAGCGAGGAGGCTCCGTCGAAGGCTGCCTACGAACGCCACAACGAACACGTGCGTGCGTCGGTCGCACCCGAGCGCCTCGTGGAGTGGCAGCCGGGCGACGGCTGGGGGCGGTTGTGCGCGGCGCTCGACGTGCCGGTGCCCGACAATCCCTTCCCGCATGTCAACACCACCGACGAGTTCCGGGCGATGCTGGGGCTCTCGTAGGGATCGTTCACGGGGCTCGGCCGGAAAATTCTGACGAGCAGTGACACCATCGAGTCGTTGCTGCGAAGCTGAGGGCGTGGATCGATTTGGCAAGCGCCGTGAGCTCATGGTGCGTCGCGATATCGAGCCCCGGGGCATACGCGACGCTCGCGTGCTGGCGGCCATGCGCCACGTGCCGCGCGAACGGTTCGTGCCCGAACGTTGGCGCGAGGATGCCTACGACGACGGCGCGCTGCCGATCGGCGCGCATCAGACGATCTCGCAGCCGTACGTGGTCGCGTGGATGGTCGATGCGCTCGAGTTGCCCGACGACGCGCGGGTGCTCGAGATCGGAACGGGATCTGGCTACGGCGCCGCCGTGCTCGCAGAAGTTGCGACCGAGGTCGTCACCGTCGAGCGACTCGGGGAGTTGGCCGACGTCGCCCGCGACGTGTTGCTCGAACTCGGCTACAGCAATGTGGTTGTCGTTGTCGGCGACGGCACGCTCGGTAACGAGGAGCACGCCCCTTACGACGGCATCTGCGTTACCGCCGCCGCGCCCGACATACCGCGCACACTGCTGCGCCAGCTCACCGATCATGGACGGCTCGTCATCCCGGTCGGTGATCGGGACGGGCAAGAGTTGACCGTCATCGCTCGTGACGGGGAGCAATTTTCCCGCAAGACCGTGGGTGGAGTTCGCTTCGTGCCGCTCATCGGCGATCAAGGGTGGTAGGTGTGGTGCCGCAGACGATTTCCGAGTTGATCGACGCGGTCGCGGCTGCATGGCCCGACCAGTTGGCGTGTGTCGACGGCGACCGGCGAGTGTCCTATCGAGAGCTGCGCGACGAAGTCGTGCGCGCGGGTGCCGCTCTCGCGGCTAGTGGAGTGCGCAAGGACGACACGATCGCATTGTGGGCACCCAACGGGCTCGAGTGGATCGTCGTGTCGTTCGGCGCCGCGTACGTCGGGGCACGGGTGGTGCCTCTCAATACGCGATATCGCGCCGACGAGGCGGCAGACATACTGCGCCGGTCGCGCGCCAGCATGCTGTTCACCGTCAACGGCTTCCTCGGGCACGACTACGTCACCTCATTGCGTTCCCGCGCGAACGAGTTGCCCGGTCTGCACGAGACGGTCTTGTTACGCGGCGACGGTGAGGGCGCCGTTTCGCTCGAGACGTTCATGGGCCGCGGCGACGGCTTACCCGACGCCGCCGTCGCGGGCGACGACGTATCGCACATTCAGTACACCTCGGGCACCACCGGGCGCGCGAAAGGCGCGATGTTGCGTCACCGCGCGATGGTGGGCACCACGCGTGACTGGATCGCCAACGTCGGCTTGAGCCTCGGCGATCGCTACTTGATCGTGAGCCCGTTCTTTCACATCTCCGGGCACAAAACCGGCGTGCTCGCGTGCGTCACCGCCGGCGCCACGATGTACCCCCAGCCAGTGTTCGATCCGGTTGCGGTCATGCAGCGGGTGCAGGACGAGCGCATCACCGTTCTGCCCGGCCCGCCGACGATCTACCAGGCGTTGCTCGAACATCCTCGCCGGCACGAGTTCGATCTCTCGTCGTTGCAACTTGCGGTGACGGGTGCGGCGAGCATTCCCGCGGTGCTCATCGGCCGCATGTTCGACGAGCTCGGCTTCGATCGCGTGATCAGCGCGTATGGCATCACCGAGACGACCGGTGTCGTGACGATGTGCCGCCCGGACGACGACCGGGCGACGATCGCCGCGACGTCGGGCCGAGTCGTGCCGGGGGTCGAGATCAAGATCGCACCGCTCGACGACGAGCAGAGCGACAGCGGCAACGAAGCACCCGCGGGCGAGGCGGCGGCGGGCGAGATTCTCGTGCGCGGCTACAACGTGATGCGGGGTTATCTGGACGACCCGGAGGCGACGAGCGAAGCGATCGATGCCGAGGGTTGGTTCCACACGGGCGATGTCGGTTGGCTCGACGAGGCCGGCAATCTGCGAATCACCGATCGCATCAAGGACCTCTTCATCGTCGGCGGATTCAACGTGTATCCGGCAGAGGTCGAAGCCACGTTGCTGACGCACCCGGCGGTGGCCGCGGTCGCGGTGGTGGGCGCGCCCGACGAGCGCATGGGAGAGGTCGGCGTGGCGTTCGTCGTCGCGCGATATCCCATCGACGGCGACGAGTTGATCGAGTGGTGCCGCGAAAATCTGGCGAACTTCAAGGCGCCGAGGCGTGTGCGGTTCGTCGAGGCGCTTCCGGTCAACGCCAGTGGCAAGGTGACCAAGTTCGAGTTGCGGGCGTTGCTATAGGCCTTCGGCATGGCGGGAAAGCCAAGGGGCCCGAGCGGCCCTACAGAGCGGACAGCTAGGGCCCGAGCGGCCCTACAGAGCGGACAGCTAGGG
>JBDTLT010000054.1:0-26944 GCA_039934635.1 Acidimicrobiales bacterium
AAGCGCTGAGGGCACGGGGTGCCGTCGTCGTCACCGAGGGCCCGTCGGACGTGGTCGTGGTCGGCTATCACCCCGAGTTCGACTACGCCCGGCTCACGGCCGCATGCCGTGCCGTGTGGGCGGGCGCCCGGCTCGTGGCCACCAATGACGACGCAACCTATCCGTCGACCGACGGGCTGCTGCCCGGCGGCGGCGCGTTGCTCGCGGCGGTGACGACGGCGACGGGCGCGACGGCCACGGTCGCGGGCAAGCCGTACCGGCCGATGTGCGAAACCGTATGGCGTCGCCTGGGGCGTGACCGCGCGGCGGTCGTGGTCGGCGATCGTCCGGATACCGACGGCCGGTTCGCGCGGGCGCTGGGCTACGAGTTCGCGCTGGTGCTGTCCGGCGTGACCGCCCACGCCGCAGGAGCCGATCCGGCGCCTGACTACGTCGGTGACGACGCGCTCGATGTGATCACCCAGGGAGAACACAACGCCGAGTAGGCGTTCTCACCCGAAAAACCACCCCTCGTGCTGACTGGACAGGCACGGTAGAGTTCTTCGAGGCGAGCGAGAGGGCGTATGGACAAGTCGCGTGTGGCCCCTACCTGGGCCCAGCGAGTCGTGATCGGCGTAATGATCGCCCTGATCGCGGGTCTGGTACTTCGTGTCGGCGATAGCCGATCCGATCAGATCGACCTGCGTGATCCGACCGCTTGGGTCGCGAGTTCGCTCGCGGGCGAGATTCTCCAGGTGAACGGCGTCACCGGTGAAGTACTCGCGCGGTTGCCGCTCTCGGGCATCGGCGACGACGTACAGGTGGCGCAAAGCGGTTCCAACGCGTTCGCGCTCAATCGTTCCAAGGGCGAGGTCGCGTTCGTCGACGGTCGCCTCCAAGCCATCGGTATCCGCAGCGCCGTGCCCGGTGTCGACCGCGCGTCGTCGCTGCGGGCGCTCGGCAAATTTGCTCGCGTCATCACCGACACTGCGGTCTACCCCCTCGACACGGTGACGGGCGCCGCCGGCGAACCTGTGACGCTGGCCTCGCCGCTCAACTCGGCCGTGCTCGATCCGACCGGTGCACTCATCGGCGTGGCGGGCAGCGGCTTGCGCGTCGTCACCGACACCGTCGTCGACATCTCCGGTTCGGCAAAGCTCATCGGCGTCGCCGGCGCGGGCGACCGGGCCTACGGCGTGAGCACCGACCCGGCGCAGTTGCGTGAGGTCAAGGTTCGCGGGTCCCTCGGTAGTAAACGTTGTCTCAGCGGCGAGTTCAGCGCCCCGCTGCTGTCCACTCAGTCCGTGTCGTCGACGCACGTGGTCGTGGTCGCTCCCGAGCAGGGCGCGATCACCATTACCGATCCCGTCAGCAACGAGTGTCATTCTGCTGTGCTCGACGACCTCCGCGGCGCGGACGGTTCCCCCGTCACCTACGGCAACAACGTCTTCGTTCCGTTGTATCGCAGTGGCGAAGTGGCCGTGTTCCGGCTGAGCGACGCCGCGCTCGTGCGCCGGATCCCCGTCGCGCAGGCCGGTCGGGTGTTCGATCTCTTCGGCAAGGACGGCGTGTTGTGGGTCAATGACCCCGCCTCCGAACAAGCATTGGTGATCAACGACGGTGGCGTCGTGCGCCGCATCGACAAGAACGCCAACGCCGCGCTCACGAGCGCCACCGGCGCCGGTGGCGGGCCCCGCACCGGGGCAGCCGGCGACAATCTGCCCCAGGGCACCTCGTCCACCGCAGGCGGCTCGTCGAACGGTTCCGGTTCGGGCGACAACGTCGAGGGCGAGGGCAACGCGCCGGGCACCGGCATCGGCGGTGCCGGCAACAACTCCGTCAACGGTTCGGGTAAAAACGGGTCCGGTACCAATGCCGGTATCGAACCCGAGACGCGGGCCGACACGCTCGCCGCCGACTTCACGTTCACGTCGAGCGTCGTCAACGTCGATCAAGTCGTCACGTTCACCGACCGCTCCACCGGTAACCCGACGGCATGGACGTGGGACTTCGGCGACGGCACGTTCGGCTCGGGGGCCAAGGTCGAAAAGGCGTGGAAGACCGCGGGCACCTACACCGTGTCGCTGCGCGTCGACAACGCCACTTTGAGCTCGCGTGCGAGCGCCACGATCGAGGTGATCAAACCCGAGACCAAGGTGCGACCCAAGGCCGACTTCAGCTACAGCGCGCAGCGCGTCGAAGTCGGTGTGCCGGTCACGTTCACCGACCGATCGATCGGCAACCCCACCGAGTTGCGGTGGACCTTCGGCGACAACTCCATACAAAACGGTTCGGTCGTCACGAAGTCGTGGCCGAATGCGGGCACCTACATCGTCACGTTGACCGCGACCAACGGCGAAGGCACCGACACCACACAGATACCGATCACGGTCTTCGACAAAGTGGTCCCGCCGACTGCGCTGATCGAAGCATCCGGCACGTCGGCGACGGTCGGGCAGAGCCTCTCGTTCTTCTCGCGAACTTCGGGCAACGCCACCGATCTCAAATGGGACTTCGGCGATCGCGTGACCGGCTCCGGTGCGTCGATCCGCCACTCGTGGACCACTCCCGGCACCTATCCCGTGACGCTCACCGCCTCCAACTCGGCGGGCAGCAACACCGCCCTCTTGCAGGTGACGATCCGCGAGCGGGTGCTGCCGCCGGTCGCGCGACTCTCGGCGTCGGCCGCGCTCGTCGAAGAAGGCGAAGGCGTGCGCTTCACGAGCCTGTCGATCAACAATCCGACCACCACGACGTGGGATTTCGGCGACGGGCAAAGCGGGTCGGGTCCGAGCGTGGTCAAGTCGTGGCCCAACGCGGGCACCTATACGGTCACGATGCGCGTGACCAACAGCGAGGGTTCTGACAGCGCGACCGCGGTGGTGCGGGTACTGCCCAATCTGCCCGCGCCGATCGCGTCGTTCAGCTTCGCCCCGATCTCTCCGGACACCGCGACTGCAGTGCAATTCACCGACACCTCGACCGGCGGGCCACCGTCGGAGTGGCATTGGGATTTCGGTGACGGCACGCCCGAGTCGACGCAACGCAACGCCACGCACACCTTCGCCCGCACCGGCACGTTCCAGGTGCGACTGACCGTCGTCAACCGCGCTGGCACCAACTCGACGCTGCGGTCGATCGTCGTACGCCCGGCGGCACCGGTCGCCGCGTTCACGTTCCTGCCCGCCGTGCCCCTCATCGGAGGCACGGTGCAGTTCAACGACACCTCGACCGGAGGCACGCCGACGACGTGGGCGTGGGACTTCGGCGACCTCACCGTGTCGACGCTGCGCAACCCGACCAAGATCTATGTGGTCGCCGGTACCTACCAGGTGCGCCTCACGGTGACCAACGAAACCGGTACGAGCACCATCGTGCGGCCTGTGGCCGTCAGCCCGCCCGCGCCGGTCGCCGCGTTCACCATCACGCCGCCCGCGCCGGTTGCGCGCGAGACCGTCACGTTCACCAACACATCGACCGGTGGCCCCGCGACGACGGTCTCGTGGGACTTCGGTGACGGCAGCCCGCCGTCGCCGCTGGCCAACCCGACCAAGGTGTACGCCGTCGCCGGCACCTACACCGTGACGTTGACGGTGGGCAACGCGGCCGGCACGACATCGGCGACCCGCGCGTTGGTCGTGGCACCGACTCCGCCACCGCCGATCCCGTCGTTCAGTGGACCGACGTCGGTCAATGCCGGATCCCCGGCGCAGTTCGTACGCACATCAACCGGGGGGCCCGCCACGGTGGTCACGTGGAACTTCGGTGATGGCAGCCCGTTGTTCGTCGGTCTCAATCCGCCGGCGCACATCTACGGGGTCGCCGGGACATACCCGGTCACGCTGACCGAGTCCAACCCCGGTAACACCCCGGTGCCGTTCGTCCGCAACATCGTGGTCAACCCGGTGCCGCCCACGGCGACGATCAACGCGCCCGTGCCCGCGACGGTTGTTGCCGGTTCGCCCGTCACGTTCTCGGCCACTGTGATCGGCGGAGCCCTGCCCATCACCTACTCCTGGACGTTTGTGGGCGCCCTACCCGCCACCTCCACGGCCGCCGCCCCGTCGGTCACGTATTCGACGATCGGTCCGCACACGGTGACGCTCACGGTGACCGACGCCCTCGGTCGCGTCGATGCCGCGCCGGCCCGAAACGTGACCGTGATCGCGCCGCCGCCGCCGACAGTGGTCGTGACGGCCACCCCGCTAGCTCCCTACGTTGCGCCGGTCACCGTGACCTTCACCGCCGGCGTGACCGGCGGCTTGGGACCGTTCACGTACGCGTGGACGTCGCCTCTGTTGCTGCCACTGGGTGCCACCTACGTCGTCGCCCCGACGCCGACCAGTGCGTCGGTCCAGATCCGCTTCACGCAGGGGACGCTGCTGCCCGCCACCATCAGTGTGGTTGTCACCGAAGTCGGAGCGCCAGGGCGCAGCGCCATCGACACGATAACGATCAGTGTTGCGCCGCCGCCACCGCCGCCGACCACGGCACCGCCGACGACGCTCCCCGGCGGTTAGGAATCAGGTCCACACCGGGCACCTTCTTGCGCGATCGTCCAGTGTTGACGAACGGCGCCGCTCCGAATACTGGTAATACGACCGCGCGACATGAGGGTTAAATTCGCACAGCAGTATGAGGTTGCAGATGCGGTTGTGCGGTCGAACGTCTGCCTGGTTCTCGCTGTCGAACGTGGGACATATTGCGACGTTTGACAGCGAGAACCGAGGACCGAGGTCCGCAGGGGCAGATTAAGAACGTGCGAGGTTGTTGGGGTCGATCGGGGACTCGCCGAGCGCTAGTCCTCGTCGCTAGCCGACGGAGGAGTCCTCGGGTTCACGGCGCACGAGCGAGACGATGCTGAGCCGAGCGGCGAGCCGTTCGCGTTTGCCCAACGAGCTCCGCAGATTTTCTTCGAACAACGACTCCAGTCGCCAGGCGGAGTCGGCCATTGCTTCGGTCGGTTGTTCGCGCCCGTACACCGCGCGGCCGAGATCGCGGGACAGCGTCATGATCGGCAGCGTGGTGTCGGCGCCGAAGCGCGCCGTCGCGGCTCGACTCACCTCGCGAGGGGTCAGGCTCGGTGGGAGATCGACGCCGAGTTCGGCGAGGCGGTCGGTGAACTCGTCCCACGCGCCCGAGATGCGCTTGTTGGGGTCACCGGCGCGGCGACGACTACGGCGCAACCGCTTGGCTATCATCACGGTCGCGGCAAGACCGAATGCGGCGAGCAGGATGACGCCGATGCCGATCGCAACTCGCCGCAGTAAGACGACATAGCCGTGGTCGAGAAGGCGGGTGGTCGGTGCCTCGGATGGGCCGACTTCGCGCGGTTGCTGCTGACCGCCGCCGCCTTCGGGCTGCGTCGCGGTGGCGGCCTGTGGCTGCTGCACGGGCGGACGTACTTGCCCGGCCTTGGGTGTCGGGTCGACGGTGACCCACCCCAAGCCCTCGAGCTTGACCTCGGCCCACACGTGGTAGTCGGCGGTGGAGATCTCGTCGACGGGGACGAAGGCGCCGTCTTGCTCTTCGGTGATGCGATAACCGAGCACGACACGGGTCGGGTAGCCGAGGATGCGCGCCAACAACGAGAACGACGTGGCGAATTGCTCCGCGGTGCCCGTTTGGTCCTCGAGCAAGAAGCGCTCGAGCCGGCCCAACGAACTGCCGCCCTGCGCCGTCTCGTCGAAGGTGTAGTTGTCGTGCAGATACGCGTCGAGCTTGACGATGGCTTGGCCGGCGGTCGGGGAGCCGGCGGTGATGCGCTGCGCGAGTTCGCGCAGGCCGTTGGGCACCGTCGCATTGACTGTCGTGTAACGAACAGTGTCTTCGTCGGTCGCGGCTGCTGCCGCGGCGATCTGTTGTGCCGACGGCGTGTTGAGCCGCCCCTCGGCGAAGTACTCGGTGCCGTCGATCGACGTGCGGGTGAAGACGTCGCCGGTGTCGGGGTCGGTCAGCACTTCCCGTTCGTTGATCTCGTTGAAGGCGCCGACCGTGGGCAAGAACTGGTTGGGGAGCCGCCCTACGAAGACGTGCGCCGTCACGTCGGTGCCGGTGGCCTGCGTGGCTTCGCTGGGGTCGCGCGTTCCCTGCTTTTGGAAGCGACCCGACGATGTCCAGCGCACCCCGTCGAAGCTGTCGAGAGTGATCGCCGGCATGCGCACGACGTCGAGCGCGCTCGCGCCGGTCAAGCTGACGCGAAACAGCGACTGTGCGGGCACGCGAGTGACGATCGCCTTGTATTCGGCAAGGGGATCGAGCACTGTCGTGCTCTCGACGAGGTCGCCGCGTAGATCACGCGGGTCGAACGGATCGGCCGATGACGCCGCGTCGGCGACGACCGGGCACAGGAGTGCGAGCAGTGCGACGAGAGGGACGCCTATCGTCAGCCGCGACGACACGAGGCTGCGGCTGTCCATCTCGACGACGCCTTCGCTGCGACTGGCGGTGAGATCGGGCGAGGCGCGCAACAAGACGGCGAGAAAGCTGAGTGCGACGAAGATCGCGATATACGCGACACCGGGTCCGCCGAGCGGCGCGGTGAGCGGCAGCGAGAAGCCCATCAACACGATCGGCGGGATCAACGGCACCGCGGCCAGACGCGTGCGCAGGCAGATGTCGCTCGCGGTGTACCCGCACAACCACGACAGCGTCGAGATCAACACGAGCGGCCCTTGTCGGTCGCGCAGCGGCAGCGAGTCGCCGAGGGCGTCGGAGAAGCCGTGGCCTATACCGTCTCGCAACGCGCGAATCGTTTCGCTGCCGGGAAAGATGCCCGCGCTCAACGTGTCGCCGAGGACGGAGTAGGTCACGAACACGGCGCCGGCAACGAGCGCGATCGCGAACGCGCGTCCAGCGGTGAGCCGCGGACGGAGAAGATACGCGAGGATGGCTCCGCCGATGACACCACCGGATGTCGCGCCGGCGAAGTTGCCCCAAGCGCCGAACACGTCGTGATAGGCCAGCAGCGCGACGAGCCCGACGAGCGCGAACATCACCACATCGGTTTCGCCCGAATGCAGCAGCCGCCGCTGGGTACCGGCTTGCTCGTCGTTCTCGCTACTCATCGCGCTCGCCGATTCCAGCCACGGGCGAACTCGGGAACACCGCCGGCATTGATGAGCACCGCTTTGGGGGCGAGGACGACCTCACTGCCGCGCACGCCGAGGCGTCCGATCGTGAGCGAGTCGAAGCGCTTGCGCACCGGCGCAAGACAGGTCAGGTCGGCGGAGGTGCACCGTCCCGATACGACCGCCAGTGACGCGCCCCCTTGATCGCGCGACAAGGGCCCGACCGCGCTCTGCATGGCGCCGTGCGGAACTCGGTTGAGCGACGCGAGGAGGTCCATGACCGAGGCCTTGGTCATCAACGAATTGGCAGTACGCCCACAGGTTGTCTCGAGTCGGAAAGGAAAGTGATTCAACATGGAGGCCATGACGATCGACGCCGCGACTTCGATGGCGTCTTCGAACGATTCGTCGGTATAGACACTTTCGCGCGTGTCGACGACGATGACGCTGCGGGGCTGATGGGTGTCGACGTTGTGGCGCACCATCATCGTGCCGGTCTTGGCCAAGGATCGCCAATGCACGAGACGCAGGTCGTCGCCTTCGACGTATTCGCGGAGGTTCTGGAACGCGATGCCGCCTTCGGGGGCCTCACCCATGCTCGTACCGTCGAGATCGCGCTGCATTCCACTGGGGAATGGGGTGAGCATCACGATGCGAGGGTGCACATAGAAGGTTGCAATGTCGCGCTGTTGTTGCCCGACACGGATCAGGCCGAACGGATCGGAGCGGCTGACGATCAGCGGCCCTACCTGGAACACGCCGCGTTTGTCCGAGGGCAGTTGCTGGATGACGGTCGCAGTGGCTTCGGGATCGATGCTCGGCAACTCGACCGGCAGCACCCGGTTGCCGAACTGTTCGAGCGCCACACCGCTGGCGGTTCGGCGCCGACCGAGGTTGGTGATGCGCAACTCGCTCAGGGCGCGCTGGCCGACGGTGATGCGCTCGGGCTGCAACTCACGCACCGCTCGCACACGGGGTCGACGTACGACCCAAATCGTGGCCGCGGCCAGCGCGACGACGCAGGCAAGGCCGAGCGCCAGTAGCGCTCGGTAGTGCATGAGCCAGCCGGTCACCGTGAGAACGACCGCCAGCACCGCAAAGGTCTTACCGGTGCTGGTGAGCACGACTGGTCAGCCTTCCTCGCGCCGCTTCGGCACCGGGACCGACTTGATGACCCGGTCGAGCAGGTCGATAGAAGACACGCCGGCGAGCTCTGCTTCGGGCGACACGATCATGCGATGGCCGAGCACGAAGGGCACGACGGCCTTGACGTCGTCGGCGGTGACGAAGGGCCGGCTGTCAGCGGCGGCGTAGGCCTTGGAGGCTCGGGTCAGCGCGATGGCACCGCGGGGGCTGACGCCGAGGCGTAGCTGCGGCAACTCACGGGTCGCGCGGGCGATCGACACGATGTACTGGCGCACGGCGGGCGCCACGAAGGTGCGCTCGACGACATTGGCCATGCGCTCGATGTCGTGGGTGGTGATGACCGGCGACAGGGCGGAGGGACGGCGGCGACCGACGGCGAGGTCGATGACCTCGAGTTCGGCCGCACGATCGGGATAGCCGACCGAGATGCGCATCAGGAAGCGGTCGAGCTGTGCCTCGGGCAGGTTGTAGACACCCTCGTGCTCGATCGGGTTCTGCGTCGCCACCACGATGAACGGATACGGCACGGGGTAGCTGCGCCCGTCGACGGTCACCTGGTATTCCTGCATGACCTCGAGCAACGCGGACTGTGTCTTGGGTGAGGCGCGGTTGATCTCATCGCCGAGCACCACGTTGGCGAACACGCTGCCGGGGCGGAACTCGAACTCGTTGGTGCGCCGGTTGAAGATCTGCACGCCCGTCACGTCGGTGGGCAGGAGGTCAGGCGTGAACTGGATGCGGGTCCACGTGCCGTCGATCGACTCGGCGATGGCCTTGGCCAGGGAGGTCTTGCCGATGCCGGGCACGTCTTCGATCAGGAGGTGGCCCTCGGCGGCGAGGCAGGCGAGCGCCAGGCGAATGACCTGTGTCTTGCCCCGCAAGACGCGCTCGATGTTGCTCACCATCGATGCGAAGTCGCGGGCGAACTCCTCGGCCTCGGCGTCGAGGGTGTTCGCTTCTACCTGGGTCACGATGGCTCCTGTGTCGGCCCCTTATCGTCCATCAGGGCCGCTGCGCAGGGTATCGGGGCGAATGCGCGGTGGCTCGGCAGGAACGTGAGACAATGCGGGGCTAGAGATATCGCGATTGGTCGCGATCCGCCAGTGCTCGACCGCCCTTTTTCGCGAATCCCCGTCTGCCGTGCCTCGCGCGGCTCGGATGAAAGGGCTGCTCACGGTCGTCCGACGCCGCCTCGATGTCGAGCTCGTTCGCCGTGGCCTCGCCGAGAGCGGGGAAAGCGCACAGTCGATGATCGCCGCCGGGCTGGTGACGGTGGCGAGCGTGGTCGCCACCAATGCGGCCCGGCGCACCGCTCCCGATGAGCCGATCGAGCTGGTCGGCCCGCCGCCGCGCTTCGTCAGCCGGGGCGGGACCAAGCTCGAGGCGGCCCTCGCGGCCTTCGGGCTCCTTGTCGAGGGCCAGCGGGCCATCGACGTGGGCGCCTCGACCGGGGGCTTCACGGACTGCCTGCTGCGGCACGGGGCCGCCGCCGTGACGAGTATCGACGTCGGCTACGGCCAGCTCCACGAGCGCATCCGGGCCGACCCCCGGGTCGTGGTGCGCGAACGGACCCACATCCGCGACGTCGGGCCCGACGATGTCGGTGGGCCAGTGCCGCTCGTGGTGGTCGACGTGTCGTTCATCTCGCTGTCATCGGTCCTCGACGCGCTGCTTTCGCTGGTCGATGACGGAGGGCGGATCGTCGCGCTCGTGAAGCCGCAATTCGAAGCCGGTCGGGCCGACGCCGATCGCGGACGCGGCGTCATCCGTGACCCGGAGGTGTGGCGACGGGTGCTCATCGCGTTGCGGTCCGACGTAGACGCCCATGGCGCGGCCATGATGGGGCTGATGATCTCGCCCATCACCGGTGCACAGGGCAACGTGGAATTCTTCGCACTCATCGAGCGGGTCGCGGGCGCGTCCATGCACGGGGTCGATGACCGGGCCATCGACAACGCCGCGATCGACGACGTTGTCGATCAAGCGCGTCGACGAGAGCTACCTCAATGACACGGAGCTCGGTTCGGCGCGTCGGCATCGTGGTCAACGAGAGCCGTGAGGCGGCGCTGCAGTCAGCCGACGAATTGGCCGCCTGGCTCGAGGGAGCGGGCCACGAAGTGCGCCGTCCCGACCCAGTAGAGACTGACGAAGGATTCATCGACGGTCTCGACCTCGTGGTGAGCCTCGGTGGCGACGGCAGCATCTTGCGCAGCGTGGCGCTCGTCGGGGATCACGAAGTGCCGATCCTCGGTGTCAACTTCGGTCAGCTCGGCTATCTCACGCTCGTCGAGCCGAACGAGGCACAGAGCGCGGTCGAGCGATTCTTCGCCGGCGAGTTCGATATCGAAGAGCGGATGCTGCTCGAGGTGCGGGTGCATTCGCCCGGCACCGAACTCGACGGCACGGTGCATCACGCGCTCAACGAAGCGACGCTCGAACGGCCCGTGACGCTGAGCACGCTGCGGTTGTCGGTGAGCTTCGACGACAAGTTCTTCACCACCTACGCCGCCGACGGGTTGATCGTCGCGACGCCCACCGGCTCGACCGCCTATGCGTTCTCGGTGCGCGCACCCATCATCGACGCCACCCATCGGGCGCTGCTGTTGACTCCGATCTCGCCGCACATGCTCTTCGACCGCTCGCTGGTGCTGACGCCGTCAACCCGGGTCGAGATCACGGTCAGCTCGCAGCGCCCGGCGAGCCTGTCAGTGGACGGCCGTAGTCTTGGGGTGTTGCGTGACGGAGACGCCATCACTTGCACCGCCTCATCCCGGGTGGCCCGATTGATTGCCTTCGGGCCACGCGACTTCCATGCCGTGCTCAAGGCCAAGTTCGGCCTCAACGACCGCTGACCACTGTCTCCCACAAGCACCGCCCCCACGCCCTGACCCACACAAGCGAGCGAAACCTGTGCTCACCGAACTGGCCATCACCGACCTCGGAGTCATCTCCGAGCTCTCGCTCGTCCTCGGGCCCGGCCTCACCGCGGTCACCGGCGAGACCGGCGCGGGCAAGACCATGGTCGTCGAGGCCATCGGGCTGCTGCTCGGCGGTCGCGCCGACGGCACGGTGGTGCGCGCCGGTTGTGCCGAGGCGATCGTCGAGGGCCGCTTCGTCATCGGTTCCGACGAAGAAGTCGTGGTGCGCCGCGTCGTGCCGCGCGACGGTCGTTCACGCGCGTATCTCGACGGGCGCCTGGCCACCGTCACGTCGCTGGCCGAGCTGGGCAGCTCACTCGTCGACATCCATGGCCAGCACGCGCACCAGTCGCTGGTGTCGACGACGACGCAGCGTGCCGCGCTCGATCGATTCGGCAGCGTCGACACCGGTGCGCTCGACGCGGTGCGGGCCACGCTGGCGACGATCGACGCCTCCCTCGCCGAGCTCGGCGGCGACGAGCGGGCGCGGGCGCGCGAGATCGACCTCTACCGCTTCCAGGTCGACGAGCTGCGCCGCGCCGCTATCGACAGTCCCGACGAAGACCAACAACTCGAACAGGACGAGAGCGAACTCAGCGACGCACTCGCCCATCGCGAGGCGGGCGCCCAGGCGAGCGACGCGCTCGGGGGCGACGACGGCGCGGCACTCGACGCCATCGGCACCGCGCTCGCCGCGCTCGGCGACCGGGCTCCCTATCGCGACCTGGCCGGGCGGTTGCGTTCGGTGCACGCCGACCTCGACGACATCGCTCACGACATCCGCGCCATTGCCGAGCGCATCGAAGAAGACCCCGAGCGTCTCGCGGCGCTGCGCGCCCGCCGCCAACTGCTGCGCGACATGCGGCGCAAGTATGGGCCGGGGCTCGACGACGTCATCGCCTACGGCGCCGAGGCCGAACGTCGCTTGGCCGACCTGTCGGCCCACGACCAGCGCGCCGCTGATCTCGACGCGCAGCGCGTCGCGGCCCTGCGCCAGCGGGCGGCCGCCGAGGCCCAGGTGCGCGCGGCCCGCCTCGCGGCGGCACCGCGCCTGGCCAAGGCGGTCGAGCGCCACCTGCGCGAGTTGGCGATGCCCAAGGCCAAGCTCGAGGTGGCGGTCGACGGCGCGGCCGGCGAAGACGTCCGTGTCCTGCTTGCGGCCAATCCCGGTGCACCGCCGTTGCCGCTCGGCAAGGTGGCTTCGGGCGGCGAGTTGGCGCGGGCCATGTTGGCCCTGCGCCTGGCGCTGCCCCCGGCGGGCGACACCACACCGCCGACCTACGTATTCGACGAGGTCGACGCAGGCATCGGCGGCGCCGCGGCCACGGCCGTGGGGCGGGCGTTGGCCAAGCTGGCCCGGCACCGGCAGGTCCTCGTGGTGACGCATCTCCCACAGGTCGCGGCCTACGCCGATCAGCACGTGGCGGTGCACAAGTCGGCGCAGGCGCGCTCGACGACCGTGCGCGCCGATCTCGTCATCGGCACCACGCGAGTCGTCGAATTGTCACGGATGTTGTCGGGTTCACCCGAAAGTGCGACCGCCCGCGAACACGCCGCCGAGTTGTTGCGCACCGCGGCCGCCGACAGGTGACGCATCGACGCTCGCCCATGCGCGCGATCATCGGTCGACAACGGTAGGTTGCACTCCCGTGACAAAACACATCTTCGTCACTGGTGGTGTAGCCAGTTCCCTCGGCAAGGGCCTCACGGCTTCTTCGCTCGGTCGACTACTCAAATGCCGCGGCTTTCGGGTCACGATGCAAAAGCTCGACCCTTACATCAACATCGATCCGGGCACGATGAACCCGATCGAGCACGGCGAGGTCTACGTCACCGACGATGGTGCCGAAACCGATCTCGATCTCGGGCACTACGAACGGTTCATCGACGAAAACTTGACGCGCGCGTCCAACGCCACGACAGGGTCGATCTACTGGTCGGTGATCAACGCCGAGCGGCGCGGTGACTATCTCGGGCGGACCGTGCAGGTCATCCCGCACATCACCGACGAGATCAAGCAACGCATCCGCGCCTTGACGACCGACGATGTCGATGTCGTCATCACCGAAGTCGGTGGCACCGTGGGCGATATCGAGATCCTGCCGTTCCTCGAAGCGATACGTCAGTACCGACTCGAGGTCGGTCGCGACAACGTGTGCTACGTGCACGTCACGCTGGTGCCGTTCATCGGTCCGTCGGGCGAGCAAAAGACCAAGCCGACGCAGCACTCGGTTACCGAGTTGCGCAGCCGCGGCATTCAACCCGATGCCATCGTGTGTCGCAGCGAGCAGCCCATCTCCGATTCGCTCAAGCGCAAGATCTCCAACTTGTGCGACGTGCCCATCGACGGGGTGGTCAACGCGGCCGATGCCGAGAGCCTCTACGAGATCCCGATCGTGTTGCACGAAGAGGGTCTCGACCGTTTGGTGTGCGAGATCCTGCGCCTGCCCGAGCGGCCCTGTGATCTCACCGACTGGATCGAACTCAACCGGCGCGTACGCGAAGCCAAGCGCACCGTGCGGGTGGGCATCGTAGGCAAATACGTGAGTCTCATCGACGCTTATTTGTCGGTCGTCGAGTCGCTCAATCATTCCGCACTGTTCCACAACTGCCGCGTCGAGATCGATTGGATCGAAGCCGAGACCGTCACGGGTCTCTTCGCCGAAAACCATCTGCGCGATCTCGACGGCATCGTCATCCCCGGCGGGTTCGGCGAGCGCGGTATCGAAGGCAAGATCGCCACGGCCGGCTACGCGCGAGAGCAGGGCATCCCTTGTCTCGGTCTGTGCCTCGGTCTGCAGGTGATGACTATCGAATACGCCCGCAACGCGCTCGGTATGAGCGGCGCGAACTCGACCGAGTTCGACTCCAAGACGCACTATCCCGTGATCGACTTGATGTCGTCGCAACTCGGCGTCGTCGACAAGGGCGGCACGATGCGCCTCGGCGCGTACATCGCGCAACTGCGTCCCGGCTCGCAGGTGCACGACATCTACGGCGAAGACGTCGTTTCCGAACGGCACCGTCACCGTTACGAGTTCAACCCGCGCTTTCGGCGTCGCTTCGAAGAAGGCGGGCTCGTGTGTTCCGGCGAATCGCCCGACGGGCAACTCGTCGAGTTCATCGAGTTGCCGTCGCACCCGTTCTGGGTCGGCACGCAGGCGCACCCCGAATTCAAGTCGCGGCCCACGCGGCCGGCGCCGCTGTTCCGGGCGTTCATCGAAGCCGTGCTCGCCCGCTCCGAGGGCCGCAACCCCCACTTGATCGACCTGCACGAATTCGGCGCCTGACGCGTGGATCGCTCGTCGACGGGCGGTTTTCGCCAAATCAGCGAAGACACCGTCTTCGAGGGCGCGATCATCCGAGTCGCAGTGGGCGAGTTCGTCAGCCCCTCGGGCAACGTCGTCGTTCGTGAACTGGTCCGCCATCCGGGCGCAGTTTCGGTGGTCGCCATCGTCGACGATCATGTCGTGATGGTGCGCCAGTACCGGGCCGCTATCGGGGGCGATCTGCTCGAGATCCCCGCGGGCAAGCGCGATGTCGCCGACGAGCCCCCCGAGCTCACCGCGGCGCGCGAACTCGTCGAAGAGGTGGGTCTGCAACCGCGCTCGCTCGAACTGTTGACCGCGTTCTACAACTCGGCCGGCTTCTCCGATGAGTATTGCTACGTCTATCTCGCGACCGAGTTCGACGAGGCGACGATCCAGGCGCACGGCGAAGAAGAACAACACATGACGATCGAACACGTACCACTCGACGACGTGCCCGCGATGATCGCCGATGGTCGGTTGTGCGATGCCAAGTCGGTCATCGGATTGACGCTGGCGCTGCGCCGTCTCGGGCGATGACCACGGCGACGCTCCCCGAAGCCGCGGAGGAGTATCTGACGTGGCTCGTCGTCGAAAAGGGTCGCGCACCCAACACCATCGCCGGCTACCGCCACGACCTCGCGCAGTACTGCCGGTTCCTCGACGAGCGCGGCCGCACCCTCGACGACGCGACCGAACGCGACGTCATCGATCTGGTCCACTTGTTGCGCAATCACGGTCGCGCCGCGCGTACGGTGGCGCGAGCCACGGTGGCGGTGCGCGGGCTGCACAAGTTCATGGCGGTCGAAGAGTTGCGCGGTGACGATCCGACGAGCGATGTCGAGATGCCCCAAGTGCCCCGCGGACTGCCCAAGGCACTGACCGAAGACGAGGTCGGGCGACTTCTCGCGGCGGTCGACGGTGTCGACGCGCTGGCATTGCGCGATCGCGCCATGCTCGAAGTGCTCTACGGCGCGGGGTTGCGCATCTCCGAGTTGTGTGGGCTGTCGCTCTCCGACATCGACCTGCGCGACTGCGTGATGCGCGCCTTCGGCAAAGGCTCCAAGGAACGCATCGTCCCCATCGGTCGCATGGCGGTGGCCGCGCTGACCGACTACTTCGGCGCGGGCGGCCGACCGCAACTCGAACCCGAACGGTGGAAGTCGCGCCGTGACAGTGAAGCCGTGTTCCTCAACCCGCGCGGCGGCCGCTTGAGCCGTCAGGGTGCGTGGGGGGCCGTGCGCAAGTACGGCATCATCGCCGGCATCGGCGCCAAGCTGACGCCGCACGTGCTGCGCCATTCGTGCGCGACGCACATGCTCGATCACGGCGCCGATATCCGCTCGGTACAAGAGTTGCTCGGTCATGCCTCGATCAGTACGACGCAGATCTACACCATGGTGTCGGCCGAGCGCCTCTGGCAGGTCTACGACGCCGCGCACCCACGAGCCCGCGCCTCAACACGCGCTCCCGCCGACCGATAGGACTGGCTGTGGCAACGAACGCACACCTCGCCCGGCGGTTCTTCGGGTCGCTGCGACCCGGTGGCCCGTCCGCGCCCGATGCGCAGTTTGTGCAGAGCGTGCTGTCGAGCGAAGAGCATGCGCTCTGGCAACGAATGTCGGGCCCTGATCGCCGGCATTCGGCACAGGTTGCGCGCGCCGTGCAGCACACGCTCGGCGACGCCGCACCGACCGAAGTGCTCGCCGCCGCGCTGTTGCACGACGTCGGCAAGATTCACAGCCGGCTGCGCACGTTCGGTCGCGTCGTCGCGACATTGACGATCAAGACCGCCGGCCGCGACGAGGTCGCATCGTGGGTGCATGTCGGTGGGCTCCACCGCCGCATTGCGCTCTACCAGAATCATCCGGACATCGGTGGCGACGATCTCGAGTTGGCCGGCAGCCATCCGTTGACGACCGCCTGGACACGCGAGCACCATCGCAACGCGGAGGAGTGGTCCATTCCGCACGAATACGCAACCGTGCTCGACGCCTGCGACAACGACTAACCGCTGAGGTAGCTCAGGCCTTGCCGCGGGGGAGCAGGCCGATCGCGTGGTAAGCGCGTGTGAGTGTCACCGATGCGACGGCCTCGGCTTTGGTCGCGCCTTTGTCCAACAGACGCGCCGTCTCGGCGGGGTCCGATGCGAGTTCGGCGTAGCGCGCTTGTATCGGCCGCACGGTCTCGATTACTGCTGCCGCGGTGTCTTTCTTGAGCGGCCCGTACTGCGAGTACGACGACGCCAGCGCGGCCGCCTCGCCGCCAGTGCACGCCGCAAGGATCGACAACAGGTTGGCGATGCCGGGCTTTTCGGCGACGTCGTAGCGAACATCGGTGTCGCTGTCGGTCACCGCCCGCATGACTTTGCGTTCGATGCTCTTGAGCGGCTCGAGAATGTCGATGGTGCCCTGCGGCGACGACTCGCTCTTGGACATCTTGCGCGTGGGATTCTGCAGGTCCATCACGCGGGCACCCGCCGGGGGGATCGCCGCTTCGGGGATGACGAAGGTCTCGCCGTAGCGACTGTTGAATCGGACCGCGATGTCGCGGGTTATCTCGATGTGCTGACGTTGGTCGTCACCCACGGGGACCCGCTCGGCGTCGTAGAGCAAGATGTCGGCCGCTTGGAGCGCCGGGTAGGTGAACAACCCGGCCGAGATGAAGTCGGCCCGGTCGGACTTGTCCTTGAACTGCGTCATACGCCGCAGTTCGCCGAAGCTGACCGTGCATTCGAGTAGCCAGCTGAGGTTGCTGTGGGCGGGCACGTGGCTTTGTACGAACAGGGTGCACACGTCGGGGTCGAGCCCCGCCGCCATGAGCGTCATCGCCAACTCGAGGGTGCCGGAGCGCAGCTCAGCGGGGTCCTTGGGCAGGGTGAGGGCGTGCAGGTCGACGATCAGGTGGAACGATTCTTCGTTCTGGTCGCGAACCCAGTTGCGGATGGCGCCGAGCAGATTGCCCAGATGGACGTTGCCAGATGGCTGGATACCGGACAGGACGCGGGGCATGGGGCCCGATCGTACGGCGCGCCCACCTGTCGTCCGCCACATTTAGCCCGGATTCGCCAATCCGGCGGCCGGACCTGGCTATCGTCAAGAGGTGACCTATGCAGTGCAGACCCCCGTCTACGAGGGCCCGTTCGACCTGCTGCTCCACTTGATCCTGAGCGACGAGGTCGACGTCTACGAAGTCTCGTTGACCTCGATCGTCGACGCGTACCTGCGCGAGCTCGAGCTCATGGAGCACCTCAACCTCGAGGTCGCCACCGAGTTCTTGTTGATCGCGGCGACGCTCGTCGAGCTAAAGACCCGGCGCCTTCTGCCCGGCGACGACAACGTCGATCTCGACGACGAGTTCGGCCTCTGGGAAGAGCGCGATCTGCTGCTGGCGCGCCTCGTCGAATGCAAGACGTTCAAAGACGCCGCGGTCGTCTTGGCCCAGCTTTCGTCGATGGCGTCGCGGTCCGCGCCGCGCCGCGCCGGTCTCGAAGATCGTTTCATCGGCCTCATGCCCGATCTGCTTGCCGGCGTCACGCCGCGCGACATTCACGCCGCGTTCCTACGGGCGGTTGCACCCAAGATCCAGCCCCACATCGACACCGAGCACATCGCTCCCATCCGGGCGTCGGTGGTCGACGCCGTCGAAGAGTTGATGGACGAGCTACCCCGCATCGGTTCGATCACGTTTCGCCGGCTCACCGCGAACTTCGTCGACCGCATCGAGATCGTGGTGCGCTTCCTCGCCATCTTGGAGATGTTCAAGCAAGGTCTCATCGAACTCGAACAAGGCACGGTGTTCGGCGACATCAGCATCGAGTGGGTCGGCGATCGCGGCGGCGCCGATCTCGAGTCGATCGACGTCTACGACGGATAGGCAGCCATGACCAACAACGAGGCGCGGCGCGCCATCGAAGCAATCCTGATGGTGGCCGAAGAGCCGATCGATCCGGGCGTACTCGCGCAATTGACCGAGCAACCCAAAGACCGTGTGATCGAGATCTGCGAACAGCTGGCCGAGCAATACGAAGCCGAAGAACGCGGTTTCGTGCTGGTGCGCATTGCCGGTGGGTTCCGCTTCCAGAGCCATCCCGATCTTGCGCCGTATGTCGAGCGATTCGTTCTCGACGGCAAGTCGGCGCGCCTCTCCGCCGCGGCACTCGAGACGTTGGCAATCATCGCCTACAAGCAACCGTTGTCGCGGGCACAGGTCGCGTCGATCCGCGGCGTCAACGTGGACTCGGTGATCCGCACGTTGGAAGTCCGCGGCTATGTCGCCGAGATCGGGCGCGACCCCGGCCCCGGCCAAGCGGCGTTGTTCGGCACGACCACGATGTTCCTCGAACGTCTCGGCCTCGACTCGCTCGACCAACTGCCGGCGCTCGGCGAGTTCGTACCGAGCTCCGACGTGATGGAGCAACTCGAACGCAGCTTGCGCGTCGATCCGATCGACGAGATCACCGTCACTGAATCCGACGCGGAATCCGTCACCGAATCCACCTCCGAGTAGTGCGGGGCACGTGTCCGAACGTGTGCACAAGATCCTGGCCCGCGCCGGGGTTGCCAGCCGTCGCCGCTGCGAGGAGCTGATCGAGGACGGCCGGGTCGCGGTCAACGGGGTCGTTGTCGGCCTTGGCGCGCAACTCGACGTGAGCCGTGACATCGTCACCATCGATGGTGCGTTCGTCCCGCTCGCTCCCGATGCCGTTTATTACGTGCTCAACAAGCCGGCGGGCTATGTCACCACGGCGCACGACCCCGAGGGCCGTCCGACGGTCGTCGATCTCGTGCCGCCCGAGCCTCGGGTGTTCCCCGTCGGCCGGCTCGATCTCGATACCGAGGGCCTCTTGTTGCTCACCAACGACGGCGAGCTGACGCATCGGCTCACGCACCCGTCGTTCGGCATCGAAAAGGAGTACCTCGCCGAGGTCGAGGGCACACCGACACGGGGCACGCTGCGCCAACTCCGCGAAGGCATCGAGCTCGAGGACGGCATGACCGCGCCGGCCAAGGTGTCGCTCGTGCACCCCAATCTGTTGCGCATCGCGATCCACGAAGGGCGCAATCGTCAAGTGCGCCGCATGTGCGCCGCGGTCGGTCATCCGGTGCTGCGGTTGGTGCGCGTGCGCATCGCGTCGCTCGTCACCGGAACGCTGGCGCCGGGCCAGTGGCGCCCGCTCGACGGCGACGAAGTGCGAGCACTGGCCGCGGCGGCCGCGGCTCCGACAGCTGGACCGCCACCGCGAGATCGGTAGGCTGGCTCGCTGTGTCTCGATCAGTCCGCGCGATTCGCGGCGCCACCACCCTCGATGCCGACACGCGTGAGCAGATGGTGGAGCGCGTCACCACATTGCTGGCCGACATGTTCAGCCGCAATCACGTCGACCTCGACGACGTCATCAGCATCTTCTTCACGGCCACCGACGACCTGCATTGCATGTTCCCCGCGGAGGCCGCCCGCACGATGGGTCTGTCCGATATCCCGTTGATGTGTGCCCGGGAACTCGATATCACCGGGGGCATGCCACGGTGTGTTCGGGTGATGGCGCAGGTCGAGTCGCACCATGCCCGGTCGGCGGTCGAGCACATCTACCACGGCGACGCCCGCAGCCTGCGACCCGACATTTCTCCGAGCGATCGATGAGCCCGCGGGCGACGGTCGTCGGCACCGGTCTCATCGGTGGTTCGATCGGGCTGGCGTTGCGTTCTCGCGGGTGGCGCGTGTCGGGGGTCGACCGCGACGACCAACGCCTGGAGCGGGCGCGGGCGGTGGGCGCCATCGACGCCATCGGCTTCGATGCCGAAAGCGAGCTCACGTTCATCGCGACGCCCGTGGGTGTCATCGCCGAGGCGGCCAAGCAGGCGCTGCGCGAGACACGTGGGCTGGTCACCGATGTCGGTTCGGTCAAGGCGCCCATCGCGCGCCTTGTCGACGACGGTCGCTTCATCGGCGGCCATCCGATGGCCGGGTCCGAACAAGACGGCCTCGACGGTGCCAATCCGATGATGTTCGAAGGCGCGGTGTGGGTGTTGACTCCGTCGGGTCCCGTCGATGATGCGTCGTTCACGCGTGTGCGCAACGTCGTGTCGTCCTTCGGCGCCGATGTCGTCGTGATGCCGCCCGAACGTCACGACGCGCTGGTCGCGGTCGTTTCGCACGTGCCCCATCTCACGGCGGTGACCTTGATGCGCCTGGCGCAGGGACGCAGCCAGGAGCACGGCGCACTGTTGCGGCTGGCGGCCGGCGGCTTTCGCGACATGACGCGCGTCGCCGCGGGACATCCGGCGATATGGCCCGACATTTGTGCGCAGAACCGCGATGCCATCATCGATGTGCTCGACGAATTGATCGGTTCGTTGAGCAGCGTGCGGCGCATCGTCGCCGAAGGTGACCGCGATGCACTGATGGAGCGGCTCGAAAAGGCACGCGCCGCCCGGCTCAATTTGCCCAGCTCCGCGCCGCGCCCGTCCGACCTCGTCGAGATGCGCGTGCCGATACCTGATCGCAAAGGCGAGATCGCGACCGTCGCGACATTGGCGACAGATCTCGGTGTCAACATCTACGACCTCGAGATCGCGCACTCGAGCGAAGGGCAGCAGGGCGTGCTCATTCTCGTGATCGACGCGGGGCAGGGCGATCGCATGCGTGACGGGCTCATCGCGCGCGGGTATCGACCGTCGGTGCAGTCGCTCGAATGACGACGCGTTCCGATCCCGGCGAGTGGTGGCCGGCGCCGTTGGCCGATCAGCCGGTCTCCGCGTACGTCACGCTTCCCGGGTCCAAGTCGATCACCAACCGGGCCCTCGTTCTCGCAACGTTGGCGCAGTCGCCGTCGGTCATCCGCCGCCCGCTCATCGCCCGTGACACCGAACTGATGATGCACGCGCTGCTGGCCATGGGCGTGTTCGTGGCGCGTCAGGAGGACGGCGACGATCTGTTGATCGTGCCCGAAGGTCTGCGCGGCCCGGCGCGCGTCGACGTAGGCAATGCGGGCACCGTCATGCGGTTCTTGTTGCCGGTCGCCGCGCTGGCCAATGGCGACATCGCATTCGACGGCGACGCCCGATCGCACGAGCGGCCGCTCGGTCCGGTGATCGACGCGTTGCACGCGTTGGGTGTCGAGGTCGACCACGGAGGTCGACGCGCACTGCCGCTTGTTGTGCACGGTCATGGTTTCGTCGGCAGCGCGGGTTCGGACGAACGCATCGTCGAGATCGATGCCTCTGCCTCGAGTCAGTTCGTCAGCGCGCTGTTGCTCTCGGCACCGCGCTTCGCCCAGCCATTGGTGATCCGCCATGTCGGTCCACCGGTGCCGTCACAGCCGCACATCGACATGACCGTCGAGATGTTGCGCGAGTGCGGTGTGGTCGTCGATACGACACAGGCCGACGAGTGGCGCGTCGAGCCCACTGAGTTCGAGGGATTCGAGTTGACGGTCGAGCCCGATCTTTCGAATGCCGCAGCGTTCCTCGCGGCCGCGATGGTCACTGCGGGCACGGTGACGGTCGAGGGTTGGCCCGAGCGCACGACCCAGGCGGGTGATCGACTACGTGAGCTGTTCCGCGCCATGGGCGCGCAGGTCGAGCTGTCTGACGAGGGCTTGGTTTTGCGCGGTCCCGCCAGCATCGCGCCGATCGACGTCGACCTCCACGACACGGGCGAGTTGGCTCCGGTAGTCGCCGCGGTGTGCGCGCGGGCGAGTGGTCCGTCGACATTGCGCGGCATCGCGCACTTGCGGTTGCACGAGACCGACCGCTTGTCCGCACTGGCCCGTGAGTTGAGTGCGCTGGGCGCGCTGGTCACCGAACGGCCCGACGGTTTGCGCATCGATCCGGCGCCGTTGCACGGTGCGCCGTTCGCCACCTACGACGATCACCGCCTGGCCACTGCGGCGGCGGTGCTCGGGCTCGTCGTGCCCGGAGTCACGGTGCAGGACATCGCCACGACGGCCAAGACTCTTCCTGATTTCGTGACACGATGGCGCACCATGCTCGACGAGAGGCGGCGATGACAGTGACCGATGACAAAGCTTCGCGACGGGTCGTGGCCATCGATGGTCCGGCCGGCACGGGCAAGTCGACGATCGCCAAAGAACTCGCGAAGACTCTGGGGCTGCCCTACCTCGACACCGGCGCGATGTTTCGGGCGATCACGTTTGCGGCGCTATCGCGCGATGTCGATCCTGACGATGCCGAACGCGTCGCGTCGATCGCCGAGACGGCCGAGATCGTGATCGACGACGACAACGTGCATGTCGACGGTGTCGATGCGACCGTCGAGATCCGTGGTCCCGAAGTGACTCGCGCAGTGTCGATCGTCGCCGCCAATCCCAAGGTCCGCAACGAATTGCGGGCGCAGCAACGCGAGTGGGTGCGCAAGCGGGGCGGGGGAGTGGTCGAAGGGCGCGACATCGGCACGGTCGTGTTTCCCGATGCGTCGCTCAAGGTGTATCTCACGGCGCGGCCCGAGGTGCGAGCGGCGCGGCGCGCCAAAGAAGTCAGCGATCTCGACTACGCGACCGTCGCCGCCGATCTCGCCCGCCGCGACGCGCTCGATCAGGGGCGCACCCACGATCCGCTGATGGTCGCCGATGATGCGGTCGTCATCGACACGAGCGACATGACGATCGCCGAGATCGTTGCCGATCTGGTGCAGCGCCTGTGAGTGCCGAGGCTCGCGTCGGCGGCGACATGACGCTCGTCGACCGCATCGTCTATTACACATGTCGCACGCTCATCGTATGGATTGGCGCAATCGCGTTTCGCGTGCGCGTCGAGGGTCGTGAAAATGTGCCGCGCACCGGCGGGTGCGTCATAGCGCCGGTGCACCGCTCCAATTTCGACACGCCGATCCTCGGGTGTATCACGCGCCGGCGCATGCGCTACATGGGTAAGGACACGCTGTGGAACAAGAAGTACATGGCGTGGTTCGTGTCGGCCCTCGGTGGGTTTCCGGTCGTGCGGGGCACGGCTGATCGCGAAGCGCTGCGCTCGTGTCAGGCAGTGCTCGAGCGGGGTGAGCCGCTCGTGATGTTTCCCGAAGGCACTCGCAAGTCAGGCCCGGTCGTGCAAGAGATCTTCGACGGCCCCGCCTTTGTGGCGAGCCGCGCCGGCGTACCGATCGTGCCCGTCGGCATCGGCGGGTCAGAGCGTGTGATGCCCAGAGGATCGAAGTGGATCCGGCCGAAGAAAGTCGTGTTGATCGTGGGCAAGCCGATCGTGCCCCCTCATATCGAAGGGCGCGTGCCGCGGCGGGTCGTGACCGAACTCACCGAACAACTGCACCAGTCGCTGCAGCAACTCTTCGATGAGGCAGATGTCAAGGCCGGCGCCCGGTGAGGTCGAGCAGCCGGTCTTGCCGCGGAGCGTCGTCGCTCACCTGACCCGACGGCCCGCTGCCGAACACGCCCGAGTTGGCGATCATCGGGCGCATCGGCGAAATCGATTTCCACAGCTCTTGCACGAGCGCGTCGTCGAGCATTTCGTCGGCACCGATCGCTCGCGCCAGGTCCCAGCCGTGCAGCGCGTAGTCGCCGATGCGAAAGCCGAGCAACTGCGGGCACGACATGTCCATGCCGGCGGGGTGCGCGATGGTGCGCTCGAACGCGCCGGGTTCCGCGAACGCGGCCGCGATCTCGTCGGCCTCGGCGTCGAATGCCGCGACGGCGTCGTCGCCGAGGTCGACGGTCTTGCGGATCGCGGTGGCCTCTTCGCGCGTCGCCCCTCGCACGAGCGCCGCCGACATGCGGTCGCCGCCCACCACGTGGATCACGAGGTCGCGGACCGTCCAGCCGTCGCAAGGGGTCGGTCGTTGCCAGTCGGCTGCGGTCACCAGGCGCAGGCGCCGGGCGAATTCGGATCGGGCGATGGCGAGTGTCTCGAGCGGTTCCATGGCCGAGATTTTAGAGACGCAAGCATGCCAGTCGCGACGCGGCCCCCACGGGGGTGGCGGTGCGTGCCCGGCCTGCCCTTTCATGCCGCCTGCTCATTCTCCGGTGACGAAATGAAATCGCAAACGAGTGGTGCTCACACCGCGGCCCCACGTTCTCTCGAAGCCGAAAAGCACGCGAGCCGTGCTTTTCGGCCCGGAGAACGGAACTCGTGAAATCGGACGGCGCGCCCGGCGTCCCCGCGGGGACATTTCTGACGGAGCGTCAGGTTGGTGTGACGCCGGCGGGCGACGAAAATCGCGCGGCGATCGCGACGACCACAGCAGCGAGGTTGGCGACGCGGTTGTGCGGTCGAACGTCTGCCTGGTTCTCGCTGTCGAACGTGGTACATAGTGCGACGTTTGACAGCGAGAACCGAGGACCGAGGTCCGCATGGGGCAGAGCAGTGTGAGGTTGTCGAGGTCGATCTGAGCGAAGCCGGCCTCGAGAAAGTCTGGTAGTGCAAAAGCATGGTGGGCGTGCTTTTCGACTACCAGATTCGTAGCGCGCTACGAAGGATCTAGGACGCAGCGCGACCGGCACGCGCGGGCATTCGGTACTCGCGAGAGCGAGCTACGCCAGCGCGGCGAGTACGTCGCTCGCGTGCAGTTGGCGGTCGTTGACCGACGGCCGATCGCGCAACGTGCCCCCGAAGCCCACGGTCGCCACGACATCGATCGCCGTGAGCAGGTCGCGCAAGTTGCGCGGTGGCGGGAAGTACTCGTCCTCGTCGGTGATGCGCACTTCTTCGACACCGTGGACGGGCGCGAGTCGCGCGATGACGGCTTCGACGAGCTCTTCGGGCGCGCTCGCACCCGCGGTCACGCCGATGGTGCCGCTGAGGTCAGTCGGCAGCTCGCTCTCGCTGTTGACCCGGAAGACGCGCGGGCAACCGGCGTCGAGCGCGAGTCGGGCGAGCGCAGTGGTGTTGGACGAGTTGGCCGAGCCGAGCACGACGACCGCGTCGCACTTGGGCGCGATCTGCATCAGCGCCGATTGACGGTTGGTCGTGGCGAAACACAGGTCGCTGCGATCGGGCATCCACATCTCGGGGAATCGTTCGCGAGTCGCGATCAACACCGACTCCCAGTCGCGGTGGCTCAACGTCGTCTGCGCGAGCAGCGCGACCGGCTGTTCGAACTGGGGGAGCGCGGCGACCTCTTCACGACTCTCGACGCGGTGGATCGCTTGCGGCGCAACAGCCATCGTGCCGACCGCTTCTTCGTGGCCGTCGTGGCCGACGTAGACGATGTGGTACCCCTTGTTGGCCCGCACCTTGACTTCGTGGTGCACCTTGGTGACGAGCGGGCACACCGCGTCGACGACGTAGCCCCCGTTGGCCCGGGCGGCCTCGACGACTTCTGGTGCACTGCCGTGCGCGGACAACATCACGGGGCGGCCGGGGGGCACGTCCGCGATGTCGTCGACAAACACCACGCCGAGGTCTTCGAAGCGCTTGACCACGAGCTGGTTGTGCACGATCTCGTGGTAGCAGTACACCGGCGGGTCGAACGCCCTCACCATCCAGGCCAATGCCTTGATCGCCATCTCGACACCGGCGCAAAAGCCGCGCGGAGCGGCGAGCAGCACGCGATCGACCGTCATGCACCGCAGGGTAGCGGCGGTTGCTCAGAAGAAGTCGACAAGGGTGGGTCGTTGCCCGCCGAACGCAGCGGCCAAGCGCGGGTCGAGCGCCCGTTGCCCGGTGAACGCCGCGGCGAACTCACGGATGTCGAGCGGCAACGTCCCTCGTCCGCCCGGCTCGAGTGACCCGTGGCCATCACGCACGCGCAACACGAAACGCCCGCTGTTGTGGCCGAGGACCTCGTCGCTCAATTCGACCTCGACCTCGACGTCGACGTGAGGGTTGTAGCCCCGCTGCGCGATGGCCGCAGCCGCGTCGACGAGGCGGACCATCCACGGCATGGCAAAGGTGCGTTTGACCCGCTGACCGTGGTCGATCGCCGATTGCAGCTCCCACTCGGGCAATGGTGTGCGCATCGAACCGGCCATGGTGCCGTGCGCGCCGAGCAGTGCCAGCACTTCGCGTAACGCGTCACGATCGACCGCGAAGAGTTGGCTCGCCATCAGATCGACCGATCGGCGTTCGCCGGGGATCTGGCGATAGGCGAGGCCGGCGACGGGTCGGCCGTCTCGATGCGCGACGTATGCGGCGGAAGGTTGTGGGCTCTTCTCGAAGTCGTAGGCGACGATGGACCATCGCTCGTCGTTGCGCACGAGCCATCCGTCATGCGAAATCGCAGCCGCGTCGTAGGCATCACGCAAGTCGCCGATGCTCACCGGTGCGAATGTCGTTGTGCCTGCGGTGCGGGGAAGATCGCTGATGTCGATCTGCGAGATGCCGTGGTGGCCGGCGATCTCGTAGCCGACGCTGCGGTAGAGCGTCGCGGTGGTGGGGTACAGCGCAGAGATCGCGCAACCGTCCGCACGAAGCCGATCGAGCGCCTCGCGCATCATGCGCCGGGCGAGGTTGCGCCCACGGGCGTGGGCTGCCACGGACACGCTGGCGATGCCGCCCGACGAGACCGGCTGGCCGCCGAAATACTGCGCGTCGTGCAACAGCGTGACGCAGCC
>JBDTLT010000055.1:0-26601 GCA_039934635.1 Acidimicrobiales bacterium
CCATGAGTGAAGACCTCGTTCTCGTCGCGGAGACCGGGCGCGAGACCGGCACCCGGCCGAGCCGCCGCATGCGCCGCGAGGGCAATGTGCCCGCCACCCTCTACGGCCTCGGCAAAGACGCCGAGACCATTGCCGTGGCCTGGCGTGAGTTGCGCAGCGTGCTCACCACCGACGCCGGCGTCAACGCGTTCATCCACCTCGAGGTCGATGGGCACCGCCAAGCAACGCTCGTCAAAGAGATCCAACGCCACCCGGTGCGGCGCGACGTGATCCACGTCGACTTCCTGCGCGTCGACCCCAAGAAGACCCTCGACGTCGAAGTGACCATCGAATTGGTGGGCGAGGCCGAAGGCGTCACCCGCTCCGGTGGCATCGTGCAGCAGTTGCTCCACACGCTGATCGTCTCGACCCGGCCCGACAACATCCCCAATTCACTCGAGCTCGACGTCTCTGGGTTGAGCCTCGATGGCGACCTCCGGGTGCGCGATCTCGTGATGCCGGCCGGTGTCACCACCGAGACCGACCCCGACGAGGTCGTCGCGCAGGGCCTCATCACGAGCGCCGGCGCATCGGCCGAAACCGACGGCGAAACCACCGAGGCCACACCGACCGAATCAGCCGAGAGCTGATTCTCCGTCGTCCCCGATCGCCGATGGCCGACCTATTGGTCGTCGGTCTGGGCAACCCCGGCGCCGAGTACGCCGGCACGCGCCACAACGTCGGTGTCGCGGTCGTCGAATTGTTGGCACAGCGTCACGGCGGTTCGTTCAAGAAGACCAGAGACAAGTCGTTGGTCGCGGACACGCGCGTCGATACACAGCGCGTCGTCCTCGCGTTCCCGCAGACGTACATGAACGAGAGCGGGCAAGCCGTCGGGCTGCTGGTGCGTCGTCACGGCATCGATGACCTCCATCACGTCGTCATCGTGCACGACGAACTCGATCTGCCCGTCGGCGCGCTCAGGGTCAAAGTCGGCGGCGGCCTCGCCGGACACAACGGATTGAAGTCGATCAAGGCGCACCTGCATTCCGACGACTTCGTGCGTGTCCGCATCGGTGTCGGCAAACCGCCGTCGGCGGCAACGGGCGCGGACTACGTGTTGCGCCGTCCGAACAAGGCAGAGCGGGCCGAGCTCGACGCGATCGTTGCGCGCGCGGCCGACGCGGTCGAGGCGATTCTGCGTGACGGTCCTGCTGCCGCGATGGCCGCGTTCAACGGTGCGGCGTGAGCGCGCCCCTCGCGCGACTCGTCGACCTCGTCGTCGACGACGATGCGCTGATTTCGATCGCCGGACGGCGCGCTGGCATCGTCGCCATCCCCGAGCCCGCTCGTGCGATCGCGTTGGCCGCGCTCGCAGAAACGGCCGATCGACGGCCGATCGTGGTTGCGGTGCCGACCTCGGCCGATGCCGAACGGTTGGCGCACGATCTGGCGATATTCGTCGGCGAGCAACGCGTCGACGTGTTCCCCGCGTGGGAGACGCTGCCTTTTGAGCGCGTGAGCCCGAGCGTCGAGACGATGGGCAGCCGCTTGCGCACGTTGTGGCACTTGCGCGAAGGGGGAGAGCGTTCCGAAAAGTTGTTCATCGTTGCGCCCGCCCGGGCACTGGTGCAGCGCCTCGGCCCCGGTGCCGGTGATATCGATCCGATCGTCGTGGGCCCGGGCGATCAAATCGATTCGACCGCGCTCGTCGAACGGCTCGGCGCGATCGGTTATCGCCGTGAGTATCAAGTCGAACACCGCGGCGAGTTCGCGGTGCGTGGTTCGATCATCGACGTTTTCCCGTCGACCGCCGACGCGCCCGTGCGCATCGACTTGTGGGGCGACGAGGTCGACCGCCTGAGCGAGTTCGCCATCGACGACCAACGATCGACGATCGGCATCAGCGAAGTACTCATCTTCCCATGTCGCGAGCTGCTACCCGACGACGAAGTGCGCGCTCGCGCCGAAGAGTTGATCGCCAAAGAGCCGTGGGGACGAGAGCAGTGGGAGCGCCTCGCCAACGGCGCGCAGTTCGACGGCATGGAGTCGTGGCTGCCGTGGCTCGTCGACGACGAAGAGGTGCTCTTCGACCGCGTCGCCGCCGACGCGCTGGTCGTGCTCGTCGAGCCGCAACGGCTGCGCGATCGGGCGGCCGACATCATCAACGAAGAAGCCGATCTCGCGGCTTCGCTCGCCCGCACCTGGGATGTCGAGGTCGGTGACGAGGACGAGGGCTTGCCGCGGCTGCACGTGGGCTTCGAGCGACTGCTGGCCCGCTGTGATGCTCCCGTACTGACGGTCACCAACGCGCCCGACGGTCCCGACACGCCGAGCATGGCCGCCGCCGGATTCGACCCCGTGGTGGGCGACGGCTCGCGACTCGTCACGCAGATCAAACAGATGCTCGACACCGGCTATCGGGTCGTCATCGGCGCCGAAGGTGCAGGCTCGGCCGAGCGCGTGCATTCGCTGCTCGTCGAACACGGGCTGCAAGCGCCCATCGTCGAGCTCTCCGAGCGAGGCCTCGCGCAGACCGGTTTACGCATCGTGGTCGCACCGATCCGGCGGGGTGTGGTGTTGCCGCACCACAAGCTGGCGATCGCGGCCGAGACCGACGTGACCGGTCGGCGCCGGCTGCATCGCCGGGCGCGAGCGCGCCGGCGGGCGTCCAACAGCATCTTCGAAGATCTCAAGGCGGGCGACTATGTCGTGCACGCCACCCACGGTGTCGCCAAGTACGAAGGCATGGTCACGCGCGCGATCGGTGGCGTCCAGCGCGACTATCTGTTGTTGGCGTATCGCGGCGACGACAAGCTCTACGTGCCGACCGATCAGATCGATGTCGTCCGTCATTACACCGGTGGTGACTCGCCCGCCCTTTCGAAGATGGGCGGCGCCGATTGGCACCGCACGAGGGCACGGGTCAAGTCGGCGGTGCGCGAGATCGCGCAAGAGCTCGTCGTGCTGTATCAGCGGCGTCTCGCAACACCCGGTCACGCGTTCATGGCCGACACGCCGTGGCAGCGCGAGTTCGAGGCGGCCTTCCCCTACGAAGAGACGCCCGACCAACGCCACGCCATCGACGACGTCAAGTCCGACATGGAAAAAGAACAACCGATGGACCGCCTGCTGGTCGGCGATGTCGGGTTCGGCAAGACCGAGGTCGCGTTGCGCGCCGCGTTCAAGGCGATCCAGGACGGCAAACAGGTGGCCATCCTCGTGCCGACGACGCTGTTGGCGCAGCAGCACCATCAGACCTTCAGCGAACGCTTCGCCGGGTACCCCATCAGGGTCGAAGTGCTCTCGCGTTTTCTGACAGCGGGACAGGCGAAGAAAGTCATCGCCGCGGTCGCGTCGGGTGAGGTCGATCTCGTCATCGGCACCCATCGCCTGCTGTCAGAGGACCTTCGCTTCAAACGGTTGGGCCTGCTCGTGGTCGACGAAGAGCAGCGCTTCGGTGTCACGCACAAAGAGATGATCAAGAAACTCCAGACGGGCGTCGACGTGTTGACGTTGACCGCCACGCCGATCCCGCGCACGTTGGAGATGAGCCTCACCGGCATCCGCGATCTCTCGCTCATCAATACACCGCCGGCCGATCGGCAGCCGATCCTGACCTACGTCGGCGAGTACGACGAGCGGGCGGTCGGCGAAGCCATACGACGCGAGCTGTTGCGCGAGGGCCAGGTCTTCTTCGTACACAATCGCGTGCAGGACATCGACGTGGTCGCGGGCGACATCCGAGCGTTGGTCCCCGAGGCACGCGTGGCCGTGGCGCATGGACAAATGGACGAGAGCTCGCTCGAACGTGTGGTCCTCGACTTCTGGGACGGCGAGTACGACGTCTTGGTGTGCACGACCATCATCGAATCGGGCATCGACATGCCGACGGTCAACACACTCGTGGTCGATCGCGCCGATTTGCTCGGCCTCGGACAGCTGCATCAGCTGAGGGGTCGCGTCGGGCGTGCCGGGCAGCGCGCCTACGCCTATCTCTTCTATCCGCAGGGTCGTGAGCTCACCGAAGAGGCCTACGAGCGGTTGAAGACCATCGGCGAATCAACCGAGCTCGGCAGCGGATTCAAGATCGCGATGCGCGATCTAGAGATACGCGGCGCCGGCAACTTGTTGGGCCCGATCCAGTCGGGCCACATCGCAGCCGTCGGCTACGACCTGTACTGCCAGATGGTGAACGAAGCCATCGCCGAGCTCAATGGCGTCGAGCCCGAGACACCGCCCGAAATCGCGCTCGATCTCCCGGTCGATGCAAACATTCCGGCCGATTACATCGCTCGTGAAGACCTGCGTCTCGAGGCATACCGCCGTTTGGCGGCCGTGACCTCGGTGAGCGAAGTCGAGGACATCCGCTCCGAATGGGAAGACCGCTACGGACCGGTGCCGCCGCGCGCGGAGGCATTGCTCGTCGTCGCCCGCCTGCGGGCGCGCTGCATCGCCGCGGGTATCAGCGAGATCTCTGTCACAAAGGGGACAGGGTTCGGCGGCCCGGCGTGGACGGTCAAGGTCGGGCCGGTGCAGTTGCCGGCGAGCAAAGTGGTGCGCCTCGAGCGCTTGTACAAGGGTTCGACATATCGCGCCGAGCCCAAGATGTTGCTATTGGCCTTGCCGAAAAAAGCCGACGTGGCCGGGCAATTGCTTGCCGCGCTCGTCGACCTGCTTCCCGAGGTTGAATCCGCGCCGGTAGGGTGAATCCTCGTGAAACGACTCGCCGGTGTCCTCGTCCTTGTTCTTGCCGCAGCTTTTGTCACCGGATGCGGCTCCTCGACGTCGCCGGCGACCGTCAACGGTACCGCGGTGGATCGCGGCCAGTTCCTCGATCAGCTGTCGCAGCTCGCCAAGCTCAACGGCGGCGACGACAAGTCGATCACCAGCGAGCAGAGCTCGGGCCTGCTGACGCAGACGATCATCGCGCTGCTGATCTCCGACGACATGAAGCGGCTCGGTCTCGCCGTCGACGAAGCCACTGTCGAGGCCAATCGTGCGGCGATCGAAGCTGACCTCAAGCAGCGCAGCGACGCCGGCGAGGCCACCGAAGTCATCTCCAAATCGTTCATCGACTATGCGGCCCGGGTGCAAGCGCAACAAGACGTACTCATCGCTCGCATCACCGACACCGCCAACCCTTGGTACACCGATGCCGACGTGCGCAGCTACTACGACTTCGTCAAGGACACCAAGTACGTCAACTACTGCACCCATCACATCCTCGTCGATGCCGAAGCGGACGCCAACGACATACTCGGCCTCCTGAAGAACGGTGGCGATTTCGCCCAGCTCGCGAAAGACCGTTCGACCGACACGTCGAGCGGCGCGCAGGGGGGCGACCTCGGCTGCAACGAGAAGGGCTCGTTCGTCACCGAGTTCGAAGACGCCGTGTTCGATGCGCACACTGGTGACACGCTCGGTCCGATCAAGACCGAATACGGCTATCACATCATCCGCGTCGACAAGGAATATGGCCTGCAGCCGTTCGACACGGTGCGCGAGTCGATCGCCACGACCCTGGCCGCCCAAGACGGATGGCTCTCGTGGAAGGTGTACAGCTCCAAGATCGCGGTCAACAAGAAGTACGGCTCGTGGAGCAATGACACCACTTCGGTGACTCCGCCCGTCGATCCGACGACGAAGTGAACCAAGGCGGTACCGCCCGCGTGATCGTCGTCGGGCTCGGTCCCGGCGATCTGGGGCTGGTCAGTGCGGCCACCCTCGATGCGGTGGCGTCGACCGAGCACCGCTTCGTGCGCACCACCCGGCATCCGTCCGCGGGCATCGTCGCCGACGCCGTTTCGTTCGACGACGTCTATGAGCACAGCGCGGATCTCGACGAGGTGTATCGCACGATCGTCGAGCGCCTCGTGCAGGCCGCCATCGCGGCTGGCACCGTGCTCTACGCCGTGCCCGGTTCACCGGTGGTCGCGGAGCGCACCGTGGATCTCTTGTCGCAAGATGCGCGGGTCACCGTCGAGATCGTGCCGGCGATGTCGTTCCTCGATCTCGCGTGGGCGCGGTTGCGGGTCGATCCGATCGCGCGAGGCGTGTCGGTTGTCGACGGGCAGCGCTTTGCCACCGAGGGTGCGGGGCGCACGGGTGCGCTGTTGGTGGCGCAGTGCGACTCGCGCGAAGTCCTCTCGCAGATCAAGCTGGCCTTCGACGAAGCACCGTGCCAATCGGTGACCGTGTTGTGCCGTCTCGGTACTGCCGACGAGCAGATCTTCACCACGTCGTGGAGCGATCTCGACCGATCGTTCGAGCCCGACCACCTCACGTCGATCTTCTTCGAGGCCGAGCACGCCACCGACGCCCGTGCCTTCGTCGAGTTCGACGAATTGGTGCGCACGTTGCGCGAGCGGTGCCCGTGGGATCGTGAGCAGACGCACGAGTCGTTGCGCCGGCATCTGATCGAAGAGTGCTACGAGGTGCTCGACGCGCTCGATGCCGTGGGCGCGCACGACGGGGCCGACGGCAGCGACGCCGGCTACGCCCACCTCGAAGAAGAGCTCGGCGACCTGTTGTTCCAGGTGTTCTTCCACTCGGTGATTGCATCGGAGAACGGTCAGTTCAGCGTGGTCGACGTCGTGCGCGGTATCGACCACAAGTTGCGGTCGCGCCATCCGCACGTCTTCGGCGATGTCGTCGCCGAGTCGAGCGACGACGTGCTGGCCAACTGGGAGGAGATCAAGCGGGTCGAGAAGAACCGCTCGTCGGTGATGGAGGGCATTCCCCGCGCGTTGCCGGCCCTTCTCTACGCGCTCAAAGTGCAAAAGAAGGCCCAGGGCGCGGGTTACACGGAGGACCGCCCCGCGGCCGACAAGGTCGACGGCGCGTCAGCGGCCGACACCGTTGCCGGCATCCTCTTCGACGCCGTCGCCCTGGCTCGCGCCAGCGATGTCGACCCCGAGGATGCGTTGCGGCGCGCCGCCGATGCATACCGCGAACGGTTCCAGGTCTACGAGCGCATGTCGGTGTAATTCAGTTCTCTTGGCGGTTTACCGGTATATATGCCTGTAAGGCGCCAACAGAACGCTTCGAGAACGCCAGAGAGACGGAGGATGAACGTGTACGTTTTCCCCTCACATCACAACAGCAACATCGGCAACGAGGATCACGCGTGAGCATCATCGAGTTCATCATCGGCCGCGAGGTCCTCGATTCACGCGGCAATCCGACCGTCGAGGTCGAGGTGGTGCTCGAGTCGGGGGCGACCGGGCGGGCCATCGTGCCGTCCGGCGCGTCGACGGGACAGTTCGAAGCCGTCGAGCTGCGCGACGGTGATGCGCGCTACATGGGCAAAGGCGTGCAGGGCGCCGTCAACAACGTCAACGGAGAGATCGCCGATACGGTCGAAGGGCTCGAGGCGCTCGAGCAGCGAATGATCGACCGTATCCTGTGCGATCTCGACGGCACCGACAACAAGGCGCGGCTCGGCGCCAACGCAATTCTCGGTACGTCGCTGGCGATCGCCAAGGCGGCCGCGGACGAGCTCGACCTCCCTCTGTACCGCTACGTGGGTGGTTCCAACGCACACGTGTTGCCCGTGCCGATGATGAACGTGCTCAACGGCGGCGCGCACGCGGACAACAACGTCGACATGCAAGAGTTCATGTACGTGCCCGTCGGTGCCGTGTCGTTCCGCGAAGCGCTGCAGTGGGGCACGCAGTGCTACCACACGCTGAAGAAGGTGCTGCACGACCGCAAGTTGTCGACGTTGGTCGGCGACGAAGGCGGTTTCGCGCCGAATCTCAAGTCGAACGAAGAAGCGATCCAGTTGTTGATCGAGGCGATCGAGGTCGCCGGCTTCCGTCCGGGCGACGACATCGCCTTGGCCCTCGACACCGCGTCGACCGAGTTCTTCAAGGACGGCTCCTACCGCCTCGATGGTGAGGGGCGCACGCTGTCGTCGCTGCAGATGGTCGAGCTCTTGGCGTCGTGGTGCGACAAGTACCCCATTGTGTCGATCGAAGACGGCGTCGCCGAAGAAGACTGGGACGGATGGTCGGCGTTGACGCAGGCGCTCGGCTCGCGGGTGCAACTCGTGGGCGACGATCTCTTCGTCACCAACACCGAGCGTCTCTGGCGGGGGATCACGACCAACGTCGCGAACTCGATACTCGTCAAGGTCAATCAGATCGGCACGCTCACCGAGACGCTCGAGGCAGTCGACATGGCGCATCGCGCCGGCTATACGGCCGTCATGTCCCACCGGTCGGGCGAGAGCGAAGACACGACCATCGCCGATCTCGCCGTCGCCACCAACTGTGGCCAGATCAAGACCGGCGCACCGGCGCGCTCCGATCGCGTCGCCAAGTACAACCAGTTGCTGCGTATCGAAGAGCAACTCGACGACGCAGCCGCTTTCCGGGGCCGGGCCGCGTTCGCCGGTTCGCGCGGCGGCAACTGAGGCCGCTGTCGTGACCAAGCGAATGCGGCGCCTGTTGTGGACGACCCTTGGTGTCGTGACGGTGCTCGTCGTGATGGCCGTCGGTGTCTTCCCGACACGGCAGTATCTCGATCAACGCCATCAGAGCGCCGAGTTGAGCAGCCAGTTGCGCTACCTCCAGGGGGAGAACGCAAAGCTCACCGAGCGCATCGATTCGCTGGGTACGGCCGAGGCGATCGAGCAGATCGCCCGCGAGGAGCATGGTTACGTACGACCGTACGAAGAGAACTACGTCGTGGTCGTCCCGCCCGGTGTGGTGGCGCGCGTCCCGTCGGTATGGCCATTCTGACGCCGGCCCGCCGATAATCCCGGCCTCGAGCACGCACGATTCCGGTGGCGCGTCATCGCCATCCCCGATGTCTTGGAGATCGCAATGAGCATTCTCGGTAACCGCGTGCTGCGTAAGGAAGACCCCAAGTTCCTCACGTCGGGTGCGACCTATGTCGCCGATCTCCACGACGCGCGTTTGGCCAATGCCGCGTACGTCACGTACGTGCGGGCCACGGTCGCGCACGCGACGGTGAGCGGCATCGACGTCAGCGCCGCGCGGTCGCTGCCCGGGGTGCTCGGCGTGTTCACCGCGGCCGATGTCACGGAGTTGGCACCACTCACTGCGATGGTGCCGCTGTTCCCGCCGCCGATGATGACGCGGCCGTGGTTGTCGAACGAGACCGTGCGCTTCGTCGGTGAACCAATGGTCGCGATCGTGACCGAGCAGGCGTACCAGGGCGAGGACGCAGCCGAGGCCGTGAGTATCGACTACGAGCCGTTGCCCGCGGTTGTCGACATGGAGGCAGCCCTCTCGGGCGACGACAAGCTGTATCCGGAGCTCGGCACCAACGTCGCAGTCGACTTCGTGGCCTTCCAGATGATGAAGGGTGTCACCGACGACTCGTTCTTCGACGGCTGCGATGTCGTGGTGCGCCAGCGCGTGATCAACAACCGCGTCGCCGCGTGCCCACTCGAAGGGCGCGCTGCTGCCGCGTCGTGGGATGGCGATTCGCTCACGTATTGGATGAGCAACCAGTCACCGCACTCGATCTGGGGCACGTTGCAAAAGGTGTACGGCCTCGAGCCCGAGATGTGCCGCGTGATCGTGCCCGATGTCGGCGGCGGCTTCGGCCCCAAGATGGAAGGCACCCCCGAAGAGATCCTGCTGCCGTGGTTGGCGAAACAAGTCGGTCGGCCCGTGCGCTTCGTCGAGACCCGTACCGAGAACATGACCGCGATGGGTCATGGGCGTGACCAGATCCAATACCTCGCCATCGGTGGTAGCCGTGACGGCGTGGTGCAGGCCTATCGCATCGAAGTGCTCGGCAACGCCGGCGCGTATTGCATGCTCGGCGGATTCCTGCCGTTCTTCACCCACGTGATGGCGAGCGGCGTCTACGACATACCCAAGATCGAGACCGCGGCGCGCGGCGTGGTCACCAACACCACGCCGACCGTTGCGTATCGCGGTGCCGGCCGTCCCGAGGCGACGGCGGCCATCGAGCGCGCCATCGATCTCTTCGCAGCCGAGATCGGCATGGACCCGGTCGACGTACGCCGCAAGAACCTCATCAAGCGCGATGCATTCCCGGCGACCACCGCGGTCGGCACGGTGTACGACACCGGTGACTACGAGCGCTCGCTCGACCTCGTGCTCGAAGCCGCGGACTATCGCGCGCTGCGGGCGGAGCAAAAGGCTCGGCGTGAGCGCGGCGATGTCAAGCAACTCGGCATCGGAGTTTCGGTTTACGTCGAGATCACGTCGGGTCCTGCCCCGGGCACCAAGGAGTGGGGCAAGGTCGAGATCAACCTCGACGGCAGCGCCACGATCTATTCGGGCTCGCTGTCGCACGGCCAGAGCCATGCCACGGCGTTCGCGATGTTGGTGACCGAGCAGACCGGCATCCCGATGGAAAAGATCGATCTCGTGCAGGGCGATACGGCCCGCGTGCCCAAGGGCTCGGGCACCAATGCCTCCAAGTCACTGCAAGCCGGTGGTTCCGCGGTCTACGTGAGCGCGGCCAAAGTCGTCGACCAGGCGCGCCAGCTCGCGGCCGATCTGCTCGAGGCCGGCGTCGACGATGTCGTCCTCGACAAGGTGGGCGCTCACTTCCACGTGCAGGGCACCCCGGCCAAGACGGTCAGCTGGGCCGAGGTCGCGCAGGCGGCGGGCGCCGAGGGCCTGTCGGCCACGACCGACGATGTGCAGGCCGGCTCGTCGTTTCCGTTCGGTACCCACCTGGTGGTGGTCGAGCTCGACACCGAGACGGGTGCGATCGAGGTGGCGCGCGTCGTCACCTGCGACGACTGTGGCACCATCCTCAACCCGAACCTCGTCGAAGGTCAGCGCCATGGCGGCATCGCGCAGGGCATCGCACAGGCCCTGATGGAAGAGGTGCGCTTTGACACGGACGGCAATCCGGTCACCGGCAACTTCACCGACTACGCGATCATCTCGGCGGCCGAGCTGCCGAGCTACGAACTGATCGCGCTCGAGACCGCGACGCCGAACAACCCGCTCGGCGCCAAAGGCATCGGTGAATCGGGTGCCATCGGCTCGACGCCCGCGCTGCAAAGTGCCGTGTGCGACGCGCTGTCGCAGTTCGGTGTGCGCCACATCGACATTCCGGTCACCTCCGAAAAGGTGTGGGCCGCGCTCTCGCATCGCGCCTGATCCCCGGGCTCGGCACTTTGGCTGCCCGAGGACTGCGCAAGCTAGGTCCGCGAAGGGCTATTCTCCGCCCGGCCAGCTGTGGGGGACGGCCCCCTTCTGCTCGGCCATGCGACCTACGGGAGGATCCGTGCAGGTATCGATGAAGATCAACGGGGCGACGGTGTCCCACGATGTCGAGCCGCGAACGTTGCTCGTGCATTTCATTCGCGAGAACGCCGGGCTCACGGGCACCAACATCGGCTGCGACTCGTCGTCGTGCGGTGCGTGCACGATTCACATCAACGGCGAATCGGTAAAGAGCTGCACGGTGTTCGCCGTGCAAGCCGACGGTGCCGACATCCTCACCATCGAGGGTCTGGCCGACGGCGAAAAATTGCATCCGATGCAGCAGGCCTTCCACGAGTGCCACGCGCTGCAGTGCGGCTACTGCACTCCCGGCATGGTGATGGCGTCGGTCTCGCTGCTGCGCGAGGTGCCCAACCCCACCGAGCGCGAAGTTCGTATCGGCCTCGAGGGCAACCTGTGCCGTTGCACCGGTTACCACAACATCGTCAAGGCCGTCTTGCAGGCAGCCGGACAAGGTGGTGGCCAGTGATACCGGCAGCGTTCGACTACGTCCGGGCCGACTCGGCCGATCAGGCCATCTCGTTGTTGCAACAACACGGCGACGACGCCAAGTTGCTCGCGGGCGGCCATTCACTCATCCCGCTGATGAAGTACCGCCTGGCATCGCCCGCCGTGATCGTCGACATCGGCCGGCTCTCCGATCTCAGCTACGTCAAAGAAGACGGCGCAAATCTGCGCATCGGCGCCCTTACCCGTCATCGCGATCTCGAGATCAATCCGTTGCTCAAGCAACACGCCCCGCTGCTGTCCAACGCGGCATCGCACGTCGGCGATCCTCAGGTCCGCCACCGCGGCACCATCGGCGGGTCGCTCTCGCACGGTGATCCGGCGTCGGACCTTCCGGCGGTTGCGATCGCACTCGGCGCGACGCTCGTGATCAAAGGCGCCAACGGTACCCGCGAGGTCTCGAGCGACGACTTCTTCCAAGGCTTCCTCGAAACTGCGCTCGCCCCCGATGAGCTGCTGACCGAGATCGTGGTGCCAAAAATGAACGGCGCCAAGTGGTCATTCCAAAAGTTCAATCGCCGCGCGATGGATTGGGCGATCGTCGGGTGCGCCGTCGTCGTCGACGGCAACAAGGCCGGCGTCGGGTTGGTCAACATGGACTCGCGTCCGATCCGGGCGTCAGCGGTCGAAGCCGCCATCGCCGGTGGCGCCAACGCGTCCGATGCCGCGGCGTCGGCCGATGCCGGCACCGAACCGCCGGCCGATCTCAACGCCAGCGTCGAGTACCGCCGCCATCTCGCCAAGGTGCTGGTGCGGCGCGCTCTCGAAGAGGCCGGCAAGTAGCCTGGGGGAATGCAACGCCCATTGACGGTCGAGTCGGTCGTCGCCGGCCTTCGCGCCCACGATTACCTCGCCGACGAAGGCCTGGCAACGGCCATTTTCCTGGCCCTGCGGTTGCATCGGCCACTGCTGCTCGAAGGTGAAGCCGGCGTCGGCAAGACCGAGGTCGCGAAGGTGCTGTCGGCGTGGACCGGCGGCGAGCTGATCCGCCTCCAGTGCTACGAAGGCATCGATATCACACAGGCTGTCTACGAGTGGGACTACTCGCGTCAGCTGCTGCACCTGCGAGCCGTCGAGATCGTCGAGGGCGGCGCGGGCCCCGGTGACATCGACAAGATCGAAAATGAGCTCTACAGCGAACGCTTCCTCGTGAAGCGTGCGCTGTTACGGGCGATCGATCATCGCGAAGGGCCTCCGCCGATTCTGCTCATCGACGAGGTCGACCGGGCCGATGACGAGTTCGAGGCGTTCCTGCTCGAGGTGCTCGCGGAGTACTCGGTCACGGTCCCCGAACTCGGCACGTTTCGTGCCGCGACACCGCCGATCGTCATCGTCACGTCCAACCGCACGCGCGATGTGCATGACGCGCTCAAGCGCCGTTGCCTCTATCACTGGGTCGAGCATCCGAGCTTCGAGCGCGAGGTCGAGATCATCCAGCTGCGCCTGCCCCATGTCGCGCAGTCGCTGGCGCGCCAGGTCGCGTCGGCGACACAACAGATCCGTGCGCTCGGTCTCTACAAACCTCCGGGCGTCGCCGAGACGCTCGACTGGGCCGCCGCGCTGTCGGTGCTCGGCGTCGAAAAACTCGACGTCGCGTCGACCGCGGCCACACTGGGCACGCTGCTCAAGTATCGCGAAGACCATGCCCGCGTCATGAGCCACGGCATCGAGATGATCTTGCGCGCGGCGCAGCCGCCGGCCTCTGCATCGTGACCGACGCGCCGTCACCGGCTGCTGCCGCACCCCACGACGAAGATGCAGCACTCGACGGTATCGCCATCACGCGCGCGGCAACCGGGTTCGTGTGGGCGCTGCGCACGGCCGGCCTCGTCGTGCCGCTGCATTCGGCGATCGAATACGTCGGTGCGCTCGAAGCCCTGGGCATCGAGCGGGGTTACTGGGCCGGCCGCGCGACGCTGATCCATCGACCCGAGGACATCGAGCTCTACGACCGTGTCTTCGTTGCGTACTGGAAGCAGAGCGGCTTCGAACTACGCCCCGACACACCGGTCGAACACGTCACGCTCGCCATCGACGACGAGTCCGGGGCGCCCCCTCCCGAGGGTGGCGACCAGGATGACAATCCCACCATCACCGTGCGCTACAGCGCGTCCGAAATCTTGCGCAACAAGGACTTTGCCGAATGTAGCGACGACGAGTTGGCCGAAGCGCGCCGGCTCATGGAACAGATGCGGGTGGTCGGTTCGCCGCGACGATCGCGGCGCATGGTGCGATCCAAGCGGATGCGCGGTCGGCCCGATCTGCGCCGCACGGTGCGCTATGCGTTGCGCGCCGAAGGCGAGCCCATCAAGCGGGCGTTCGTCGAGACAGGGGAGCGACCGCGGCGCCTCGTGTTGTTGCTCGACGTGTCGGGTTCGATGGAGTCCTACGCCCGTGCCTTGATCCGTTTCGTGCATGCGGCGGTGGTCGGTCGCACGAAGGTCGAGGCGTTCACTTTGGGCACCCGGCTGACTCGCATCACCCGTGAGCTGTCGTCGCGCGATCCCGACGACGCGCTCGACCGCACTGCCGCGGCAGTAGCCGACTGGTCGGGGGGCACCCGCCTCGGCGACGGACTGCGCGAATTCAACGACGAGTGGGGGGTGCGGGGTATGGCCCGCGGCGCCGTGGTCGTCATCCTCTCCGATGGTTGGGATCGGGGCGAGCCCGAGGTCATGGCCGAACAGATGCAGCGCCTGCAGCGGGTGGCCTTCCGCGTGATCTGGGTGAACCCGCTCAAGGCGTCACCCGGGTACGCCCCGCTCGCACAAGGCATGGCGGCGGCGATGCCGTACATCGACGAGTTCGTCGAGGGACACTCGGTCGAATCCCTCGAGCAACTCGCCGCGCTGATCGCCGCCTGAATCCGGCAGAATGCACGTGGGCCCGAGCGGCCCTTCAGAGCGGAGAGCTTGGGGGCCCGAGCGGCCCTTCAGAGCGGAGAATCATGAAAGAGATACTCAACGATCTCGAGCGCTGGCAGCGGCAGGGCAAACGGGTGGCCATCGCCCGGGTGGTCGACCTCGAGGGCTCGGGGCCCCGTCTCCCCGGTGCCGCCATGGCGGTCGCCGAAGACGGCGAGGTCTCGGGTTCGGTGTCGGGTGGCTGCGTCGAGGGCGCGGTCGTCGTCGAGGCATTGAGCGTGCTCGAAAAAGGTGATCGCCGCGTGGTGACGTTCGGCTACAGCGACGACGAGGCTTTCTCTGTCGGTCTCACCTGCGGCGGCACCATCCACCTGTTCATCGAACCGCTCGACTGGTAGTCGATGGCCACGCCGATCTTCGATCAACTCCGCGCTTCGATCCGCGCCGAACGCCCGGTGGCGTTGGCGACCGTTATCGACGGTCCCGGCATCGGGCGCAAGCTGTTGGTGCACCGCGACGAGGCACCGAGTGGTTCACTCGGCAACGACGACCTCGACCGCGTCGTCGCGCGCGACGCGCTGGGCGAGCTCGAAGCCGGGCGCTCGCTCGTTCGCCACTATGGCGAGCACGGCGAAGCACGCGAAGAAACCGTCGGCGTGTTCATCGAGTCGTTCGCATCGCCGCCGCGCATGCTGATCTTCGGCGCCGTCGATTTCACAGCCGCCTTGACCCGCGTGGCGAAGATCCTCGGCTACCGCGTCACGGTCTGCGATGCGCGTGAGGTATTCGCGACAAAGGCTCGATTCCCGTTCGCCGACGAGGTCGTCGTCGACTGGCCCAACCGGCTGCTCGACGCGGTGGGCCACACGTTGGGTCCTCGCGATGCGGTCTGCGTGCTGACGCACGACGCAAAGTTCGACGTGCCGGCCGTCGTCGGCGCGCTCGCCACGCAGGTGGGCTACATCGGTGTGATGGGTTCGCGCAAGACCCACGACAAGCGCACCGAGCGACTGCGCGAGGCCGGGGTCGACGACGCCGGGCTGGCTCGTCTCATGTCGCCCATCGGCCTCGACATCGGCGCCCGTACGCCCGAAGAGACCGCGGTGTCGATCGTCGCCGAGATCATCGCGATGCGCACCGGGCGGCACGCGCCGTCGTTGCGCGACTCGAGCGGCTCGATCCACCGGTGACGATCGCCGCCGTGTTGTTGGCGGCGGGCGGCGGCACCCGCTTCGCCGGGCCGACCCACAAGCTGCTCGCCGACTTCCGGGGCAAGCCGGTCGTGCAATGGGCCGTCGAAAACGCGGCCGCGGCACAACTCGACGATTTGATCGTCGTCACCGGAGCCGTCGACGTTCGTCATGTCCTACCGGCGGGCGTGACCGTGCTCTACAACCCGCAATGGCACGAAGGTCAGGCGACCTCGCTGCAAACCGCGGTCCGCCATGCGGCGCGCGCCGGCTACGACACGATCGTCGTCGGTCTCGGAGATCAACCTCTGGTCCCGGCCGCAACCTGGCGGACCATCGCGCACAGCGACGGCCCGCTCGTGTCCGCGGTGATGGACGGTCACCGCAGCCCCCCGATGCGCATCGACAAAGAACTGTGGCCGCTGCTGCCCACCGCGGGTGACGAAGGAGCCCGAGCGCTGATCCGAAGTAGGCCCGACCTACTCCGCGAGATAGCGTGCCCGGGGCACGGGCTCGATATCGACACCCTGGAGGATCTGCCGTCGTGGAGTTGAACAACGATTTCGAGGTAAACGCGCCAATCGAAAAGGCGTGGGCTGTCCTGACCGATGTCGAGAAGATCGCCCCCTGCTTGCCCGGCGCGCAGCTGCAAGAGGTCGAGGGTGACGAATATCGCGGCATCGTCAAGGTCAAGGTCGGCCCGATCACGGCGCAATACAAGGGCGCGGCCACCTTCGTCGAAAAGGACGATGCCAACCACCGTGCCGTGCTCAAGGCCGACGGCCGCGACACCCGCGGCGCCGGCAACGCGTCGGCGATGATCACGGCGCAGCTGCAGCCGGTCGGTGACCGCACCAAGGTCTCGGTCAGCACCGATCTCACGGTGACCGGCAAGGTCGCGCAGTTCGGGCGCGGCGTCATGGCCGACGTTTCGGCCAAGCTGATGACGCAGTTCGCCGACAACCTCGAGAAGTTGATGGAAGGCGAACCGGCGGCCGCGGCCAAGAGCGACGACACGGCCACGACTTCGCCCGCGACCGCGGCCCCGACCGCACCGTCGAGCGCACCGTCGGGTGGCGTGCGCAAGATCGATTCGCCCGAGGCCACACCGGTCGACATCGTCGCCACCGCCGGTTCGCCCGTTCTCAAGCGCCTCGCGCCAGTGCTCGGCGCACTGCTCGGCCTGTCGCTGCTGTTGCGCCGGTTCCGCCGCCGTCGCAACAAGTGACTGCTGCGGACGATCACGCCGCGGTGGCGACCTTGTTGGGTCGCCCACCCGATTGCGACTTCGAGATCGTCGCTCGCGACGCCGACGACAACCCGACAGTGATCCGCAACATGCCGATCATGCGCGACGGCACCCCGATGCCGACGCGCTTCTGGCTCGTCGGCAAACACGAGCGAATCGCCGTCAGTCGTTTGGAGACTGTCGGCGGTGTGCGCGCCGCCGAGCGCGCCACTGATGCGGCCGCGCTCGCCGACGCGCACGATCGCTACGCCCGAGAGCGTGACGCGCAAATTCCCCCCGATCACGTCGGTCCGAGGCCGTCAGGTGGCGTGGGGGGTACCCGCGTCGGGGTCAAATGCCTGCACGCGCACTACGCCTGGCACCTCGCCGGTGGTGACGACCCGGTCGGTCGATGGGTGGCAGCTCATCTCGGCGGTGAAAGCGAACTCGCGTGAGTTACGCCGCCATCGATTGCGGAACCAACTCGACGCGGCTGCTCGTGCACGACGGCACGCGCACGGTCGAGCGGTTGATGCGCATCACGCGACTCGGGCAAGGCGTCGACGCCACCGGTCAGCTCGCGCCCGAAGCGATCGAACGCACGCTCGCGGTGCTTCGCGAATATCGGGGCGTGCTCGATCGCCATGGCGTGACCAAGACGCGCATGACGGCTACGTCGGCGGCACGCGACGCGGCGAATCGCGACGAGTTCTTCGTCGGTGCACGCGAGATCGTCGGCGTCGATGCCGAGTTGTTGTCGGGTGACGAAGAAGGGCGGCTGTCCTTCATCGGTGCGACCGCCGAACTGTCGCCGGACGACGGCCCGTTTCTCGTCGTCGACATCGGCGGCGGTTCGACCGAATTCTCGTACGGGCTAACCGAGTGCGAATACGCACGATCGGTCGACATCGGTTGTGTCCGGCTCACCGAGAAGTACATCAGCCATGATCCGCCGCGGCCCGAAGAGCTGCTCGCCTGCCTGTCGATCGTCGAGACCTATGTCGACGACATCGCCCGCGAGTTTCCTGCCTTGACGGAGGCGCCCCGCTTCGTGGGGTTGGCCGGCACGGTGTCGACCGCGGCGGCGGTCGAATTGGGTTTGGCCGAATACGACCGCGACCCCATTCATCACTTCGAGCTGACGCGGGAAGCCGTCGAGGACGTGTTTCGCACGTTGGCCACCGAAAACCGTGCGGAACGGTTGGGCAACCCGGGCCTCGAGGTCGGCCGGGCGGATGTCATCGTCGGCGGCCTCTGCGTGCTCGTGCAGATCATGCGCCAACTCGATCTCGACCGGTGTCTCGTTTCGGAAAGCGACATTCTCGACGGCTTGGTGATGAGCCTCCAGAAGCAAGGCCCGAGCGGCCTCCGACAGAGCGGAATGTAGGCTTGCCATCGATGATTCACCGCGATCGCATCTTGATGGGCCCCGGCCCGTGCAACCCGTATCCCGAAGTGATCGAGGCCTTCGCTCGACCGGTGCTCGGTCACCTCGATCCCGACTTCATTGCGCTGCTCGACGAGACCAACGAACGCCTGCGCCAGGTTTTCCGTACGAAGAACGCCTTGACCTTCCCGATCAGCGCCACCGGTTCGGCCGGTATGGAAGCCGCGTTCGTCAATTTCGTACAGCCCGGTGACACGGTCGTCATCGGGGTCAACGGCGTGTTCGGTCAGCGCATGTGCGAGGTCGCGGCGCGGTGCCGGGCCGAGGTCGTTCGCGTCGACGTCGAATGGGGTCGCGCCATCGATCCGCAACAGTTACTCGACGCGCATCGCAATCCCACGATCATCGCCACCGTGCACGCCGAGACGTCGACCGGTGTGCGCAACGACGTGGCCGAGCTCGGTGCCAACAAAGGTGACGCGCTGCTCCTGGTCGATTGCGTCACATCGCTGGGCGGCATCCCGCTCGAGATCGACGACTGGGGCATCGACATCGCGTACAGCGGTACGCAGAAGTGCCTCGGCGTACCACCGGGCTTGTCGCCGCTGACCGTCAGCGCGCGTGCGCTCGATCGGATCGTCGAGACGCCGCAGTCGTGGTACCTCGACCTCAACATGATCAAGAAGTACGTCACCGGCGAAGGTGCCCGGGCCTATCACCACACGGCGCCGATCTCGATGATCTATGCCCTCCATGCCGGCCTCGGTGTCATTCTCGAAGAGGGCCTCGAGAACTCGTGGGCGCGCCACGCCGAGTGCGGCGAACTGTTGCAACGCGGCCTCGAATCGATGGGGATGACCCTGTTCGCGCAAGAGGGGCACCGCCTCCCTGAGCTCACCACCGTCTGGGTCCCCGAGGCACTGCCGGCGGGCACTGATGAAGCCGCGCTGCGGCGCGCATTGCTCCAGCGCTATGGCATCGAGATCGGCGGAGGCCTCGGCCCGGTCGCCGGCCGAGTCTGGCGCATCGGCTGCATGGGGCATACCGCGCGCCCTCGCAACGTCACCTTGTTGCTCGGTGCTTTGCGCGAGCTGCTCGAGGGCTGAAGAGACCGCCGAGCACGCGTGACGCCGAGCGCGTAAGGTGCGCGGCGTGACGACGTTGTACGGCCGGCGCGTCAGGCTGCGGCCGCTCACTCCGAACGACTTCGATGCGTGGCGCGAGGTGCGTCGTCGCAATTGCGCGTGGCTCACGCAGTGGGAGCCGACGCGTCCGCCGGGGCAACCCGACATCATCGAAGATTCCGCCGCGTTTTTCGCTCGTTGCGGCGCGCGTCAGCGTGAACGTCAACTCGGTGCGGGCTACGCGTTCGGTGTCTTCGTCGACGACAACTTCGCGGGCGAGATGAATTTATCGTCAGTGCAGCGCGGACCGTTCCAGAACGCGTACGTCGGTTACTGGATCGACTCGGCGCGCGCCGGGTGTGGCTATACCCCCGAGGCCCTCGTCGTCGCCGCGCAGTTCGCGTTCGAGACGATCCGGCTCCATCGGCTGCAGATATCGATCATTCCGCGCAACTCGGCGAGCCGCCGGGTGGTCGAAAAGCTCGGCATCCGCTGCGAGGGCACCGCGGTGCGCTATCTCGAAATCAACGGCGAGTGGGAAGACCACATGCGGTTCGCGCTGACGTGCGAAGAGTGGTGGGTTCGCCGAGACGAGTTGCTCGGCACGTGGGTCAGCTGAGACTCGTTATTTCTTGTCGCGCGAGATTTGTTGTTGCAGCCGGGTCACCAGCTCCATGAACGGCGGCTGATCCATCGACCACGCCTGCGGATCGAGTTCGTGGGCCACGGCGGCCTCTGACGTGTCGAGCCCCTGCAGGTGCTGAATGGTGGACTTGGTGCGGCTGGTCAGCTCGCGTGGGAACGACGCCGCGCGCGCCGCCAACGACGTCGCCGCCGCCAGCAAATCGGCGTCGTCGACGCACCGCCATGCGAGGCCGACCTCGGCTGCTCGCGCGCCATCGACTGCTTCGCCGAACAGCACCATCGCCATGACCGTTTGATGATCGGTGATGCGGCGCAGTCGCCATGTGTGGCCGCCACCCGGATGGATGCCGATCTGCATGAACCGCGTGTCGAAGCGCGCGCTCCTCGCCGCGAGGATGACGTCGCACGCGAGCGCCATGTTCATACCGGCGCCGACAGCCGCACCATTGACGGCCGCGACGGTCGGCAGCGACGTGTGCGCGAGGCGCAGGAATCCGGCGTAGATCTTGCCCAACGATTCGCGATGCCGGCTGTTCTTGAGATCTTCGAGGTCGGCACCCGCGCAGAATGCCGGCGGCGCGCCGGTGAGGACGATGGCCCCCACGTCATCGCGGCCTTCGGCCTCGTCGACGGCTGCGATCAGCTCATCGTTGAGCGCGAGATTGATGGCGTTGCGTCTCGCCGGGTCGTTGAGGGTGATTGTCGCGACGCGGTCGGAGACACTGACGAGCACGTAGGGCATGCGCGTAAGTCTGCCACTACCAATCGTCGAGCGGGTCGAGTTCGCCGAGCTGGCGCAGGACGCCCGGGCTGCCGTCGTCGGTGTCGGTTGTCGCAATCGACGACTTGCCTTCGGTGCAGTCATCGAGCAGCGGGCACCATCGACACGCGGGACCGGTGATCTTGAGCGGCACGCGTTCGGCATCGGTGAGCGTCACCATCTTTTCGATGCCGGCCACGACGCGCATCACCGTCGACTCGAGTATCGCGACCGTGACATCCTCGGGCACGAAGCGGCCTTGATCGAGGTAGTAGCTGGCGACACGGCGCGGCGGCGTGCCGATGCGCAGCGTCTCGATCAACGCGTAGAAGCGGAGATCCTCGAGGTGCATCGGTGAGAATCGCCCGGTCTTGAAGTCGACGAGGACCTTGCCCGCCATCGTGCCTTCGGGCTGCCCGAGTTGCAGGTCCACCTTGCCTTGCAGAGTGACGCGCTCGTTGAACAGGTCGTAGCGGACGCGGCTCTCCATGACCGGGCGCCACCGCGGCGACAGTCGTGGCCAACACTCGAAGAACTTGGTGAGTTGTTCGTTGGCTTCGGAACGCAGCTCGGCGCGCTCGATCTCACGGCACCCCTGCAACCAGCGGGCGAACTCGTCGGTTCCCTCTTCGAGGCGCGCCATCGATTCGTCTACGAGAACGAGGGGAGTGAGCTCTCGGCGCCAATGGATCGACGTCTCGATGGCTTTGTGCGCAACGATGCCGCGCGCAACGGGCACCGACCATGCGAACTCGTCTTTCGAGAGGTAACGCGCTTCGCATCCGTGCGCCATCGACAGCTTGCGCTTGGATACGAAGAAGGTGGTGTCCGGTTCAAGGTCGGACAGAATGGGGCCGAGCCGGCTCTCGAGCAGGTGCAACAACTCGTGGCGCAGTTCGGCGTCGAACTGCGGCCGGCCGCCGCGCTTCGCGCCGAGCTGATCGACGACGTCGCGCTGCGCGGCATTCATCGACGCGAGGTCGGCGTTGAGCGAAGCGAGATCGCTGCTCTCGGTGTCGGACACGCCCGCCACGGTAGTCCTTCGGTAACGTACGCCCGTGTCTGTTGGGGTACCCGCCGAGCGGCAGGCGATGTCGGTCTTTCGCTATCACGAGTTCCGCGTGTGGTGGTTCAGTTCGCTGTTGTCGAACACCGGCACGATGGCCCAGACCGTCGCAGTGCCGATCGTGCTCGATTCGCTGACCGGCAAAGCAACGTGGGTCGGCTTCGGCACGTTGGCGAGCACCTTGCCGACGGTGTTCGTCGGCCCCGTCGCCGGGTCGTTGGCCGACCGCCATTCACGCCGCACGGTGCTGCTGTATACGCAGGCTGCAGCGACGGTTCTCTCGGTCATGCTCGCCGTCTCGTGGGCCACCGGCGTGCGCTCACCGTGGATGTACGTCGCGTTGATGGGGATGGCCGGCACGATTTCGGGCTTGGGTCTCCCGTCGTGGCAGTCGATCGTCACCGAGATGGTGCCGCGTGACGAACTCGCGAATGCCGTGACCTTGAATTCGGCGTCGTTCAACGCGGCGCGCGCGTTCGGTCCGTCGATCGGTGCGGTGATCCTCGCGTTGAGCGGGCCTGGTTGGGTGTTCGCGTTCAACACCGTCTCGTACTCCGCCGTGTTGACCACTTTGTGGCGCCGTCCCGCGACGAGTCCCGCGCTGACGTCCACGAGTCGGCCGCGGGTGATGCGTGAGTTCCGGTCGACGTTGCGGTACGTGCGCGCGAGCCGAAGCCTCACGACCGCGATCGTGCTCGGTGGTGTGCTCGGCCTCGTCGGCAACCCGTTGGCGATGATGGTCGTGCCGTTCGCGCGCCGCGTGTACCACTCGAGTGGCGCACGCACCAGCCTTCTCGCTGCGGCGATCGGCACGGGGGCCGTACTCGTCGCGCCGATCCTGACCGCGAGAACCAATCGCGTGCGTCCCAGCATCCGGGTACGCAACGCGATCATGTTCTATTTCGCCGCCATGCTGCTGCTGGCATCCGTGCCGATGATCGTCGTGGGCGGCCTCGCGCTCCTGGCGGTGGGCGCGTCGCACATCGCCGCAAACGCGACGCTCAACTCGGTGATCCAACTCGACGTCGACGACGCGTGGCGCGGCAAGGTGATGTCGGTCTACCTCATGACCGTCAACGCGGGCACACCGATCGGTGCGATGGCGATGGGCGTGATGGTCGACCGTGTGGGGGCGCGTCAAACCGTTGCCGGCGCGGCGTGCGCCCTACTCGTCGTGGCCGCCGTGGTGGCGGCGCGGGGTCAGTTCCCTTCGCTCGACGCCGGACGCGAACGTCACCTCGTGTAGTGCAGCACGCGCGAAGCGTGACTGTCACACCGTCGCTGCATGATGAACATCGATGGAAGCGACCTCGATCCGATTTTCGCACGCCGCCCGAGCGATGCGCCTCGTTGTGCTACAGCGCGGCCTCGACATGCCCCTGTTCCGTAGTCCTCCCCGGCTGCAGGGCGTCCAGCGCTCGCTCACCCGTCGGGCGATCGGTGCATCGACCGTCGCCGTGCAATTGCGCCAGCGTCCCTGGCCGGCGGTGCTCGCCGACATGATCGAGGGGGTCGTCGTCGTCAACGCGCTCCAGGGCGCGGCCGCCGACGAGTTGCGCCACGCGTTGTGGTCCGCGCTCGACTCCGACTCGGTGGCGGCGTGATGTCGCTAGCCTCACGACGAAACGAGGGGAGCGCAATGGCGTACGACTTGGTAGTCCGCAACGGCACGGTGATCGACGGGTCGGGCGCACCGGCATACCGGGCCGACGTCGGCGTCATCGGCGACACCATTGCGGCCATCGGGCGTATCCGCGAGCGCGGCATCGACGAGGTCGACGCCGAGGGTCACATCGTCGCGCCCGGCTTCATCGACGGGCACACGCACATGGACGCCCAGATCTGTTGGGACCCGCTCGGCACCTGCTCGTCGTGGCACGGGGTGAGCACGGTCGTCATGGGCAATTGCGGCTTCACGGTCGCGCCGTGTCGCAGTTCCGAAAAATACCTGGCGATCCGCAGCCTCGAGCGCGCCGAAGACATTTCGGGCGCGGCCATGGAGGCCGGCATCGACTGGCGGTGGGAGACGTTCTCGCAGTACTTCGACGTGGTCGAGGCGCTGCCCAAGGGCATCAACTACTCGGGCTACATCGGGCACTCCGCGCTGCGCTCCTATGTGATGGGTGAGCGATCCTTCGAGCAGGCGGGCACCGACGACGATCTCGCCGCCATGCAAGCCGAGTTGCGCAGTGCCTTGCACGCGGGCGCCATCGGCTTTTCGACGTCTCGTTCGCACAACCACGCCACCTCCGACGACAAGCCGGTGGCCTCGCGACTCGCGTCGTGGGACGAAGTGCGCCTGCTCGTCAACACGATGGGCGAGTTGGGCACGGGCGTGTTCGAGTTGGCGCAAGAGCACTACACCGACGCCGAGCCGCGTCGTGAGTACTACGAGCGGCTACAGGCGCTCACCATCGAGTCAGGTCGTCCGACCACGTTCGTCGTGGGTGCGGCCGGGCCTGACTCGTCGGTATGGCGCCAGATGATCGGCGTCGTCGAAGACACCGTGGCCAAGGGTGGGCGCATGTTCGCGCAAGTGCACGCTCGCCAGTTCATGTCGATCATGGGGTTCAAAGTCGCGCTGCCCTTCGATCGCCTACCCACGTGGCAGTCGATGCGTAGCCAACCGCTCGAGCAGCAGCGCGCGTCGCTGCTCGATCCCGCCATGCGGCGCGCGCTCGTCGACGAGGCGATGCACGGTCCGTATCGCGATGGCATCGGCTCTGAGGTGCGTCCACCGGTGTGGGACATGATGTTCCTCGCCGAGACCGACCTTCCGCCGTATCGCTCCCTGGCGCAAGTTGCCGCCGAGCAGAACACCACGCCCGTCGACGTCATCATCGATCTGTCGCTCGCACGCGACTTCGAGCTCTACTTCATGCAACCGTTCGCCAACCACGATCTCGACGCGGTGCTCGAGCTGATGCGTCATCCGTCGAGCGTGATCGCCGTTTCCGATTCCGGCGCCCATGTGTCCCAGATCATCGACGCGTCGATCCCCACGCACGTGCTGGCCTACTGGACCCGCCAACAGGGTGCGTTCACGTGGGAGCAGGCCGTGCGCATGTTGACCTTCGATCCAGCCCGCCTCTGGGGGTTCTCCGACCGCGGCCTCGTGCGCGAAGGCTTTCGGGCCGATCTCGCGGTGTTCGACCCGCTGCGCGTCAGTCCTGGTCTGCCGACATCGGCCGTCGACCTCCCCGGCGGGGCCAAGCGTCTCAAGCAAAAGGCCACCGGCATGTTGGCCCTGGTCGTCAACGGCGGCGTGCTCATGCGCGACAACGAGCACACCGGTGCGCTGCCCGGCCGACTCCTCAGGGGGCCTTTGGCTGCCCGCCGCAGCGTTTCATAGCATCTCTCCCGGGTACATCTGGGCCGAACGGACCCTCACGTCTGTGCATCGCGAGGGATAGCATGCGCACATTCGACAACCGTAAGGAATACGAAGTAGGGCGACGTACCAGAAGGTATTGTCGTTGACCTGGCATCTAGTGCAGCCAAACCTGCGAGCAGGTGAGGCGATGTCAGGTCCTTGCGCTTCGTGCGACAAACGTTCCTAAAAGGAGCTCCCGTGTTAGGCAAGAATCGGCGTGCCAAGTTCGCAGCGTTCGGGGCGCTGGTTACTTTGGGCTTCATCATCTTCCAGGGCGTCGGCGATGCACACAATCCCGAGATTGCGGCCAAGGCCGAGTGCATAGTTCCGACTGACCAGGCGCTCATCACCATCGACGTGCACTCGTGGAACACCGATCTCGGTGATGACCATCGCACCAACGATGTCGTGTTGACGGTTACCGCGTCGGGCTACAACCAGACGTTCAACAACGCGTTCAACCAGGGCAACAACTTCGCGTTCACGCAGAAGATCCAGGTTCCGGCCGACGGCAAGACCTATACGGCGACCGCCACGACCGATGACTCTTGGGGCCCGAACAACGACATCATCATCCCGATCGGCCCCCAGTCCCGCTCGGTCGAGGTGACCGTGCCGCAGCCCTGCCTGCCGACAACGACGACCACCGCGCCGACGACCACTGTTGCGCCGACCACCGCTCCTTCGACGACCGTTGCTCCCACGACCGCTGCCCCCACCACGATTCCGGTGAGCGTGCAGGGCATCGTTGAGACCGCACCGACGACGGCGCCGCCGGCGACAGTGGGTACTGCGGTGCAAGGCGTCGTCTTGGCCCGCACTGGCACCAACGCCATGCCGCTGGTCATCGGTGGTGTGGTGCTCGTGTTGCTCGGTACTGCTGTCGAGCTCAGCGCTCGCCGCCGCCGTAGCGCCTGACCCCACCCTCCAACCACTACGGTGGGCGCGCCGACCGTGCGCGCCCGGGTGGCGGAACTGGTAGACGCAGAGGGCTTAAACCCCTTGGTCCGCAAGGGCTTGCGGGTTCGAATCCCGCCCCGGGCACGGCGCTGACCTGCAGTTTCGTGCTCCCATGAACATCGCCCGCCAAGGCCAAAAAGCCCGTTGCTAACGGATTGCTAACGGATCCGTTAACGTCGCCGGTATGCGAGGCCACGTCCGCAAGCGCGGATCAACATGGGCGTACTGGATCGACGCCGGCCGTGACCTGGCCACCGACCGTCGTATCC
>JBDTLT010000056.1:0-26552 GCA_039934635.1 Acidimicrobiales bacterium
CGAGAACAGCAACGATCGGCTCGACTCGATCCGCGCTGCCGTCGCCGCGACCTCGCGGCCGTGGCCGGCGTCGAGTGCCGCTCGGAAGCCTTGTTTGCGGCCGATCTCTGACACCCACGCGCGGTGGCCACTCCACTTGTAGTCCCGCTCCCAGGCCAAGTAAGTCTCGTCGGTGAAACCGTCGGGAAAGATGCGCAGAAACTTGCGGCGGCATCGCTGTGCGGCGCGTGTTGGTTGATCGGTCACGCCGGTGTCCTTCCCTGCTGACTTCGAGCGTCAGCAGACGTACCCCGGTGCCGCGGCTCGAAACAGACCGGCCCGAAACAGACCTGCCCGAAACAGAATCAGTGGGGTGACACAGGCCTTGTAACGCCGGGCGGGCGATTGGCGATGTCAACTTCACAAGGGCGATAATCGGCGACCAGCCGTCGAGCGGAGGTATCGCGATGTCGTCACAATCGCGAGATCTCGGGCGTTGGGCGTTCGCGTTGCTCGGGCCACTGACCGTCACCTTGCTGCTCGGGCTGGCCGACGATCCGCGGCAATACCTGCCCTCGACGTGGTACCTGCCGGTAGTCGGTGTGACCGCCATCTGGGGCGGTTCGCGGCAGGGCACTGTCGCGGCGCTCTGTTCGATCCTCGGCGCATGGTGGGTGGTCACGACGCCAAAGTGGTCGTTTCGCACTAGCGGAGTCGGCCAGACGCTGTCGCTGATCGGCTTTGCCATCGTGATGCTCGCCGTCGTTCGGATCTTGGCCGCGTTGGTTCGCCAGCGCGATCGAATCAACCGTCTCCACAGTCAATGGCGTCGAGACGAGGCCACCCTCGGCAAGCTCGGCGAGGCGAACATCATCGGATTCATGGCCGGCGTCAACGACCGCATCACACAAGCGAACGACTACTTCCTCACGATGCTTGGTTACGCGCAAACGGACCTATCTGCCGGAACGTTGAAGATCCCCGATGTCTCGCCGCCGGAATGGCACGAGGAAGACGCACGGCGAGCCGCGGCGTTTCGCGCCGACGGCGTGATGCCGCCGTGGGAGAAGGAATACCTTCACCGCGACGGTCATCGCGTGCCGATTCGCCTCGGCGGAGCGAAGATCAGCGACGACCCCTTCCGATGGATCTTCTACGTCGAGGACCTCACCGAGCGGCGGCGCCTCGCATCCGCCGAACGAGCGGCGCGCGATATCTCCGCGGAGCTCGAAGGACGCGCGCTGGCGCTTCGCAACATTGCGTCGGCTTTCGTGGGCACGCTGACCACCAAACAGATCGCCGGCGTACTGATCGAGCAGGCGCTGCCCGCGCTGAACGCCACCGCGCTCGCGCTGAGCGTCATCGACCAGGCCCGCAACGACCTGCGGCTCGAAGCAACGCACGGCTACCCCGTGGCCCTTGCGCGCTACTCGACGATCGATCTGAGCCTGCCCACCGCCGCCGCCCACGCCATCCGCAGCCGGAGACCGGTGTTCTCGGACGACTCGGTACAGTCTCACCTCGAGCTCGACCATCGGTGGGACGCCGGCGAAGCAACGCCGACCTCCTGGGTGACGCTGCCCCTCGTCGACGGCGACGACGTCATCGGCATCCTCGACTTCGGTTGGAGAGAGCGCGCCCCCGCCGACACCCGACGCGACTACCTCGAGACACTCGGCGACCTCGTTGCCGGTGCACTGTCTCGCTCGCTTCGTTACATCGCCGCTCGCGATGCCGGCGAAGTGCTACAAAACGCCGTACTGCCGATGGTGCCGCCCACGCTGTCCACCGTCGACATCGCCGTTCGTTATCGTGCGGCAGCCGGCAACGTGGGCGGCGACTGGTGGGACGCGCAGGCCGTCAGCGGCGACATCGTGGTGGTGGCGGTCGGCGATGTCGTGGGCCGCGGACTCCAAGCGGCGTACGAGATGACGAAGATGCGCATCGCGACGCACTCGTTCGCGACCGTCGACCCGAGCCCACTCGTCATCTTGGATCGGCTGGATCGGGCCGCCCGCACTTGGCAGCGCGGTATCGCCAGCACGGCCGTGGTGGCAACGATCCAACCCGACGGTGCGTTTCGGATCGGCCGCGCCGGGCACCCGTACCCGATGATCCGCCACGACGATGCAACGGTCACGACGCTCACCGGGTCAGCCGGCTATCCACTCGGAGTCGCGGACGCGAACAACTTCGTCGCGACGATGCATCACCTGAGCGCGGGCGACATCTTGCTGTTGTACACCGACGGCCTGATCGAACGGCGCAACGAACCGATCACGCACGGCATGCAGCGTCTCGAAGGTTGTCTCGGCGCCTGGCCCGGTGGTGACCTCGATTCGCTCGCCGACCACATCCTCGCCGAATGCCTACCCGGTGAAGCGGCCGACGACGTGTGCCTGCTGGTCGCCCGGACCAAAGCGGCCTCGTAGGCATGTTCCCTACTGGCCTGCTCGCAGGAAGTGGGTGGTCCTCAGGGCTCAACCTGTGGGCGGTGATCGGTCTGCTCGGCATTGCCGGACGTGCGGGCTGGGCCGACACCCCCGAGATGCTCCAGAAACCATTCGTGATCGCAGCGGCGGTCGTCCTCTACGCCGCCGAGTTCGTCATCGACAAGATCCCGTATCTCGACAGCGCGTGGGACGTCGCCAACACTGCGATCCGCCCGACAGGTGCCGGCGCGTTGGCACTGCTGATGACGCCGCACGAATCGACACCGCACCGAGTCGTCGCCGTTGCCGGCGCCGCGACCGCCGCACTCACGAGTCATTCGGCGAAGGCATCCCTGCGGGCGCTCATCAACGTGTCGCCCGAGCCGGTGTCCAACATCATCGCCAGCTTGACCGAAGATGGCCTCGCCTTCGCACTCGTCGGATTTGCGTTCGCTCATCCTCGCGTCACGTTGGTGATCACCATCGCGGCCGCCATCGGCTGCGTCGTGTTCGTGTGGTGGGCCCTGCGCACCTTGCACCGCATCGGCCGGAGGCTGCTGGGTCGGAGAATGTCCGGCCGCGGGCCGACGCGGCCGCCGCGCCGCACGAGGATTGTTTGACCGTTGCGCAAACGGGCAACGAGCCGTCATGAGCGATATCGAGCACAGAGTCATGGTTGTCGACGCTGACGCGGCTTCGGGTGAAGCCCTGCAAGCACAACTCCAGCAACACGAACGCCAGGGTTGGGAACTCGCGGCAGCGGTGCCGAACCCCGGGGGGAAAGTCAGCCTCGTCTTCAAGCGACCTCGGCCGCTTCTCGGATCGCCCGCAAGCTGACGCTCGAGTAAACCGAGTCGACGGACGATGCGCCGGTTTCCTTTGCCCGCGTCGGGGTATGGGACCGAGATGCTGCATTCGACGCTCACTCGCCCGTCGGCTGAGGTGCCCGACTTGATCAATCACGTCGAGGCAGGCGCGATCGATGTCGTGGTCGTTCGGTGGAGTGGACTGAGACGCCACAACGCGATCGCCCGCTTCTCGTCGATGGCGAGCGCTACCGCCGTCGTTCGGCGGCTGAGCGAAGTCGGCGTCACGGATGCCTCGCTCTCGACTGCCGCAATCTTTCCTGAAGATGGTGCGGTCGAAGCATTGGTCGGGGTACACAGCGATGACGAGAGTCTCGTTCGTCGAGCGTGCGCCGTGATGCGCGATCTCGGTAGCCGGCCGTGTTGCTTCGGCGCCGAGGATGCGTGCGGCTGATAGTGCGGAAGCCGGCGGGGCTGACCTCCTACGACCGACGGTGGCATCGTGATGCTGTGATCAGTTGTTGGCCGATGGTCGCACTGGTCGATCGAGTGCGAGACGCTGATCGTTGACGTAGCGGTTCCAACCGTCGCGGCTTACGACCTCGGTGTGGTTCGCGTCGCGCAGCACGAGGTAGTAGCGCCGCGGATTCGAGACACCGTCGCGGCGGGGTTGGACCTCCCACACGTCAGCGAGGATGCCACTGTGGTGGGCGATCTCGACGGCCAGTTCATTGGCCTCGCGCTTGTCCAACAACACGGAGGGGTGACGCCACGGTTCACCTTGCATGTCCCACTCCCAAAGCCAGGTGCGTGGGCTGCTGCTTAACCCCCGGCAATGTCTATCGCGCCGGTTCCTTCTAGTAAACCCGCTCCGCACGCGCTAGAAGTAGGGGGTCTCGCGGTCGGCCGGCCTTCAAGAAGCGGCGGCCTCTCATTCGCCGCCCAAGAGCACCGCAGGTGGAGCCCAGACCCCGCTTCCCTGCGTCAAGTCACCATGCCAGGCCGTCGACGAACGCGGCGTACATCGCCGTCCCGGTAGCCAATCTCTAGAATGAGGCGCGATGGCAGCCGCGGCGAACGAGCGCACGCGGGCACGCATGGAGCGCCGGCAGGCCGCTCTTGCGGCTCGAAGCCACATGTCCCCGAGCGGTCCCGCGCCGGATCACTTCCGGGTCGCGACGTGGAACGTGATGGGATCGCCTACGCGGGCAACGGTCCGTACAACGGGGTGGCGATCGCGTCACGGCATCCTCGCCGGGGACATGAACGTGGCACCGACCGATAGCGACATCTTTCATCCCGACGCGTTCGTGGGGCTCACGCACGTCACTGTGCCCGAGCGCGAAGCTTGGGCACACCTACTTGCCACCGGCCTCGTCGACGTCGACGCGGCCCGCTGGGGAGCGCACGAGCGGCGCTTCACCTGGTGGAATCACGGCCTCAACTACTCGCGCAACTTGGGCATGCGCATCGACATGATCGCCGCCGATCCCGAGTTGGCGCGCCGCGTGGTGACCACCTGGATCGACCACGTCGAGCGCGGGGCCGAGCGTCCTTCCGATCACGCCGCGCTGCTCGCTGACTTCGATCTCGCCCCCCACGGGCAGTGATCGTTCACCCGTCCCGGCGCGACATCGCGGTGTGGGCCCTGCGCTGTCCGGGTACGACGTGCCCGGGAGGTCCCATGGAAGCTTCAGCCGACACCGAGACCGATCGGCCCGCCGATGACATCGTGATCATTCACGACCTGCGCGACCGCGCCCACCCGGTCTACGACGCAGGTTCGCGGCGCGGCCGCGCCGAGTTTCGGTTCGCCGACGATCCGTTTGTCGTCGACTGGGCGCCCCCGCGATCGTGACGCGGGTCAACGAGTCGGTGGAGCCGGACTGCCGATGATCGCGAGTTCGGCGTCGGTTGCTCCCCTCCATTGCAGTTGGACGCAGCGCTGGTACGCCAGTTCGATGTTCTCGCGAATGACGGTGGGGTCCCCGTTGACGGCGACCGCGCGCCAGTAGCGCGCAAGCGGCGCATCGGTCGCCTCGGTGGCGTCGGCGATGCGCCCAACCTCTCGTTGCAATTTCGCATCGTTCCAACCATCGCGCGCGGCGGAGACGTTGGCCCGCCACCACGACTCACAGGCCAACTCGGGCGTGTCGAACGGCTCGACCGCGGCGCCGGGCGAATCGTGCGTGACCACGACCACGAGACCCACGACCGCCGGGATCCCGACGAAGAACAACAGCAGCAGGATGACCCAGCGATTCTTGAACAGGCCGAGGAACTGCGCACCCGACACCGAGGTCGTGTCGGGGGTCGTCGCGCGCGGTACCGGCTCACTCGTCGACGATGCGACGTCGAGCGGCGCTCGCGTCATCGCGCCGCCGTCGGAAACATGTTGCGTCCATTGCTCGCCGTCCCAATAGCGCAGCTCGTGGGCTCCGCTCGGGTCGCTGGCCCAACCAGCTTCTGTGTTCACGACCCAGTCTGCCGTCCGATCGCGAAGTTCGTCTCGGTATTCTCTGGCATGCGCCGACCTCGAATGCTGCGATCGGGCATCATCGCCGTCGTCGTTGCGGCGCCCGCGATACCGGCGCTGACCTCGCAGCACCGCGCGTCGTGCGATTGGCCCCCGGCGAAGCCGCACCCGCCGGTGCGACGGTGATCGAGGTGACCCCTCGCTGATCGGGCGTTCGCTACGATCGTCGGCTTGACCGCCACCAGCTCGAGTACTGGTTGGCCCCACCATCATCCAGGAGGTCTACGTGGCGGATGACGAGCTGACGTTCAGCCCGTTCGATTCCGAGCGAACCCACGCCATGTTCCCCGAGATGCGCACCATGCGCGACGACTGTCCGATCGTGCGCACCGCGGAGGGCTACCTCTACGTGGCACGATACGACGACAACCAACGCATGTTCCGAGACGCTCGATCGTGGCCGAACGCGGGAGGTTGGCGCGAGTCGTGGGTCGAGATGCCCGACGAGGATCGCTTTTTGGGAGAGACGGATCCGCCGCGCCACACCGACATCCGTCGCCCGCTCGTCGCCGCGTTGAGCCCGCGCATGGCAACCAACGCCGAGCCTTTCACCCGAGCCTACGTGCTCGATCGATTGTCGCGGCTCATCGCGCGCGGCAGCGGCGATCTGGTGCAGGAGCTCACCTTGCCCTTGCCGCAAGCGGTCAGCGCGCACGTACTCGGGATACCCCTCGAGGACATCGAACAGGTCGCGGCGTGGTGCTTCGAACTAATCCACAGCACCTGGCCGTCCACGAACCGCACCGAGCGCGGAGAAGGCATCGCCGGCGCCTTCCCCGAGTTCGCCCGCTATCTGGACGAGCAGATCGCACTGCGACACGCCGCCGTCCCCAAGGCCGATGACCTCATGACGCGCATGCTGTACGCAGACGACGGCAGCCTGCGGATGACGGACTGGGATACGCGCACGCAATCCGCCGGTGTGCTCGCGGCCAGCCTGTCGACGACGGCCTTGATCGGCAACCTTTTCTACCGGATGTTCACCGAGCCCGAGTTCGAGCAGCGCCTGCGCGACAACCGAAATCTCATCCCGTTGGCCATCGAGGAATCGCTGCGGCTCGAGCCGCCGGTGATGTTGCTGTTCCGTACAGCTGCGGTCGAGGCAGAGATCGACGGCACACGGATATGTCCCGGCGATCGCATCGTGTTGGGTATCGCGTCGGCAAACCGCGACGAGCGCGTATACGGCGAAGATGCCGAGACATTTCGTGCCGAGCGCGAGCCATCTACCGAGCACCTGTCGTTCGGTCTCGGCCCCCACATTTGCCCCGGCCGCAACATCGCGCGAATGGAGACACGCATCGTGCTCGAGACCTACTTCGACCACTACCCCGCGGGAACACTGCGACTCGCCGACGACTTCGAATTCGAGTTCGTGCCCATGTTCCTCGAATACGGACCACGACACCTCGAGGTCGTCGCGTGACCGCCGCCGCTCGACGACTCGAGGGCAAGGTCGCCATCGTCGTCGGTGCCGGGCGCGGCATCGGTCGAGCGTGCGCTGACCGACTCGCCGCCGAAGGAGCGTCGGTGGTCGTCGCCGACATCGACGGCCAGAACGCCAACAAGGCCGCGGCAGCGATCGAGGCTCGCGGCGGTCGCGCCACCGGAATGCAGGTGGACGTGGGCGACGAACACTCCGTCATCGCAATGGTGCGGTCGACACTCGACGCCTATGGCCGCATCGACATCTTGCACAACAACGCTGCCGACACGCGTGCCGAGGTGCTCGGCCGCGACACCGACGTGATCGGCATGAGCATCGACTTGTGGGATCAGACCATGGCCGTCAACGTGCGCGGCCCGATGCTCACGTGCAAACACGTGCTACCGCACATGATCGCGGCGGGCGGCGGCTCGATCATCAACACGTCGTCGGCATCAGGTCTCACCGGTGACCTCGTGCGCGCCGCGTACGCGGCGTCGAAGGCGGCCCTCAACTCGCTCACGTGGTCGATCGCCACGATGTACGGCAAGCAGGGCGTGCGGTGCAACGCAGTCGCGCCCGGCCTGATCCTGTCCGAACGCCACCTCACCGACGACGCCGAGACAACAAGCCTCGCACTCTCGCATCACCTCACCACGCGCGTCGGCAAGCCCGATGACATCGCGGCCGCGGTGGCCTATCTCGCGAGCGACGACGCGGCCTTCGTCACGGGGCATGTGCTCAACGTCGACGGCGGCCTTCTCGTGCACATGCCGATGGTGGCGCAGCAGCGCTGAGTTCGCCGGCGTTGCCGATGGTCCCGCGTGCGCGATCAACAGGCCTCCGATTGGCTACTGTTGGGATACGGGGCAGTACGCGTGTGCTTCAAGGCAGTCTGGGAGAGCCGAGCCATCGACGACGAGCGAACTGATCCACGGATCGCGCGAACGCGACTTCACGTTCTCGCCCATGCTCGCCGGCTTTTGACCGATGGCGGGTTGCCGAATGTGTCGTTCACGAACCTCGCACGCGAGGCGCGCGTCGCTCGTCAAACGCTCTATACGCATTGGCAGACGCCAGAGAAACTGATCGCCGAGGCCATCCTCGACGGCTATGACGAGGCCCACCCGAAGGACGCCGATTCGATCGAGGCCGCAGTGCGAATGTGGCTGGCGAATATGCGAAGCACATTGTCTGATCCATCACGTGGGGTTGCGCTCACGACGCTGGCGGCGTCCGCCTATCACGATCAAACCAGCCTCGACGCGCTCCGCCGTATCGAGCTCGATCGATTCGCTGCCTTCAACGCGCTCCTGCTTCCGTTCGGCGTTCGCTGTGAGCTCAGCGACTTCTCGTTGATTTCCGGGCCAATTTTTGCCAACCTCTTCTTCTTGCGTGAACCGGTCTCCGACGCCATGATCGAGCGCATCACGTCGCTGCTCTCACCGGTTGTCGCGAGCGCTTCGCTCAAATAGTCCTCAGGTCTCGGACCCCGACTCACGCCGCCATTCGGCGCGCGCCTGAAGGAACAGGCTGCGGGCCTTGAAACCGGCCCACGTATCTCCGGTCATCCCGCCGCCCCAATGCTCCGGCTCGGGGCCGACGAGATGCGCCCAGTCCCGTAGCCGGAATCGCTGCAAGATCTCGGGCATCGGGACACCGGTTGCGCTCTTACCGCTTCGCACAGCGCCGACCACTGCTCGCGATTGGCTGGCCCAGCATCGTCCCCTGACGCCCGCCGAGTTCGAGATCGCTCACTTTGTCCCCGCAATCTGTAAGCCGCCACGCAACCGCGGCGGGGCGTGCACCATGCGGGGTCCGGGCCGGCGACACTCACGTATCGGGACTTCGAGCGCAACAATGAGTCCAACTCCCAAACTTTTCGAAAGGTCTTGCTATTCCGAGCCCGCCGCGAGCGCGAGGGGATTAGGTGTCGGGTCACCGATGCGCGTGAGCGTGTTGCGGTCGATGTGATGGGCGAGTTCCGCGCGGCCTGCGACCTGCATCACCGTGTCTTCTTCGTACGACCACGTGCCGTCGTGGTGCACCGTGACGCGCATCCGGAAGCTGACGGTGCGAAACGCGCGGTTGATGAACGGGTTCGACAAAATGCCGTAGTCCTCCGAGCCGATAGCCGCGGTGACTTCGAACTCGGTGGCATCGGGCTCGGCGCTGCCGGCAGCCAACAGCACTTGACCGCGCGGTATCGCGATCGTATGGGTGACCGTGCGGGCCGCGGGTTCCCACAGCCAATACCCGACCTGGTCGTGGAACGTCTCGACCTCACCGGGCCGCACGATGTGCACGTGGTAGCGAAGGCCGTAGAACAACTGCGGGCCGTTCGTCTGCGGGTCGATGGGCTGCAATTCGTACCGCTCGACGAATATGTCGTGTTCATCGCCGTCGATCACCGGCCCCTTGATATCCGAGCCCGGACCGACGGGATGCTGGTTGGCGCCGAGGGTGCCTTCCCAGATCCCGGCGAGAGGACGCAACGGGCCGAGGTTCGCGAGCGTGTCTTCGCTGCCTTCGGCCTCGGTGTAGATGTCCGCGCCGTATTGGTTCACGTTGTCGCCCATCGCGTGACGCTAGCCAAAACCAGGGCGCCGATCGGCCTCACCGATCTGTGCGAGATCGCCAGCTGCGAATTTTCTCGTGCCGCGACCCCCGCCAAGTAGATACTCGGTATAGTACTGCGTATCCCATCCGCGTTTCGACCAATTCGAGGTAACCGGTGAGTGTCCGACATGCGCTATTGGCGCTGCTCAGTGCAGGTCCGAAGTATGGGCTGCAGTTGCGTCACGAGTTCGAGGCGCGGACCGGTGAGGTCTGGCCGCTCAACGTGGGTCAGGTGTACACGACGCTGCAACGGCTCGAACGTGATGGCCTCGTCACGTCCGACGGCGCCGAGGACGGGCCGCAAAAGGGCTACAGCATCACCACGGCCGGCGCGCACGCACTGAGTAATTGGTTGTTGACGCCGCCCGAGGTGGCACAGCCTCCACGCGACGAATTGTTGATCAAAGTGCTCGTCGCGGTGCAGGTGCCCGGCGTCGAAGTGCACGACGTGATCCAGGTGCATCGTCGTCACCTGGTCGAATTGATGCAGACCTACACGACCGTCAAAGCGAACGCTCCCGAGGACGACGTGCCGCTGGCGTTGGTGGTCGACTCCGAGTTGTTCCGCATCGAGGCCGCCGTGCGTTGGCTCGACGCCGCCGAGGATCGGTTCCGCCGGTTTCCGGTGGTGCGCAACGAACCGGTCAGTCATGAGCCCGCCGCCAAACCCGTCAAGGCCAATCCCGCGCGCCGTGTGCCCACGTCCCGTCTCGGAGCACTTTCATGAGTTCGATCCTCGAATTGCGGCAAGTCTCGAAGACCTACGGTGAAGGCGCGACGTCGGTGCACGCGTTGCGCTCGGTCGACCTCGTGGTCGCGCCCGGTGAACTCGTGGCGATCATGGGCCCGAGCGGCTCGGGCAAGAGCAGTCTCCTCACCATCGCCGGCAGCCTCGAAGAGCCGACCTCCGGCGAGGTACTCGTCGCCGGTGCGTCGTTGTCGGAGATGTCGCGTAAGGACAAGGCGAGGTTGCGGCGCCGTTCGATCGGCTTCGTCTTTCAGGACTTCAACTTGCTCTCGGGTCTCACCGCACTCGAAAACGTTGCCATGCCGCTCGAGCTCGACGGCATGAACGGCCGCGAGGCGCGCAACCACGCCATGACCGCCCTGACCGATCTCGGCGTGGCCGAACGCGCTGCGCATTATCCCGATGATCTATCCGGTGGCGAGCGCCAGCGTGTCGCGATTGCGCGCGCGGTTGTCGGTGAGCGCCGCCTGGTGTTGGCCGACGAACCGACGGGCGCGCTCGACTCGACCAATAGCGAGGCGGTCATGCGCCTGTTGCGCGAGATCTGCTCGCGCGGCGCGGCCGGCGTTGTCGTGACGCACGAAGCTCGATTGGCATCGTGGGCCAACCGTGTCGTCTTCTTGCGCGATGGGCGTCTGGTCGACCAGACGGGGAAGCCCGAAGGTCCTGAGTCGCTGCTCACCTCCGGTCCACGAGCGCGACCATGAGCAAGAACGACGGGCCATCCGGGCCGGCGCGGCGCGCCATCGTTCGTTGGGCGTGGCGTCTGTTCCAGCGTGAATGGCGTCAGCAACTCTTGCTCATGGCCCTCATGACGATGACCGTCGCCGCGGCGGTGGCCGGCGCGTCGATGGCGGTCAATGCGTCGTCGTTCGGTCAAGATGACTTCGGCGATGCGAACTCGAGTGCACAGTTCGACGTCACCACTCCCGAGGTGACGGCCGGCAACCTCGCCGGGGCACGAGCGCGCTTTGGCACGGTCGAGACCATCGGGCACCGGTCGGTTTCGCTCCCCGGTTCGGTCAAGCCGCTCGATCTCCGCACGCAGGATCCGAACGGCACCTTCGGTAGCCCGCTGCTCGCGTTGCGCAAAGGTCGCTACCCGGTCGCGGCCAACGAGTTGGCGCTCACGCGCTCGGTCGCCGATCTCCTCGGCGCGCAGGTCGGTGATCGCATCGTGTTGGACGACGTCGAATGGGCAATCGTCGGGGAGGTCGAAAATCCGAATGATCTCAAGGACGAGTTCGCGCTCACCGCACCCGATGACAACGCCGTCGTCGACTCGATCACGCTGCTCTTCGACAACAGAGACCTCGCCCCGCGATCCGGCCCGCCCGCGGCATCGGACGCCAACACTGAGTTTCACCTCGGTGTGATGTCCCGTGGCAGCGACGGTCCCGTCGCCGTGCTCGTCCTGATTGCCGCGACGGTGGCGATGGCACTGGTCGGCCTCGTCGCGGCGTCGGGATTCGTCGTCGTGGCGCAGCGCCGCCAACGACAACTCGGTCTGTTGTCGGCCATCGGGGCCACCGAGCGCCATCTGCGTCTGGTGATGTTGGCGAACGGCGCGTTCGTGGGTGCAGTCGCGGCGTTGATCGGCACCGTGTTGGGTGTCGCCGCACGAGTACTGGCCACCTCTGCCGTCGAAAGCGCGGCGAATCATCGACTCGGCCGCTTCGATCTGCCGTGGTCGCTCATCATCGAGTGCGGGTTGCTGGCGATCGTCATGGCGACGGCCGCCGCGTGGTGGCCGGCGCGCAGCCTGTCGCGCATGCCGGTGATGGCTGCGCTGTCGGCGCGACCGACGCGTCCACGGCCGGTGCGCCGGTCGCTGGCCGTCGCTTTGGCGTTGTTGGGGCTCGGCGTCGGTGGCATCGCCGCGGCCCACCCCACCGATACCACCGTCCGGCCCGTCGTTCTCGTCTTCGGCATGCTGGGCGCGGTCATCGGTGTGGTCTTCGCGGCACCGGCGGCGATTCGGGGGTTGGCGGTGCCGGCGGCGCGGCTGCCGTTCGCCGCGAGGCTCGCGTTGCGCGACCTCGTTCGCTATCAAGCCCGTTCGGCCGCCGCCTTGGCGGCAATCACACTCGGTCTCGGTATCTCCATCTCCGTCGTCGGCATTGCGCAGGCCAACGAATACCGCGCCGACGACGGCAACCTGTCGAGCCGGCAACTCGTCATCCGCGTCGGCGAAGTGCGGACTGCGACCGACCCGAATCTGACCGCCGCCGAACGGGCCTCGCTCGATACGCATGCCGCGACCGTCGCGGCGACACTCGGCAAACCGACGATGTACACGCTCGACGTTGCGCGCAATCCGACCGACGCGACCATTCGAGAGCCCGTCGCGCAGGCGGTGCAAACCGATCCCCACTCGTTCCGCTTTGTCAGCTATCCCTTCATCGCTACTCCCGAGCTACTCGCGCACTACGACATCGATCCCGCGACGATCAACGCCGACACCGATCTGCTCACGACGCGTACCGACGAGGTCACGCTCCTGGACTTTTCGCCCAAATCAGTCGAAGGCCCCGCGCCCGACGCCAGTAATCGTGTCCAAGTCGTCGACCTGCCCTCCTACTCCTCGGCCCCGAACGCACTCATCACCGAAGCCGCGTTGAGCCGGCACGGATGGGTCGCTGCCCGCGCCGGATGGTTGATCGAGATGGACAAGCCACTCACCACCGCACAGATCGCGGCCGCCCGATCCGCCGCGGCCGATGTCGGCCTGGCCATCGAGACGCGCTCCACGCAGGACAGCCTCGCTACGTTGCGCACCGTTGCCACGACATCGGGTGCACTACTCGCCTTGGCCATCGTCGCCATGACCATCGGATTGATCCGCAGCGAAGCCGCTGCCGACTTGCGCACCCTCACCGCCACCGGCGCGGCGAGCCACACCCGGCGCACACTGACTGCCTGCACCGCCGGTGCACTTGCCGTCCTCGGCATCGTGCTCGGCGCCGCGGGTGCCTACGCCGCGCTGATCGCCGGCTTCCACTCGCAGCTCTACAAGCTCACACCGTTGCCGTTCGCGGAGTTGCTGCCGCTGGCCGTCGGGCTCCCGCTCGTCGCGATGACCGCCGGCTGGCTACTCGCGGGACGCGAACCTCGGACCTTCTCTCGCCAAACATTGGATTGACTCAGCCACCGCTCTGGTGGCGTTCGCCCGCGACCTGACGAGTCGTGAACCTTCAGGCGGCTTCGGCCTCGACGAATTCGAGCAGCATGGTCGTGTGGTCGGCGAGCTCCACCTTGGTCGCCGCGTCGAACATCTCGGCAGCCGGCATACCGACCTGGCCGGTGACCGTGTCGAGCACAACCCGCCACCGTTTGCCCCACTGATCGTCGGGAAGACTCACGGTCACCGGTTCATGCGACGCGTTGATCAGCCAGAGGAAGTTGTTGTCGGTGACGGCTTCACCCCGAGCACTTTGTTCGATCGAGCTTCCCCCGATGAAGATCGTGAGCGACTTGAGGTCGCCCTGGTTCCAAGCGTCATCGTTCATCTCGTCGCCCTCGGGGCTGAACCACGCGAGGTCGACGGAACCTTCTCCGTGCAGCGATCGGCCCTGAAAGAATTGCCGCCGACGAAAGGCCGGATGGTCGCGCCGTAAGGCGATCACCGCCGACACGAACTCGCAAAGGCTCTCATCGGCATTGTCCCAGTCGAACCACGAGACCTCGTTGTCTTGGCAGTAAGCGTTGTTGTTGCCCTGTTGCGTTCGCCCGATTTCGTCACCCCCGAGGATCATGGGCACGCCCTGTGACAGGATCAGCGTCGTGAGCAGATTGCGTTGCTGACGGGCGCGTAGCTCGTTGATCGTCTCGTCGTCAGTGGGCCCTTCGGCGCCGCAGTTCCAGCCCCGGTTGTGGCTCTCGCCGTCGTTGTTGTGCTCACCATTGGCCTCGTTGTGCTTCTCGTTGTAGCTCACCAAATCGCGCAGGGTGAACCCGTCGTGCGCGGTGACGAAGTTGATGCTTGCGTGCGGCTTGCGCCCGGCCGCTTCGTAGAGATCGCTCGACCCCGTGATGCGATAGGCGAATTCGCCGACGCCTCGAGGCGTGCCGGCCCAGTGGTCACGAATGCAATCACGGTACCGTCCATTCCATTCGGCCCACTGCGGGGGGAAGTTGCCCACTTGGTAGCCACCTTCGCCGACGTCCCACGGCTCGGCGATCAACTTCAAGCGGCTCACGATCGGATCTTGCTGGACGAGGTCGAAGAACGCGGAGAGTCGATCGACTTCGTGCAGGCTCCGTGCGAGCGTCGACGCAAGGTCGAACCGAAAGCCGTCGACGTGCATTTCCGTTGCCCAATAGCGGAGGCTGTCCATGACGAGTTGCAAGACGTAGGGGTTCTGCATGTTGAGCGTGTTGCCCGTGCCGGTGTAGTCCATGTAGTACTGCTTGTCATCGGCAACGAGTCGGTAGTACGCCGCATTGTCGATGCCTTTGAACGACAACGTCGGGCCTAGGTGATTGCCCTCGGCCGTGTGGTTGTAGACGACGTCAAGGATCACTTCGATGCCGGCTTGGTGCAGGGTCTTCACCATCTGCTTGAAGTCCTGAACCTGCTGCCCTTGGCCGTGGCGATGCGAGTACTCGTGATGGGGCGCGAAGTAGCCAATCGAGTTGTAGCCCCAATAGTTGTTCAAGCCGCGCTCGGCAAGATGAGCGTCGTGGACGAACTGGTGAATTGGCAGCAACTCGAGCGTCGTGACGCCCAGACGCTTGAGGTGATCGACAAAGGCCGGATGGGCGATCCCCGCGTAGCTGCCGCGGAGGTCCTCGTCGACATGCGGGTGCCGCATCGTCGCGCCCTTGACGTGCGCTTCATAGATGACGGTTTCCGACCATGGCAGCGACAGCGGCTGGTCGGTGGCCCAGTCGAAGAAGGGGTTCACCACCACGCTGCGGGGTGAACGCGGCGCGCTGTCCGACGTGTCGAGCTTGTCGTGGTCAGCGAAGTCGTAGCTGAAGAGCGATTGACCCCAATCGAAGGTCCCCTCGATCGCCCGGGCGTAGGGGTCGAGCAACAGCTTGGCCGGGTTGCAACGATGCCCGTTGGACGGGTCCCACGGCCCGTGCACGCGAAAGCCGTACTTCGTGTTCGCCGGCAGGTCGGGGAAGTATCCGTGCCATACCGACCCCGAACGTTCGGGCAGGAGAACGCGTTCTTCATTCCCCTCGTCGTCGAACAGGCACAGCTCGACCGCCTCGGCAACATCGGAGAACAACGAAATGTTGGTACCGACGCCGTCGAAGGAAGCCCCGAGCGGAAGCGATGAACCCGGCCAGACTCTCATGTGAACGAACCTCTCCAGTTGGGCAGCATGACCGCAGCGAAGTGCACTACCCAGCCACTCTGCCACTGATCCGGCGATGTGCTTCTAGTCGCGCGACGCCCGCCCAGAAAATGGTTGTTCCCACGGCGATCACGACGCGGTGAAGTCGACACAGCTGTTCGGCAGGCGTCGATACGCCACTTCAGAGACTGTTCTGGGGAATCCCATACGCACGGCGAGACGGGCTTCCATCGGTCTGATCGACGGGCACGACCGTGACCACACCGGCGTTCACGAGTGAGTCGAGAAACTCGCCCACCACAGCATCGTCGAGATGCATTTCACTGTGTTGGCGTAGTTCGTCCGCGACGTCGTCGGCATACGCGACATCGCCGCAACCAACGATGCGACACAGCGCCGCATAGACCGAGTCGCGGTTCACACGACGGCTCTCGCGCGGACGACCGAGTCGCACGCGCTCACTATCCCGCGCGCCAACCGTTGGGGGTGGCGGATGGGGGCAAGGTGACCGGCCCCTACCTCGTGGCTGGTTGCGCCCGGTATCGCACTGGCGAGGGCTCGTTGTCGCCACGGAATGATGACCGCATCACGAGTCGTGATCACCACCGCGGCCGGTACGTCGATGGCGGCGATCCACGGCCGCGCGTCGAATTTGGCGGCCGCCTGCAGAGCCGCGCCGAGCGCCCACTCGACCGGAGTCAACGGGAAGTGCGCAGTCGCGCCCAGGACCAAGCCGTCGAGCGCATCGGGGTCGCGGCGCCACAGCGTTTGCGCGATCAAGCCACCGATCGAGTAGCCGACCGCGATGAAACGACCGAGACCGAGCGCATCGCCAACCGCGAGCACGTCCTCGGCGCATACTTGCAATGAGAATCGGCCGCGGACCGGTAGGCCGCACCCGTGGCCCCGCAAGTCGAACGCGACGACGCGATGGTGCTCGGCGAGTGGCGCGTAGGTGCCGTGCCAACACGCATCGCTCGTCATGCTCAAACCATGGAGCAACACAACTGGAGGACGCCCATGGCCCTCCATCGAGTCGCGCACCGGGATTTGTGTGCCAGACACGGTGACGATGCGCTCAGCCGGCCATGCTGCGGGGTCATCTCGAGTCTTCACGCAACCTCAACCAACCCGTTGCTTCGCTTGCAAGATCCGGGCTCCGAGCTCTTCGAGTTGCTGCGGAGTCGCCGCGTTGCCGAGCGCGGGAAGTATGTTCTTCTCCTCGTCGGCGACGTGCTTTTGCACGATGGTGCGCAGCCCCTTGAATGCGTCGACGAGTGGCCGGCCTTCGAGCGTCGTGAGCGTGTCGATCTGCTTCTTCACTGCGGAATGGGCGACCGAAGAGCGCATGATCATGTCGGCGTTGCCAAGGATCTTGCCCACCATCGGGTAGAGCACGGCCTGTTCCGCGTCGTCGTGCGCCTTCAGTTCGCAGATCACCTGGCCGATGACCGTTGCGTCGGCGGTCTGGTCGAATTGCTCGAAGAGTGCTTCGACACTGCGGTGATCGGCGAGAATGAGGTCAATTCCGTTTGGCATCTTCAGGCCACCTGTTCCGGGTCGCGAGTGGGGTGGGTGGCCGCGCGTTCCCAGTGGCGATGTACCGAGAGGTCGGCAACGACGGTCTTGGCGAACTTGGTGTTCGCCTTCGGCGCCACCGCTACGCCGGTCCCGGCCGTGTCGATACCGGCGTTGACGAGTAGGTCTTCGCCGTCGCCCCAGGCTGCGATGGGCTTGAAGTGTCGGTAGGCGCTTTGCACCCAAGTGAGAGCCGCCGGGTTATCGGCGAGCCCGGCGCCGGCAGCAACCACGATCGCATCGGCTTCGGCGGAACTGGCAGTGTGGAACGACCGATCGACAGTGAGGGCATCGCGCCGCCGTCCCGGTCCCGCAATCGCGCCCTTGTGGGTGGCGACGACGTGTGGGACCGCGCCTGCCGCAATGAGTGCGGCCTGCAGCGCTCGAATGCCGGCGAGATCGCATCCATCGTTGGCGAGAATCTGCACGATGCGTCCATCCACCGGATAGGCGTTGTCGGTGACCATCGCGAGAGCGGGTGAATCTTCGACGCCACCGGTGGCATCGGGTACGGACGCTTCATCCGGGTCTGCGAGCTCAGCGTCGTCGTCGGCGTCGTCGGGCAGCGTCGGTTCCGGCAAGCCGAGACCGATGCTCACACGCCGGGCAAGTTCCAAGTCGATCAACGCAAGACGCATCACCATGCGCTCGACTACCGCCGGGACCTCGACGTGGCCGAGCTCGAACGTGTAGGCGTCGACTATGTGATCCTGTTCGGGCTCACTCATGCTGTTCCAAAACAGCGTTGCCTGCGCGTACTCGTCGTCGGGCCCGCGTTCGCGAACCTTTGCGCCTTGGATCATTCGCGGCACGTGGATATAGCCACCGTCCTCGTCACCGGCGAGAAAGGGGCAACCGCCACCGACGGCATTGGGGAGATACGGAGTCTTGCCCTGATGCACTGCGTGCTGGTGCAAACCATCGCGGAAGTTGTCGTTCACGGGCGCATGAGGTCGATTGATGGGGATCTGCGAGAAATTCGGTCCGCCGAGCCGCGTGAGCTGCGTATCGAGATAGCTGAACATCCGGGCGTGCATCAGCGGATCATCGACTACCTCGATGCCCCGGACGAGATGACCGACGTGGAATGCGACTTGCTCGACTTCGGCGAAGAAGTTCGCCGGGCAGCGGTTCAACGTCATGCGTCCGATCGGCTGCACCGGTACCAGTTCTTCGGGTACCAGCTTCGTCGAGTCGAGCAAGTCGATTCCGTTGAAGTATTGATCCTCGCTGTCGGGCATGACCTGCACGCCGAGTTCCCACTCGGGGAACGCACCGGCACCGATCGCGTTGTACAGATCGCGGCGATGAAAGTCGGGATCCACTCCGTTGAGCGTGAGCGCCTCGTCCCAGACAAGCCCGTGCACACCAAGGACCGGCTTCCAGTGGAACTTCACCAAGTTGGTCTGGCCGGCTGAATTCACCAGACGGAAGGTGTGGACGCCGAAGCCCTCCATCATTCGGTAGGAACGGGGGATGGCACGATCGGACATCACCCACATCAACATGTGCGGTGACTCGGGCAGCATCGACACGAAATCCCAGAACGTCGTGTGTGCAGTCTGCGCTTGCGGGATCTCCCGGTCGGGCTCGGGCTTCGCCGCGTGGATGAGATCGGGAAACTTGATCCCATCACGAATGAAGAACACCGGGATGTTGTTGCCCACGAGATCGAAGACGCCTTCACCGGTGTAGAACTTGACCGCGAACCCTCTCACGTCGCGAACGGTGTCGGCCGAACCTCGTGAGCCCACCACCGTCGAAAAGCGAGTGAAGACGGGCGTGACGCGCCGGGGCTGAAGAAAGTCCGCGGTGGTGATGTCGACCGCAGTCCCATAGGACTCGAAGACTCCGTGCGCCGCCGTACCCCGTGCATGCACCACGCGCTCGGGAATTCGTTCGTGGTCGAAATGCGTGATCTTTTCGCGCAGGTGGAAGTCATCCATCAGCGTGGGCCCGCGACTGCCCACCTTCAATGAGTCATCCGTCTGCGCGAGCCGTTGGCCTTGTGCGGTTGTCAAGAAGTCGCTGTCTTGCGCCGGCACCTTGCTCGTTCGGGGCGCGAGGATCGGCTGACGCGCCTCGTTCGTCGTGAGACGACCGCGCCGGCCTTGCTGATCCTTGGCCACCCGCGTTGAATTCGTTCGAGGCTTCGCCTTCGCCATCACTGCATCCTTCTCATCACAAGAGCCCGCGCCCTATGGAGCGGCGGGCACCAATGCCAACGTGTCCGATTCGAAACGCCTAACGACAGGAATCATCTCGACGTAGGGCTGTCCCCCGAGTTGGAATTGCCTTCGGGAGTTTTACCCTGCCCGCTGCCATCGCCGGGTGCCGCTCCCGGTGGCACTCCGGACCGATCGATCTCCGTTCCGTTGGTCGTGCTCAACGTCGTCGTCGTCGTCGCTCCGTCTTCTGTGGGCTGAGCCGTATCGTCACCGCAGGCGGCGGCTGCGACCGCAAGCAGTGCGGTCGCAGCGCCAACTACAAGCCTCATCTTTAACGTGCTGCGCGACCGCTGCGGCGCGAGCATCACGATTGAACCGCACGCTGCGCTGCTTGCTTGGACTCCGCTGCGGAACCGGCAGCCTGTTCCTTCACGCTCGAGGCAGCATCTTTCGCGCTATCGCGCAAATCAGCGACTGCTTCATGTGCGGCGGGTTCGAGTTCTTCCATCACGTGTCGAGCTGCTGGCACTGCCTCAGACGCGGCCTTCTCGAGTATCGGTTGTGCGCGCGCCGCAATATCTCGCTCGGCGCGCGTGGCGGGAAACACCGCCGCGGCAACCAGCCCCGCGCCAAAGGCAATCAGTCCCACTGCAAGCGGGTTGCCCTCGGCGGCGCCGCGAGTTCCGTCTACAACAGACGAGGCGGAATCGCTCAGCGATGCTGCAGCGGAGGCCCCGGCATCGCGCATTGCATCCACTGACGTTTCGGCCGAGCCCATCACGCGGTCCTTGACACCGCTGAAGCGTTGGCGCACGGCAGCTTGCTTTCGCTCGACCATGCGGTGAGGGCTTACCCGATCACCGATGGCGTCGAGATCGCGACCGATCTCGGTTCGTTGATCCGCGAGTTGTCCTCTCAGCTCTTCTGCTGTTTGGCCCATTGCACGTCCTCCTTGATAGCGGCTTTGGTTTGCGGTGCGACGCGCACCGCCTGTAGTTGTTTGCGGCCGGTCGCATACAGCACGCCGGCGATGAGCAGCCATGCCAGCCCGACCAACAGGAAGGCAATCGCCGCGGGCATGACCTCATCCAGTCCCCACGCAGCGGCAAACGACAAGAACGTCACCGCCAGATAGCCGGCCAGTCCGCCTCCCGTGAGCAGCCCCGCGCCTTTACCGGCCTGTGCCACCTCCTCTTTGATCTCGACTTTGGCCAGCTCGACTTGCGTTGAGACGAGGCCGCTGAAATCAGTGGTCAATCGAGACAGCAGCTCCCCAAGGGAACTCTCGGCCTCGAGAGGTTTGGTCGGATCGTCGGGCGCGACTTCGGCGCCCCGATATGAGAGATCGACGTCGGACATCACTGAATCGTTTCTGCGATACCGAAGGACGGAGGTGCCAGCGCCGGAGCCGCCGGCGTTGCCCGTTCGTCATTCGAGGTGTGCGCCGCTTCCATCAACGAGTGCGTGTCCGCTGCCTTGAGCAACCGCCCTGCAGCAAAACCCGCACCGACGGCGCCGGCGAGGAACAACCCTGGTCGACGTCGGGCGAATCGCTTGAGGTCGGTGAGAACATCGTCGATCCCTCCGGTGTCGAGTTTCTCCGCGGCACGGTTCGCGGCGTCGCTCAATTGGCGGCTCACGTCAACCGCCATTCCGCCCCCGGATTGACTTTGTGACATCGAGCGAAGTTGGCCGCCGATTTCGCGCATTGTTGTCGCCAGTCGGGCGGCCTGGGTCGACGCCTCCGAACGCAGCGACTCGCGTGACTCGCCCACGATCTGTCGGGCGTGATCTTTGGCGTCGTTCGCGACATTGCGCGTTTGGTCGCTAATCGTGGACCCGACGTCGCTCGCCTTTTCGACGAGCGTCGATGTCGCTTCGCTCACCGCGCCGGGCGGATCACTCTGCGTTTGCTGCAACGTATTCGTCATAGTCAACCTCCCGGTGTCGTGTGGGCCCAACGTTTCCCACGTCACCGCGGAGTAAACGTGCCGCGCGAAGAATCACCCAACCGACTCGAGAAGCGACCCTCTGCGATTCAAGTTTCTGTTCGTCGTTGTTGGGTAGCACGGTTGGGCGCCGTGCGAGAACGAGACCGGCGTCAGGTCCATTCGACAACGTGCTCGCTCTGAGCCAGACGGTTGGTGTTACACATGCCCGGCGCGGTCGACAACGATGAACTGGTGCTTAGGCTCGTAGAGGACGTGATACGTGGAGGCGATCCGCCCACCGTCACGAGCATCACCAAACTGACCGTGCCAAAGGGCCGAAATCGTTCAGTCTTGGAGTCTCTGGAATCGCTTGTGCTTCGCGGTCGCCTCGTGAGGGTCTGCGCGATATTGGACTTTGCGCAGGAAGAGCGCGCGTCGGACTTGCACTTGTATTACCCCGTCCGCAAAGGGCCGGGTGCGCCGCAGCACGCTCGTTGCGATCACCCATAGGCTTGGGAGGCACGCGCCATCGTGGCGCGGCGTGCGTTGAGTTGTCGATGAGAGGACGGGCGTGTCGATAGAAGAGGGCCGCGGCCCGGGTGGTCGCGGAGCGGGCCTGTCTCGATCGGACATCGTGGCCGCGGCGCTACGACTCATGCAAGACCACGGTGTCGAATGGTTCTCGATGCGCAAGCTGGCGACTGATCTCGGCGTGAGCCCGGGCGCGTTGTATTGGCATTTTCCCAACAAGGAGAACTTGTTCGCGGGGGTCATGGACAGCGTCGGGCTGGAACCGAGTTGGGATGCCGCGTCGTCGGGGACGCCGCGAGAGCGTCTGGCGGGTCATGTGCGAATCCTGCACGACTATTGGCGTGACCATCCCGTGTTGGTGGCACTCGGGCGCAAAGTCCGGCCAACCGCGAGCGCCCGTCATAGCACCGAGGGCATCGCAATCATTCGCGAGTTCGGCTTCGATGAACCAGCGGCACGACTGCATTGGCGTGCATTGGTATGGCTGGCGCTCGGCTTCTTCTACGTCGAGCAAGGAGTGACCGAGTCCACCCACCACGAACCGATCGCGCCCGGGCGTTACCAAGTCTCGTTGGGCGATCAGCCGGAGATCATCGACACTGACGCCCTGTTCGAACATCTGCTCGGCCTCACACTCGACGGCCTGGAGCAAGCGGCAGGCGGGTTTTGCTGACCCGCCACACCCGGCCGGTTTGCGAAAGTTCTTGACGAAGTTGCATCTCCATGCTTTCATTGAACACTGTTTAATGAAAGCATGGGGGGCCTTCGGATGCGGGTAAGTCGACTGACCAGCAGCGTGGGCGCGCAGGTCGATGGGGTCGAGCTGACGGCGATCGACGACGCCGAAGTGGGCCGGATCCGCGCCGAGTTGCACGAGCACGGTGTGCTCGTCTTTCGCGATCAGACGATGTCGCGGGAGGACCAGTTGTCCTTCACCGCTCGCCTCGGTCCGGTGCATGGTCATCCGGTACAGGAGTTCCTGCGGGGCGAGGGCGATCCGTTCGGGATCGTCGAAAATGACGCGAACAAACCGCCCCAGGACAGCCAGAACTTTCACGTCGACTACTCGTTCAATCGTGAGATTCCCGATCTCGCAGTGCTGCGAGCCGAGGTCGTCCCACCGCGCGGCGGTGACACGATCTGGTCCAGCGCAGCCGCGGCCTACGACGCCATGTCGAGCCGACTCAAGGGCATGCTCGAAGGTCTCATGGCGCTGCACGAGGCCGGCGAAAAATTCTGGTTCGAGATGCGCCGGACGCTTGGCGACGACGCGGCAAATCGCGCCCGCGCGCAGTTCGACGGAAACCGACATCCGATCACCGGGCCACATCCGTACACGGGTCGCATGGTGTTGTTCGTGAACCCCGGATATACGACGCGCATCGACGAACTCACTACGAGTGAGAGCACCGGCCTCTTGGCGATGCTGTTCGCACACGTGAACAACCCGGCGTTCCACTACCGCCACCGATGGTTGCCCGGCGACGTGGTGATCTGGGACGAACACCAGACGACGCACATGGGACCAAACGACTTCTACCCGGCGGAGCGGCGGCTGACCCGTCTGACTGCCGGCCGCAACACGCCGTGCGCCAAAGTCGCGTAGCGATGCTGCGCGCTTGACCGAAGAGACCGCCTTGCGCTGGTGAAGTAACAGCCAAGGCTCACATCACAAAGTTGGGGGATCTCGTGAAGTATTACAACGTGCGCGCGGCTGCGGTATTGGTCGCGCTCGGGCTCGTCGGCGCGGCGTGCGGGGACGACAACGCCGCGAGCAGCGCGACGACAACGGTAACTGTCGACTCGACATCGACGTCGACGGTGGCGAAGAACACCGCGTCGGACACCGGCGCGACCGAGACGACGATCAAGATCGCGATTTTGCAAGCCGATCTTTCGGGTCTCGTCAAAGCCGGTGCGATCAAGGGCGTGCCCGAGGACTCGGCGCAAGGAAACGCCCGCCGTATCACTCATTACCTCGACGAGTGGAACAAGGCCGGCGGGATCAACGGACGAACTCTCACCTCACAACTCGTGACGTGGAATCCCGCCGACCCGAAGACCTACCAGACAGCCTGCCAAGAGATCATCGACGCCAAGGTCTTCATGGTGATCAGTGGTGTCGGCTACCCCGCCGACTCGATCCCCTGCATCACCGTCGACGGCAAGACACAGTTCATCGGTATCGACGCCGTCAGCTCGAAACAAGCAAAAGACATGGGGTCGAACTGGATCGGGCTCGCGCCGCCCGGAGCGGCCGGCGCCCGAGCCGGCGCCGAAGCACTCGTCAAGGACGCGAACCTCCTACCCAAAGGCGCCAAGGTCGCCGTGTTGCGCAGCGACTTCGACTTCGCCACTGATGCCTTCACCGAAATCGACAAGGTCCTGAAAGCCGCCAGCGTCAACGTCGTGTTCAGCGAAGCGATCCGAACCGCCAACATCCCCACGGCCGACGCCAACAAGAACGTGACCCTCGCCGTGGAAAAGATCAAAGCCGCCGGCGCGACCTACGTCATCGACACCATGCCCTTCCCGAACTTCAGCGTGTTTCCTCCCGAAGCGACCAAGTCCGGACTCGACCTGCGTTACGCCATCATCGAGATCAGCAGCGGCATGTGCGCCGCGTTCTCCGCCGGCCAACTCCCCGCCCCAGTCAACGGCGCGCCCTGCGTGACTCACTGGGACAACGTACGCATCGACACCAACGGCACCATCAAGAGCGATTCGCCGTTCGAAGCGCAGTGCCGCAAGGACTTCGACGCGACCTACGCCGCCGCAGACTCCATCGGCAAGGGCTATCCCGCGATCACCAAGAGCAATCCCGGAGTGCCCTACCCCGGCCTCAAAGATGGCACCGGCAAACAGCTCGACATGGACCAGAGCTACTTCGAATGCGACCAGATGAACATCGTGAAAGCAGGCATCGCCGGCGCCGGTGCAAATCTCACCAAGAAGACGTTCCAAGACGCCGTGTTCAAGCAGGGCACCTTCGACGCCGCCGGCCTAGCCGGGGGAAAGGGGACTCTCAGCAGCTCGAAGACCTGGCTCGCGACAAACCTTCAACAAGTAGTCGTGACCGCCAATCCAGACGGGTTCAAAGCCGCGGCCGACACCAACGGCCTCTATCAAGGCAAATGCCCCTCGCCGCTGTCGTGCTTTCGCACCGTGCCCAACACGCTGACCTCGTTGACCTACACGCTCGGCTGAGGCGGACGCCCCCGTCCGGCTGCCGGGCACCACCTAGAAGCTACGCGAAAGAAGCCCTGCGCGGTGCAGGGCTTCTTTCGCGACTCAGTGCTGCGTCAGCGGGTTGAGACCGCTACTGCAGACCAACCGCGACTCATCGGTTGGCGTGTTTGAGGGAACTCACGTAGTCGTGAGCCGCTTCCACTTCGACCGCATGGCGTTGCACGATGGCGCGGACGTCAGCTGAGAGCGATTTGTCCTCCAGCGCGTCACGGAACTTCGACTTCGCATGGTCCTCGCCTTGCTCCGCGGCCGAGATGACCGCTGACGGACTGTCGCCGGTCAACGCGTCCTTGACAGCGATCCAACCGCGATGCACCGCACCGGCCACCGTTCCATCCTCGACCGCGTAGTCCGACAGACCGGCGCCGCGACGCAACTCGTCCGCCATGGCGCCGCGTCGCGAGCTGAACTCCTGAAACTTGCGGCTCACATCCGATGCTGAGTCGTTTTGTAAACGCTCGCCGGCCTTGGCAAAGCCGTCGCGACCGTCTTCGAGCGTCTTGATGAGGCCCTTCACAGTCGTCGTTTGATCACTCATAACTTCTCCTCTCGGGTCATGAACGTCGCCGCGAATCCACGCTCCGCGCTGCACACGTTGGACGAGAGGTAGCCAATCATCACGACAATGAAACTCCCTACGATGAGGGCGCACTCCGCGCGCGCCAATTCACCCGTTCGTGATTGACGATGCGGCGGTTACCGTCTCGACCGACGACACACGGCCATGCAAGGCCGTCGCTGTCGGACAGAGATCCGTCCCGCCCTCCAGCTCGACCGCGGATCGGCGCTTTAGAAGCGCACACCACCACTGGACTGCCACCCGTGCCCGCTTCACGCGATCTGGTTCGATTGACCGACGTCAGCTACGCGGCGCAGTCGCGCGATTGTTGCATGCCATCAGTATTGAGGAATGCTTTTAGATACGACGTGTTCTGAGGGAAGCTCGTCGCTTGTGCACTGGCTGAGTCGACAGCAGACCATAGACCGCCCCCATTGGGCTTGCCGGAATTGTCGACATCCGAGTGAGCCAACGTGATGATCTTTCCACCGACATTGATACTCACGAAGTAGATCGGTTTACCTCGCTGGGCGCCAACCGGCGCATCCGCGGGGACGGCTTCCTTCGAGAGGACTGCGGCCGCCTTCGTGATCGTGCCTTCGATCTTGCGCTTGCCGGTGTCGTTATTTGTAATCAGCGATTCCGCACTGCTGTTGATACCACCGCCGGAGATGGGGAAGT